>JBDHDM010000641.1:0-2025 GCA_039591515.1 Gemmatimonadota bacterium | reverse complement strand
CGGCAACGTGCTGCTCAGCGTCGAGTTTCTCACGTACGTCTGGCCGTCCAGGATGCTGGCGACAGGCAGCGGATCGCGTTCGAGGTCGGCCAGCAGGTCGGCCTTCGACAGGCCAGCCGCCTGCAGCAGGCTGCTGTTGTAGGCCCCCGCTCCTCTGCCGTACTCGCCGTGACCATCGACACCAGGTCCGTGATGTACGTTTTTTTGTCCATATGGAAGAGGTTCGCCATGGTCGCGACGATGGCGCCGACCACTCCCGTCACGACGACCAGCATCGTGATCAGGATCTTCAGGCGAATCGGAAAGCGGAGCGCGTTTCTCATGGCGTCCTCTCAGAATCCCTGGTGCGCGAACTAGTACTTGGCATGGATCAACCCCGAACGGTAGGCGACGTTGCCGGCGGCGTCGACGGCTTCGACCACCACCAGATTCACGCCTCGTTGCAGGTTCAATGCGTACTCGAAGACCCCGGTCCGGTCGGCCGCGATGCTCCGATCAGCCACGAAGACCTCGGCTCCTGGCTCGGTCGCTCCGTGCAACAGGACGACATCGTCGCGTACCTCCGGGTCGGGAAACTCCACGGTCAACGGCGGTGGGACGTCGTCACGTGTCAGCTCCAGCCGTCGTGTCGCGCTGGGGGCTCCCTCCACTCGTCCGGACAAGCCCGAGACCCGCCAGTAGTAGCCACCCGCGGGCAGGTTCCCGTGCGTGAATTGCGTGTCGTCGATTCTCCCGTCGTAGACGAGGGCGTCGAAGCCCGGATCACGGCTGATGACGAGACGATAGGCGTCACAACCCGGCTCGTCGCGCCAGTCGAAGCGCACGGGCGGTGGGGCCGAACGATAGACCTGGGCCGACCGGTCGGCCGGCTGTATCAGCGACGGCCGGCGGGGTAGCGCCACCGGGGTACCGGGAGCCGAGGAAAGCTCGACGGTCCGTCCCCCCGAGGTCACTTGGGCAACGCCGCTGAACAACGAGAACGTCGATGTCTTGTCCGGGTTCGTGGTGACCTTGAGACGCGAGCCGCTCGCTCCGTCGGGCAGGATCGCCGTGGCCCCGTTGGCGG
Source organism: Gemmatimonadota bacterium (assembly GCA_039591515.1). Taxonomy (GTDB): domain Bacteria; phylum Gemmatimonadota; class Gemmatimonadetes; order Longimicrobiales; family Gaopeijiaceae; genus UBA2589. Next base: position 959 of record JBDHDM010000641.1, on the reverse strand, counting down.
CCGTGATCTCGATCGGTTCGGTCCCCGGTTGCTCCACGTCATCGGACGCCAATTCGCCGTCGAACAGAAACCTCGTCCGACCCCGCCTCGCCGCAGCAGGGTCGTCGAGACGGCGAATTACGATCAGCGAGTTCTCGCCGAGATCGATCTCGTTGTCCCGTGCCAGCGAGATCAACGCGCCGGAGTCGGTCAACGTCTGGACAGAGTCCCGTTCAGCCAGCTCCATTCCGGACTCGGCGTTGGTCCACGCGATCCCGTGCGAATCCTTCGTCTTGACGAGTCGGCGAGTTCGGACCAGCCGGGCAAAGCCCGAGCCTTGGTCTGAATCCTCGACGTCCACATCGAACGCGTGATGCGATGCGACGTGCGGCTCCGCGACCCACTTCGAGCGGATCATCAAGTCACGCAGGCTCGATCCCTGAGGGAAACTGAAGCCGATGATTCCCAGAAACGTGAGGAAAAACACGAAGACGAGGATCACGGCGAGCACGACCTCCGCGCCACGGAGGAGGGATCTTCTGATCGCGCCGGGCTGATTTTCCTCGGTCTCGTGGTCGACGCGGACCTGCTTGTCCACATCCTGTGATTTCGTCGTCATCCGCTCATCACCTTCCTAGTAGCGACCCTGGACCCGGAAGAACCAGCCCTTCACGGAGTAGTCGTTCTGCGAGAACTCGTCGTCCGAGAAGTCGGTGAAGTTGTAGCCGGCGCCAACCCGGAAGTTCTCCATGAGCTTCCAGGTCAACTCGCTCAACCAGCCTTGACGCTGGTCGCTCGATTCTCTCTCGGTGAGGATGCGATACTCCGCCCCGAGGTCGATCGGCTTCCACAGATTCACGTTGAATCTCTGGATCGTCAGCAGCGATTCGGTTTCCACCGCAGGCAGACCGTCTGCTTCCTCGCGTTGCAAGCGGAAAGCCTCCTTGGTCAGCCACTCGACGCGCCGGTTGAGGTCGAAG
>JBDHDM010000640.1:0-2255 GCA_039591515.1 Gemmatimonadota bacterium | reverse complement strand
CTACTCGATCGGGGGCGGCTACGGCACCGACACCGGCATCCGCGCGACATTCGGCGCCGAGTTCCGGCGGCTGAACCGGGCGGGACACCGCGCCATCGTGGACGCGTGGCTCGCTCAGGTCGAGCGCCGTGCCACCGGCAGCTACCTGATCCCTCTCGGCGACCGGCTCGGAACCCTCCTTTCGCTGAGCGGTGGATTCTCGACGCTGTTCCTGATCGGCTCCGGGCTTTCGCGCGTGCTTGCAGACGATCGGATCGAGCCGATGAGGGGGAGCCTTCTCCGGTTGCGCGCGCGCGCCGGACACGACGCGATCCTCAGCGACGTCCGGCTCTTCGACATGGGGCTCGAGCTGCGCTGGATCCGCGGGCTGGGTGACCGCTACCGGGTTCTGTGGCGTGGTGAGCTCGGCGCCCTCGTCACATCGGACTTCTCGAAGCTCCCGGGGTCGGTCCGCTACTTCGCCGGCGGGGACCGTAGCGTCCGGGGCTATGAGTACCAGGAGCTCGGACCCCTCGACGAGCTCGGCGACGTGATCGGCGGCACGAAGCTGTTGGTCACCGCGCTCGAGCTCGATGCCGCCGTGCGGTCGGGCTGGCGCGTAGCCCTCTTCGCCGACCTGGGCAACGCCCTCGACTCGTGGGGTGATCGTCTCGAGGTCGGGGCAGGAGCCGGGATCCGGTGGCGCTCACCCGTCGGGATGGTCCGGCTCGACGGCGCCTTCGCGGTCACACGCGATGGATGGCCGTTTCGGGTCCACCTGAACCTGGGTCCCGAGCTGTGAAGCGCATCCCGCGGTGGCTCCGTCGCTTGGCTTTGACGCTATTCGTGATGACGGCTGTCGTCGGGCTCGGTCTCACCGCTCTGCTGTCGACTGCGTCCGGGCTGCGTTTGGCGTGGGGTATCGTGGGCCCGCTGCTACCCTCGTCCATCACGGTCGAGGCGGTCAGCGGACGGCTTGCGGGGCCCGTGGAGATGGAGGGCTTCTCGTACACGTCCGACCGACTGCGCATCGCCGTGCGGCGCGCGACCATCGACTGGGACCTCGGGTCGCTCTGGAGCCGCATCGTAGACGTCAGGGCGATCGACGCCCACGACGTGGAGCTCGAGCTCCTGGACCACGCGCCCCCGGCCAGGCCGGGGGCCTCCTCGGGCCCGGCCCCGTACTCGCTCCCGGTCGAGGTCCGGGTCGGCGAAGCCACGGTCCGATCGATCTCGCTCGGCGGTCTGCCCGGCGGCTTTCCCGAAACGGTCGACAGCCTCGAGCTGCTCGAAGGGGCATACCGCTCCGAGGCGTCGATCGGGGCTCTCCGTGTGTATGGCCCGGACGGATCCCTCCGCGTGAGCGGGCGGCTCCGGACTGATGGGCGGTATCCCTTCGACGTCGAGGTCTCGGGAACCCTGCTCCCGCCCGAGCCATACGCGGAGGTCGAGCTCGAGGCCGAGGCATCCGGCGATCTGGATGCGATGAGGGCCATGGTCGGTGTGCATCGGCCGCTGGAGATCGTGGCCAGCGCCGCAGTCCGTGATGTCTTGGGGGCGCGGACGATCTGCGAGCCGTCGCACCGGACGCTCCGGAAGGTCGGGCCAGCGCCACGTTCGAAGCCTCGGGCCGCCTCGATTCCCTGCGGGTCGCCGGGTCCGGCAGCGTCTCCACTGCGGAGACGGGCTCCTTCGACGTGGAGTTGGAGTTAGAGCGGCACCCCGACCGCCTGCTGGTGAGTCGATTGCTCGCACAGCGGGGTGCGACACGTGCCGATGCGCAGGGAACGGTTCTCCTCGGTCCGGATGAGCCGACCTTCGACGCGCAGGTCGCATGGGTCGCCGCGCAGTGGCCGCTACGGGGGCAGGCCCGCGTACGTAGCGGCTCGGGCTCTGCGACGCTGGTGGGGAGCGGGGATCAGTTCCACGCGACCGTCGACGCCGCCGTCGCGATGGTCGACCAGCCGGCGTTGGGCGGTAGGATGGCGCTCGTTGGAACGGGCACTCCGTCGTCGCTCGAGATCGACCACCTCGAGCTCGACGCGCTCGGGGGGACGCTTCGGGTCGATGGCCTCGTGTCTTGGCGCCCCGACGTCCGCTGGGAGCTCGCATTCGAAGGAGACGGCGTGGAGCCGAACGTGCTCCTCTCGGACACCAGCCTGTACGATACGCGCCTCAGCGCGCAGGGGCGCACCACCGGGGAGCTCGTTTCCGGTCGGCTCACCGCCTCCGTGGACATCGATACCCTGGCGGGCCCGATCCGCGGGGACACGGTG
>JBDHDM010000639.1:0-2044 GCA_039591515.1 Gemmatimonadota bacterium | reverse complement strand
GCCTTTCTGGAAGAAGGACATGGGCTGGAGCTCATTGCGAACCAGGACATCACGGCGGCAACGGCTCCCACCATGGATTTGGCCCAAGACCTGACCACGCGTGTGATCCAGCCGATATGGGAGTTGTTGTTTCGTCTGGGCGACGATCGTCATTCCACCGCCATGAGATTCTTGCGCTGGAAGTTCAAGAGGAAGCTGGCCAAGATCGAGAACAAGCATCTCACCGGCCAGAGAACGGGGGCCAACTTTCTCAAGTACAAGAAGTACATCATCTGTCTGCTTCAGGAGCAGCTGTCCAACGGCGTGAGCGTCACCAGCTAAGGTGGTGACTTCCTGTGGGGCAGGTCGGAGGATGTCGGGTACTGTTGACGGAAGAAGCACGTCAGGGCGCTTAGCTCAGCTTGGTTAGAGCACCTGCCTTACAAGCAGGGGGTCGGGGGTTCGAGTCCCTCAGCGCCCATTACCGTAAGCGCAAGCCCCGCTTGAGGTTATGGCCTCAAGCGGGGTGGCTCGTTCCTCCCCTAAGCATCTATGGTGTCCATTGAATGGGCCCATTCAGAGGGCCTGACGCATCTCCCCTACGTCCACATGCTGGTAGCACATGAGCACCGTCTGATGCGTCTTCCAGCCGCCAAGCTCTGTCAGCGTCTTGAGGGGAATGCCCTTTAGGTCTGAGGCGAACTTCCGCCTAAGAGAGTGGTAACCGCGCCCCTTCTTGCGGGGCAGGGCTGCCCGCTTCTCGGCCTTCTTCCACCAGTCCCTCATGAGGTACCGCGACGCGGGCTGCGTCGGGTCCTTCGGGCCAGGTAGGACCGGTGCATCACCGATCCCCGGTCCCTTGCATCTCGCGACCCTTAGAGCCGCCTCGGCGTCGGCCGTCATTGGCGTGACGTGGGCGTAGCCCGTCTTGTCCGTTTCGGCCCTCCAACGGATCCGCCTCTGCTCGAGGTCGATGTCCGACCACTTCAGCTGACGTATCGCCCCGATCCGATGGCCTGTCTCGTGCGCGAGCACGAGGGCGACGTGAAACCGCCAGTCCACGTCCATCGAGACACGGAGCATTAACTGGTATTCGTCACTCGAGAGCGTGACCCGACGCGGGTTCTTCTCCTTCGGGACCTTGAGGCCCTTGAACGGATTCCGCTCCAGGAGCACTCCGCCGCGTCCGTCACCGGCCATCGTGGCCCAGTTGAACACGGCCAGGATGAACCGCAGGTCCCGCTCGATCGTGCGATCGCTCACGGACTGCCACGGTTGCTCGCCCGGACCGATACGGCCGGCCCGCCTGTCCCGGATGAAGAGCTCCCAATTCCGCAGGCTCAGCGTGGACGCCACGCGCTGCACACCGAAATAGCTGGCGAACATGTCACTGGCGACCTGATCGTACGTTCGGCTCCGCTCACTCTTCGTGGGCGTTACCTCTCTACCGTACATGTCAAACAGCCGTCCGAGCGTCAGCCCTTTCTTCGCCCCTTCAACGTGATAGCCCTCGGAGGTCGCGAGGCGCGCGGCTACCTCGTCGGCTTGCCGCTTTGCGCGCTCACGATCCCGGTGCCTGAGCGAGGCTCGCTTCCGCTCGCCCGCGGCGCGGAATTCGAGCATGAGCACACCTGACCCATGCTCAAACACCCGCACGCGGTTCCTTCCCTTCTCGCCGGTCTTATAGCTCCAGCGTCGTCTCGTTCGCTTCGTCATCATCCAACTCCTTCGTTGATGACGGAGCGCACGATCTGCTCAGGGCCAACTTCGACGCTGGGTGAGCTTGGCGCCACTCGGCCAGGCTTCATGGGCACGTCCGTGCGCCGGATCCGCGGGGCGCCGAGGCGCCCCGCGTTGTCGATCTTTCCCTCTCTGATCAGTCGCCCGAGGTGGTCCGGGCTAAAGCCTCCGAGCTCTGAAGCTGCCTTGAGGGTGAGGGGGGCTGACGCTTTCGCCCTAAGGTTCTCATCGAGCACGTCGGCGCACCGGTCGAGGGCGGCTGCCTGAGGCTCTGCGCCGTAGCCTCGGAGGGTGGCGGCGTCGCGCCGCCACCCCTCCACGAGCT
>JBDHDM010000638.1:0-2245 GCA_039591515.1 Gemmatimonadota bacterium | reverse complement strand
GCCCAGGGGCGTAGCAACAAGGGTGTCGACTCGTGGACGTCGGGCGACGATCGGCGGATCATCCTGGTGAGGGAGCCATACCTGTACGCTCTCGATCGGCGGAGCGGCGCCTACATCGACGACTTCGGGGACGGAGGGCGGGTGCTTCTCACTCCCGCGGCCGCGGACGGCGAGAGATACCGCTCGAGCTCCGGGCCCATCGTGGTCGGTGACGTGATCGTGGTGTCGGGGATCGTCGGCGGGGCCGGGGACAGTGGCGCCGTCAAGGAGGCCACTCCGGAGGACCTACGCGGATATGATGTCCGCACCGGGCGGCTTCTGTGGACCTTCCATGTGGTGCCCCGGGAGGGCGAGCTGGGCAACGATACGTGGGGCGAAGGCTCGTGGGAGTGGTCGGGTGACCTGGGGTCGTGGTGCTGCCTGAGCGCGGACGAGGAGCTCGGGCTCGTGTACGTGCCCTTCTCGGCGCCGACCGCGGCGTACTACGGCGGACATCGTCCCGGCTGGAACCTCTTCTCGAACAGCCTCGTGGCCCTCGATGCCAGCACCGGCGAGCGCGTGTGGCACTTCCAGATGGTGCATCACGACCTCTGGGAGTACGACACGGTGGGCCCGGCGACCTTGGGCGACATCGTCGTGGACGGGCGCCGGATTCGCGCAGTCATGCAGCCGAGCAAGACCGGCTTCGTCTACGTGTTCGACCGGGTCACCGGCGAGCCTGTATGGCCGATCGAGGAACGGCCCGTCCCCCGATCGGCCGTGCCGGGCGAGGTCAGCTCACCGACGCAGCCCATTCCGACGAAGCCTCCGCCCTTCGGCGCCCAAGGCGTCACGGTAGACGACCTGATCGACTTCACGCCCGAGCTCCGAGCCAGGGCAATGGAGCTCATCGAACCGTTCGAGATCGGTCCGATCTTCACCCCTCCCTCGCTTCACGATCCCACCGAAGGGGGCACGAAAGGCACTCTCGGTCGGCCGGGCACCTGGGGTTCCGGAAACTGGCACACGGGGGCGTTCGACCCCGAAACCGGGTACTACTACGCGGTGTCGCACCAGCTTCCCGACGTGTACGCGATCATGAAGCCGTCGGGCGATGACGCCACGATGGAATACGCCGGGGACTGGAACGAGGAGACGGAAGTCCCACGGATCGACGGGCTTCCGATCTTCAAGCCGCCGTACGGACGGATCACGGCCATCGACATGCATCGGGGAGAGCACGTCTGGGTCGCGGCCAACGGAAACGGCCCGAGGGATCATCCGCTGATCGCCCACCTCGATCCGCCACCACTCGGCGTGACCGGCCGGGGCGCCCCGCTGACGTCCTCTGGTCCAAGGACCTCGAGGCCGGAACGACCTCTGCCCCGATGAGCTACCTACACGAGGGACGGCAGTACATCGTCGTCGCGATCGGCGGGGGCGGGCACGACGCCGAGTGGGTCGCGCTCGCACTGCGGTAGCCGGCGACGCCCAGTGATCACCCCGCGGGAGCCGGCCGCCTCGGGGGATCACCCCTCGGAGGCCGGCTGCCTACGCGGATCGCCGCCTCAATGGGTACCGAAGTCCTCCCAGCCCTCGAGGCGACCGAAGTCGACATCCCGCAGCACCTCACGGAGCAGCGAGTCGTGTCCGTAGCCTTCAGCGCCCGCGACGACGGCGAAGCGACGCTCCACCATGACGGCCACGAGAAGCCCGTCGTCGGTCTCGTCTCGGACACGGATCCCGGGATACCCTTCGAGCTCGATCTGCTCGACTTCACCCTCGAGGTCACCTTCCAAAAAGAGCGGCGCGACCCAACGCAGCGCGAGCTCGACGCCGCCGCGAAACGCCCCGAGATCGGCCACGCCCACGAACACGGTGTCGCCATCCACGAGGTACTTCCGGTGAACGAGGGACATACCCGCGCCGTTCCGATCCGTCGCGGCGTCTCCCTCCTCGTCGATCCGCTCGGCGCCGTCCACGCGGCGGGGCAGCGCGGTGGCAAGGTCCTCCCACGCCACGGCCTCCACGTCAGCGTCACGCTCCAGCGCCTCGCCCAACTCCGCCACCCTTTCGCCGACCGATTGGAGACCTTCCGCGACCTGCCGGATGCTGGTATTGCCGTCCTCGTCGACGAAGTCTCCGCAACCGGAGAGCGCCAGCACGAGTGTCAGGGCCATGGTTCGCCTCATGGGAGCCTCCTCCATTCGAGGGACAGCTGCGACCGCGTGATCCTCCCTACGACCACTTGGACGCACGGGGTTCG
>JBDHDM010000637.1:0-3147 GCA_039591515.1 Gemmatimonadota bacterium | reverse complement strand
GTCGAGCAGCTCAAGCCCGGCGCCCGCATGGTCATCCCCGTGGGTGACATCTCCACCTTCCAGATCTTGAAAGTGGTCGAGAAGCTGCCCGGAGGTGAGGTCGAGATCACCGACATCACACCTGTCCGATTCGTGCCGTTGCGTCGGAACGAGCAGGACCCGTGAGGCACCTCGTGACCCGGCGCGCGCTGCCAGCGCGGATGGCGAAGCGCTCGAGCCAGGAGCTGCATCGGCCGTGACCTTCCAGCCCCACGACCTGCGACCCCTGTCCCTCTTCGAAGGGCTCCCCGATGAGGAGCTCGCCTGGTTCTGCGCGCATGGGGAGCACGTCGTGCTCGACAAGGGTGAGCACATGTTCGAGCGAGGGGAGCCCGCGACCGCGCTTTGGATCGTGGTCCGGGGAATCATCCAGGGCTTCGAGGAGATCGGTGGGCAGTGGCTGCTCGTGGCGACCACGGAGGCTGGGGAGCCCACGGGCATGCTCCCGTTCTCCCGGATGACACACTATCCGCGCTACACAGTCGCTGCGGAGCCCTCGGAGGTTCTGCGGGTCGACGTTTCGCTGTTCCGGCAGATGCTCGACATGGGCGACGGGGTCGCCCGCCGACTCGTGGCCCGGATGTCCGATCGTGTGCGTCAGGACGTCCGGCTGGAGCAGCAGAGCGAGAAGATGGTGTCACTGGGACGACTGTCTGCGGGTCTCGCCCACGAGCTCAACAACCCGGCGGCGGCCGTGCGCCGCGCCGCCTCGAGGCTGGCCGATCATCGGAAACAGCTGCCGGGGCTCGTGTCGAGCCTGCTGCGCCATCAGATCGGGGAAGACGGATTGCAGCGGCTCGTCGACCTTCGCAGCCGGACGAAGGGACCCGAGGACACCGAATCGACGGCGCTCGAGCGCAGCGCCCGTGAGGAGGAGCTGGCGGACAAGCTGGAAGAGCTCGGACTCGCCGAGCCATGGGACGTGGCGGCGAACCTCGACGATGCCGGGGTGACCGTCGGCGACCTGGACGATCTCGCCGCCCATCTTCCGCTGGCGGTGCTCCCGGACGCGCTCACTTGGCTGGGCGTGGGGATCGAGTCGGATCAGCTCATCCGCGAGATCCATGACGCGACCGCCCGGATCAGCGACCTCGTCTCCGCCATCGGGACCTACTCCCACATGGATCGCTCGCGGGAGCACAAGCCGACCGATGTGAGGGAAGGCCTCGACAACACCCTGACCATCCTCGCGCACAAGCTCCGGCAGAAGTCGATCCGGTTGATGCGCGACTACGCCGAGGACGTACCCCTGATCCCCGCCAATGCCGGGGAGCTCAACCAGGTCTGGACGAACCTCCTCGACAACGCCGCCGACGCGGTGCCGGAGGGGGGAGAGATCGTGTTGAGGGTCCGGAAGAACGACGCCTGGGTCGAGGTCGAGATCGGCGACGACGGGCCCGGCATTCCCGAGCAGCTGCGGGCGCGGATCTTCGAGCCGTTCTTCACCACCAAGGACGTCGGGGTCGGAACCGGGCTCGGCCTCGGGATCGCGAACCGGATCGTGAAGACCCACCGGGGGCACATCGAGGTCCGATCGCGGCCGGGGGAGACGGTGATGTGCGTCCGGCTGCCCTTGAGCGGAGGCGCGGGCGTTCGGGGCGCTGGCTCCCGATGCCGGAAGCCGGTCGCTGTCCCGCTGACTCTACTGGCAGCTCTGGCAGTTGTGGTTGTTCACCGCACCCAGGCTCTCGAGTAGGGCGATCGTCTCGGGGAAGGGATTCACCCGCTGCCGGGGCCCGTTCGCCATGTCGACCGTCGTCTCGCCGCGCCGGCTGACGACCATCACGTCTGCGCCTTTCGACACGAGGTATTCGATCAGCTCGTTGTCGCCGCGCGCGGCTGCGTGGTGGAGGGGCGCGTAGCCGTTCAGGTCCCGCGCGTTTACGTCCGCTCCGTGCTCTTCGACCAGGTACCGGACCGCAGGCAGCCAGCTGTCCGGTGCGTGCGAATGGGAGTTGGCCGCGAAGCCCTCGCCGTATCCGACGCCCGAGGCGGCGTGGATCGGATAGACGCCGGGGCCGCCGATGGGGACGGGATCGAGTCCGGATGTGTCTTCCTGGTCCCCACGACGGCCGAAGCGCCGAGAGGGCACCTTCCGCGTCGCGATGGTCGGGTCGGCGCCCGCTTCCACGAGCAGGTGCATGGCGTCGAGATCCGTGGCGTAGGCCGCGCGCCAGAAGGCCGTGGCCCCGGCGAAATTGACCCCGAGCATGTCGAAGTTGAACGACGTGTACCAGATGTGCCGCCCGGTCCGGTGGTTCACGTCCGCGCCGGCCTCGATGAGCGCCCGCATGAGCACCAGATAGTCGGTCTGCTGCTGCCGGAACGCCTGGGGCTGCGGGTAGGCGGCCTTGGGGCCCCAGCGTCGGTTGAGGACGAGGAAGAGAGCGGTGGCTCCGTCCTCGGCTACGGCGTCCGGGTCGGCACCCTCGGCCACGAAGTGCATCGCGAGGTCGAAGTTGCCGTTGATCGTCGCCATGAGCATCGGCGTCGTGCCGTCGCCGGCCGTCGGCTGATCGAGCGCGGCGCCGTGCTCCAAGAGGAGCTTCGCGGCCTCCACGTGCCCATCGCGAGACGCGAAGTGCAGGGCGGCGAAGCCGCCCTCGCGACCGACGAGGTCGTTGTACCCCAGCGCCTGCTCTTGCTCTTCGGGCTCCGCCTCGGCTTCGGGCGCGTCCTCATCCTCATCTGAGTCCGCATCCTCTTCCTCTCCGGCCTCCTCGGTCGCCGGCTGCTCCTCCCCCTCTTCGGAGTCGTCGTCCTCGATCTCCTCTGGACCGTCCTCGGTCTCCTCGGGCGCGGAGCCCTCCTCTTCGGCGGACGCTTCCTCGTCGTCCTCTTCTTCTCCGTCTTCCTCCGGCGCCGCCGGAGCACGCGCGGCACGCTGCGCGCGCTGCCGCGCCGGCTGTTGCTCGGCCCCACCGCTTTCGGCGTTCCGGCGCACCGAGGCCAGCTGCGCCCGGAGCCGACGCTCCGGCATGTCGCGGGCACCGAGCGCCGCGTAGTCGGTCACACTCGTCGTGAGCGACGGATCGGCACCGGCCTCGAGCAGGGCACGCATCGCCTCGATGCGGTTGGCGGCGGTTGCCCACATGAGCGGCGTCTGCT
>JBDHDM010000636.1:0-3233 GCA_039591515.1 Gemmatimonadota bacterium | reverse complement strand
TCTGTTGCGCCTGAAACGCAAGGCCAAGCGTCGCGGAAGCAGGGCCGTCAGTCAAGCGTCGGCACCTTCCGAGGGACGAGCGGCACATGGGCTTCGGTGGGTGACCCTGCTGAGAACGGGCGCTGAGGATGCCTGCCAACCCGCCCATCATGTGCACCAGACCCTAGGGCGATCGTTGGTCGACCACATACATTCGCGAGCCTCGGTATCGGGGCGTCGGTCAGGAGGAAGGCACGTGCTCCGCTCTCGTCATGGTCTCTTGTGGGTCGTCGCGACGGTAGGCTTCGGCTGCGTCTCCGACCGGGAATCCGACCAGAGCACCGAGAGTGTGCCGGTCGGCCATTCGGCTTCCGCGGCTCGGAGCGCGGATGGTTCTTTCGTCTCTTGGCGAGAGCACCTCATCGACGATGAGACGACGGCGGGGGGCGAACTCGCGGGAAGCGACGGGCTGGTCATGGCCGACTTGGATCTCGACGGCCACCTCGACGTCGTTTCTGTCCACGAGTCCGACGTCACCTACGACGGCGTGGCCGATGGGCTCGTCCGGCTCTCGTTCGGCAGTGAAGATCCGGACGTCTGGGAGTCGGTGACGCTCGCACAAGGCGCAGAGGCCGGGGGCGCTGAGGACGCCTCGGTCGGCGACGTGAACGGAGACGGATATCCGGACATCGTCGTTGCCGCCGAGCTGGCGCATCTGATCTACTTCCAGAACCCCGGGCCCGGAGCGCGAACCGCGCACTGGGAGCGGCTGATCCCACAGGTCGCCCAAGGTCGGGGTTCGTTCATCCGAGTCTTCTTCGCCGACTTGGACGAGGACGGCCGCCCCGAGGTCGTTGCGGCGAACAAGGGTGACCAGACCGGGGATGCCGAAACGCTGAACACGATCTCATGGTTCGGCCTTGCCGGCGATCCGCTCCGTCACGACTCATGGGTCGAGCATGTCCTGACGCGTGTGATCTGGCCCATCAACTCCCAGCCCGTCGATCTCGATGGTGATGGCGACCTCGACGTTGTGGGAGGGTCGGTTGCCGAGACTCGGGTCATGTGGTTCGAGAACGTGACGGACGACGAGATCACCTTCATTGAACACGCGATACGGGTCGAAGGCACCTTCTCCCTCACTCGGCCGGAGCCCGAAACCGACACGGCCGACGTGGTCGCGAGGGTCGGTCAGGCGATGAGCGGCGTCGGGAACGGGGTGACCGGCTTCAACATGGACTTCGCCGACCTGAACGGGGATGGACGCCTCGATATCGTGACGAACGAGTTCTTTCGGCACCTCGTATGGCTGGAACAGCCGATGACCCCGGATCAGCCCTGGCACCTCCACCCGATCGGCACGTTCGAGCCGGATCAGCTCGTCGGCTTCGCGCAGGCGGACATCGACCAGGACGGAGACGTCGACTTCGTGGCCGGAGGGTACAGCCGCGGGCCGCGCGACGAAGACGGGGACGTCGGCCTCGAGGATCCACTCGGTCGGCTCGCCTGGTTCGCGAACCCCGGTGATCCAGATCTGCCCTGGACGCGACACGACATCTCTCGCCGCAAGCGTGGGATGTTCGACAAGTTCGTCGCACGAGACATGGATGGGGACGGCGACGTCGACTTCGTGTCGACGCGCGGGAACAGCGTGCCCTTTGACGGAGTGTTCTGGCTCGAGCAGCTGCGCTCGGCCGAGCCCGGTCCGTCTTTCATACGCGTCAGGGGCGTCGACAGCGAGGAAGTGCCACTACCTTGGGGCCAGGCGTACCCGACGGGGTCGCGCTGCTCGCGCAGGGCGGTCCGTTCCGCGGTGTCAACGGAATCCACTTCGGTCCGGACGGCCGCCTTTACCTGGCGAGCGTGGTGACACCGGCCGTTGCCGCGATCGACCCAGACAACGGTGACATCCTCGAGCTGTGGGGAGAGGCCGAGGGTGCGCTATCTCCTGATGACGTCACGTTCGGGCCCGACGGCTCCGCGTACTGGACCGATATCGCACACGGCGTGGTCACGCGACGCTCGCCGGACGGCACCAGCCGAGTGGTGGCCGACCTCGGTGCGGGGGTGAACCCGATCACGTTCTCCGACGACGGTCGCCTGTTCGTCTCGCAGTGCTTCTTGGACGACAAGCTCTACGAGGTCGATCCGGAGGGCATGGCCGAGGCGCGGCTGGTCAATGGCGATCTGGGACCGGGGTGTGGACTCAACGGCATGGATTGGAGCCCGATCGACGGCAAGCTCTACGGTCCGCGCTGGTTCGCTCGGGAGGTGGTCCGAGTGGATGTCGAGACCGGCGCGATCGAGACGGTGGCGGTCGGGTTCGGTGTCCCGGCTGCCGTAAAGTTCGACTCGCGGGGGCGGTTACATGTGCTCGATGCCCTGAGAGGGCAGGTCGTGCGAGTGGATCTCGAGAGCGGGGCGCACGAGGTGGTCGCGACGCTGCAGCCCGGCCTCGACAACCTCGCCTTTGGGCCGGATGACCGGCTGTTCGTCTCCAGCTATGCGGACGGTTTCATCGTCGAGGTCCTGAGCCCGACCGAGCACCGGACGGTGATCGAGGGTGGCATCAACATTCCCGGCGGCCTCGCGCTCCATCAGGGCGGGCTCTATCTGGCGGACTTCTTCGCCTTGCGCCGGCTCGATCCAAACACCGGCGAAGATCTGCACACGGTGCGCGACGTGATCGGCTTCTCTGCGCAGGGATCGGTGATGTCGGTGCAATCCACGGGCGAGCACCTCGTGCTGACCAGTTGGTTCGACAACGCGGTCCGGATCTGGGATCCGTCCGGGGATTCATTGATCACCACTTTCCAGGCCGCCGCTCCCATCGATGCCATTGGATTCGACGGCGATGTGGTTGCCACCGAGTACGGTACGGGTGAGGTGGTGCGGTTTTCGACGGCAGACCCCGAGGGCCGGACGACGCTGGCCTCGGGGATCGACGGCCCTGCGGGTCTCGCGACGGATGGTGACGAGCTCTACGTATCGGAGAACCACACCGGCCGGATTCTGAAGCTCCTGCCGGACGGAACCACGGAGACTCTGGCCGAGGGCCTCTCGAGCCCGGAGGGCCTCGCGATCGCCGATCGCCTGCTCTATGTGGTCGAGGCTGGCGCCGGCCGGTTGATGTCGATCGACCTGGAGACGGGCGACACCGTGCTGATCGTCGAGGGACTCGAGACCAACGTGCCTGCGGCCGGGGCGTTCCCCAGGACGATGATCTTCAACGGGATCGCCGTGGGGGACGGGCG
>JBDHDM010000635.1:0-2100 GCA_039591515.1 Gemmatimonadota bacterium | reverse complement strand
CCCATGAATACTGGGCTCTCGCACGATTCCGTACGTCCAGAAGGTCCGTGGGGTCGTCCGGGACCCCAGATTCCGGAGTCTGGGTTCGTATAACATATATTATGTTAACTACGGGATTTCCGCACAGGTCGTTCCACGGGGAGACGCCCTGCCCCCCAGGTTGTACGGTGGCGCCCAGCGGTCTCGGTTCGGGGTCGTGCTGCTTGAGCCCCGCAGATGGGCTATCGGGCCCGGACCTGCCAGGGCTCGACCGCCTCGACCCGCACGACGTCGATGATCCGACGGTCCGTGTCGGCGAACGGCCCCCGGTCGTTCACGCGTAGCAGCACGGATCGACCGTTGGTCAGGTTCGTGACCCGGACCCAGCTGGGGATCGGGAGTGTCCGGTGGGCCCCAGACACCTTGTTCATGTCATAGGGCTCACCGCTGCTCGTGGGACGCCCGTGGAATTGGTTGCCATACCAGGACGCCACGCCGCGCTCGTCGTAGCCCTGGGAGGTCTCGAGCACGCGATAGCGACGCCCGCTTTGCTCGTAGACCTCCATGTTCCCGCGGCCGCTCGGCGGTTCCTCGCTCGGAGCCTCGGGAATCGCTCGGCCGCTGGCGGGTGCGGGAGACGAGAGCTCGGGTGCGCCGATCATGGTGCACCCGGACAGGCCGAGGGCCAGCGCGGCGGCGAGCCAGCTCCCCACGGCGGGCACGAACGCCCGCCGTCGACTCAGGTGCTCAGTCCCGTCCACCCCTTCACCTCTTTATACGCCTTCTTCACGGCTTTCCGTTGCTTCTTTGGCGACATGCGTGCTAAGCGACCACTAACAAATCTCTTATCGTCAGTCACCTCACGTAATACATGAACATCCTGTGGAAGCGGCGGAAGATTGGCGTCTTCCGACTCGAGCTCGATTTCGAGGAGCGCCAGCCCTTCGAGGGCCCCGAGGAAGCGGTCGAGCTCCCACGGACCGAGCTTCCACCTGACCTTCTCGATCACCCGATCCTCGGACGCCTTGAAGAGGGCCCGTGCGATTTCCTCCGGCACGATGGCTTCGTGCTCCTCCCGCCGGATCCCTGCCCCGCTCTTCGTCGTGATCACCGCACCGCGAGGCTCCCCGGTCCGCACGCGGAGTGAGGGATTGCCGTTGAGCACATAGCCCTGGCGTAGATGGTACCCCTCACCGAGACGATACCAGACGGCATCGTCCACACGGACGAGGAATCGACGCTCGATCTCCCAACCCATCGGTCAGCTGCCCCCGGGGGCCTTACGGCCGAGCACGGCGATCCGGCGCCTCAGAAGCGGCACCAGCCCCTGCAGGGCGCGCTCCACGACTCGCAGCCCCGGAACGTGCGACTCCGCGTAGTAGGCCCTCTCGATCTCGAAGCCGACACCCGCCAGGAGGTCCTTCATGGCCCGCATCGACTTGTAGTCCACATGGGAGACGTCCCGCCGCAGGAGAATGTCACGGTTCTTCAGAATCTCCAGAATGTGGCCCCGGTGGGGCGTCCATGTCACGAACCTTCCGCCCGGTCCGAGCAGCCGATACGCCTCTCGGGCGACGCGGACCGAGTCGTCCGGATAGAGGTGCTCGAAGAGATCGGCCGCGAGTACGACATCGAATGCTCCCTCCTCGAGCCCGGTCGCTCCCGCATCGGCCCGCAGGAAGCGGACGTTGGGACGGGGTTCGTCACCGAGGCGACGCTCACAGAAGTCGATGGCGCGCTCACTGAAATCCACCCCGACGATGGACGCCACCCGGTCGGCGAGGGCGAAGTCGAAGGTCCCCCACCCACAGCCGAGGTCGACGACACGGTCCGTCGGACGCGGCGGATGGATGGCGACAACCTTCGACACGCGGTAGCGCTGGAAGGGGCTCTCCGGGTCGATGAGGTGCGCTCCCTCGAAGTAGTCGGTCGAGTCATAGAACTCCTGGCCGATCCTCTCTTCGCTCATGGCGCGCTCGGGCGTTTCCTCCCGCATGGTCAGAGCCTGCCGAAGAGATCCTGGATCCGGAGCCACCACACGCGCCAGACGGCCTCCCGGACGATACGCTTCGACATCTTCGATTCGCCCGTGCCTCGCTCCGTGAAGAGAATCGGCTTCTC
>JBDHDM010000634.1:0-2569 GCA_039591515.1 Gemmatimonadota bacterium | reverse complement strand
CCGAGAGTCAGCCGCCGGACCCGTCGTTCGAGGGTCAACGGATCATCATGCATGTCCGCGGCTGTGAGGCGGGCGAGATCCGCGTCCCCTTCGTGGTCGGCGAGGATCGTTCCAGAACATGGGTGCTGACGACGACTGCGGTCGGGCTTCGCCTCGAGCACGACCACCGACACGAAGACGGGACGGAAGACGCGATCAGTCGGTACGGCGGGGACGCACGAGGGCGCGGGACCGCCTCCCTTCAGGAGTTTCCGGCCGACGCGCGCACGGCGCGCCTCGTTCCCCAGGCGGCAACCAACGTGTGGTCTCTCGAACTCCACCCGAACCAGAGCTTCGCCTACGCGCTGCGCCGCGAAGGTTCGGATCGACGCTTCCGGGTGGAGTTCGATCTGACCCGGCCAGTGCCCCCACCCCCACCACCCTGGGGCGGATGAGCGTGCGCCCCGATGGACACTGCTCCGCAACCGGACCGGGCGTGGATCGGAGGGCACGTTCGGGTCGGGCGCTCGGTAATGATTCCAGGTGCACGGGACGTATATGTCCTGGTCGCCTATATTGCAGGCTCGCTGGTAAAACGGTTCTCGGAGGATCGAAGGATGGATGACGCGCTCACCCTGATACGTCGGGTGATGCCCGCGGCGATGATCGCCGTGGTGTTGGGGGCGTTCGCGACGCCCGCCCACGCACAGACGATCAGGGGAACTTTGATGGAGGTCGAGACGGGCCAACCCATCTCCCTCGGTCTGGTCATCATGATGACCGAGGAGGGAGACTCGATCACCTCCGGTGTCACGAACGGACAGGGTCGGTTCACGCTCGAGTCACCGGAGGCGGGCTCGTTCGTCCTGATCGCCTCCGCGTTCGGCTTCAAGGAGACGCCCGCGGGCGTGTTCGAGCTCGGTCCCACGGGTGAGATGGACGTCGAGTTCCGCATCGCCGCCGCACCAATGCCGATCGACGGGCTCATCGTGTCGCTGCAGCGACCCGTGCTGCAGCATCAGCTGGTCAAGAACGGCTTCGTGAGACGGGCTACCCGAGGGCTGGGAGCCTTCCTGACCCCGGTCATGATCGAGGAGTCGACGGCGCGCAGCACGTCGGATCTCTTCCGCGGTATCCCGGGGGTGCTTCTCCAGCTGCCCGGGGGAGGCCTGAACGCGTTCTCAGGGGAGGCCCTCAGGCTGACCGGAACCGGGCAGTTCTGCACGCCGACCATCTACATGGACGGAGCGCGCATGAATGTCGAGCTCACGCGCGACATGCCGATCGAGGTCATCGCCCCGCTCGCCATGGTGGACGCCGTGGAGATCTATCGCCGGCCCGCGGAGATCCCCATCGAGTACGGGATGACGGCCTCGGGTAACGCCGGAGGTCCGTGCGGGGTCATCATCATCTGGACCAAAACCCGTTAGCCGACAGAGGCTCCTCGGCCGACTCGGACACCTACGTCTCCCGGCGGCGCCCGCCCACGGATTCCGGGCCGCCGGCCGGCGCTTGTCCGCTGTGCTCGCGATCGCTGCTCTCGTCGCGTGCAGCGCGCCCGAGGCGGGCGGCCCCACCTTCGACTTCTCGCACGCCGATGCGATGGTCGCGGACTGGGTGGACCGAGGGCGGATGGTCGGTGGCGTGCTCCTGGTCGCTCGCGACGGCGACGTGGTGCACGAGCGCGCCTTCGGGAGCTCCAAAGCCTACGACTACGGGTCCGGGCACGAACGATCTTCGACCTGGCCTCGGTGACCAAGGTGATGGCCACCACGATGGCCGTCATGCTCCTGGTCGAGCGGGGAAAGCTGGATCTGGACGCGCCCGTCTCGACCTACCTCCCGGACTTCGTGGCGGAGCAGAGGTCGGAGATCACGCCCCGCCACCTGCTCACGCACCGTTCCGGCCTCGCTCAGTGGGTGCCGGTGTACTATCACGCGGATGATCCGGACGACGCCTACCGCTACCTCCGGGGCCTTCCTCTCTCGTGGTCCGTGGGGGAATCCAGGCACTACTCGGACCTCGGGTTCATGCTTCTGGGCCGGATCGTCGAGGCGGTCGGCGGAGCCGCCCTCGATGCCTTCCTCGAGCGTGAGCTCTATGGTCCGCTCGGTTTGACGGACACGGGCTTTCGGCCCCTCCACACCGCAGAGTCGGCCAGTCGGACCCGTGCCGGGAGCTTCGCGGCCACGTCGCACGGCAATCCCTTCGAGCGACGCATGGTCCACGACTCGACGTTCGGCTACCAGATCGTCGGCGATCCGGATCGGTGGAACGGCTGGCGGCGCCACACGCTCTCCGGAGAGGTCAACGACGGCAACGCCCATCACGCCTTCCGCGGTGTCGCCGGGCACGCCGGTCTCTTTTCCACGGCGCACGATCTCGCGACGCTGCTCGATGTGATGCTCCGACCCGAACGAGCCGCTGGTGGACCGCTCATCAGCGAAACGACGGTCTCCAGCTTCCTCGCGTCGACCGGTGACGATCAGGCGCTGGGTTGGCAGCTCCCGCCGTTCGCCCCCCCGGGGGCCTTCGGGCATACCGGCTTCACCGGTACCTTCGTCCTCGGGGTACCGGATCTGGGCGTCGC
>JBDHDM010000633.1:0-2864 GCA_039591515.1 Gemmatimonadota bacterium | reverse complement strand
CCAGGATGCCGAGGAGCCAAGCGACGCCGCTCGATCGCTCGCCGAGGAGCCTGCCATTTCGCAGGACGCAGTGTTCGCGGCACGGGCCGACCTACCGTCCGTGCACGTCTCCGAGGCGATCGAACGGTACATCGTAGATCTCGTCTTCGCGACGCGTTTTCCCGACCGGTACTCCGAGAAGCTCGCCACCTGGATCGACATCGGGGCCAGCCCACGCGGCAGCATCGGCCTCGACAAGTGTGCTCGCGTCCACGCCTGGCTACAGGGGCAGGATCACGTGGGGCCGGACAACGTGCGCGCCGTTGTACACGACGTCTTCCGCCACCGCCTCAAGCTGAGCTACGAGGCGCAGGCGTCACGGATCTCCGCCAACGAGGTTATCGACGAGATCGTGACCGTCGTCGCGGTGGCCTGAAGGGAGGGCGGAGGTGGATCCAAGGGCCGCACAGGCAGAAGACGGCGTCTACGTCACCCTCGAGGAGTTGACGCGCCTTCAGTTCGTCGCGCGCGACTTCTCCTTCCTGCCGCGCCAGCCGGTCCACTCGCTACTCTCGGGCCGCCATGCGTCGCGGATCCGTGGCCGAGGGCTCGACTTCGAGGAGCTTCGTGGATATCTGCCGGGCGACGACCCGCGAACCATCGACTGGAAGGTGACGGCGCGCACCGGCAGCCCGCACGTGCGTGTCTACACCGAAGAGCGCGACCGGCCCGCCCTGATCCTGGTCGACCAGCGGATGTCGATGTTCTTCGGTTCGGCCCGTAGCATGAAGTCGGTATCCGCCGCACGCATCGCGGCAGCGAGCGCCTGGCGCGTGACCGGCGCGGGAGACCGAGTCGGCGCGATCGTTTTCGACGACCAATCCACCGCCGAGATCAAGCCGCACCGCTCCGGCGCGACGGTACTACGAGTCCTCCACGAGATCGTGGAGCGCAACCGCGCACTTCGGGCCGACCACCCCGCTCCTCGAAACCCGGGCATGCTCAACGAGGTCCTGGACACCGCAAGCCGGATCACCACGCACGACTATTTGGTCCTGATCGTCTCGGACTTCGACGGCGCGGACGAGGAGACTACGCGCCTCGTCTCGCGGATGGCCCGCAACAACGACGTTGTGGCGATCCCGATCGTCGACCCTGCGAGCCGTGAGCTTCCGCCCGGCGGGCGGCTGGTCGTGAGTGACGGCGAGCTCCAGGTCGAGTTGGACCTGGGGAAGCGCTCGAGCCGGGAACGCCTCGTGGCTCGAGCCGGCGAGCGGCTCAACGCGGTCCTGGCCTGGCAGTCGGAGCGTGGCATCCCGGTGCTGCCGATCTCCACGGACGAAGACGAGATGCAGCAGGTGCGGCGCCTGCTCGGCCAAGCGGCGAGGCGGCCACGATGAACCTGCAGACGCTGAACGACATCGTGCTGCCCGATTCGGTCAGCTGGATGCCCCAGACCGTCGGCTGGGTGGTGGTGGCCGTCGGAATCACACTGCTCTCGATCCGATGGGCCTGGGCGAGATACCACCGGTGGCTCCGCGACCGGTATCGGCGGGAGGGACTCGCGCTCCTCGACCGGATCCGAGGCGAGCTCCCGGACCCGACGCGTCGCCCCGGGGCGCTCCGGAGCCTGCCCGGGCTCCTGAAGCGGATCGCCCTGTCGGGAGCGCCGAGGACCGATGTGGCTGCGCTCTCCGGCAGCGAATGGCTGAAGTTCCTCGACGCCACCTACGGCGCGCCGGCCTTCTCGGGGGGAGCCGGACGTCTCCTCCCGAGCTCGCCTACCCCTGGCTGCTGATCCTTCTGCCCCTCCCGCTCATCGCTTGGTACGTCCTGCCGCCGTACCGCGAGCAGGAAACATCCGTTCGCGTCCCCTTTCTCGAGCAGATCGCCGCTGCCACGGGATCGGAGCCGAGACGGGGTGGCGTCGTGCTCCGCAGGAACGTCCTTCAGATCGCGCTGGCTCCCTTGGTGTGGGGATGCCTCGTCGTGGGTCTGGCCCGGCCGCGCTACGTCGAGCCTCCGATCGTGAAGACCGAATCGGCGCGGGACCTCATGCTCGCCGTCGATCTCTCCGGCTCCATGGACATCCGGGACATGTTCGACGACGAAGGAGAACGCGAGTCCCGTATGAGCGCGACGATCGCGGTGATCGACGCCTTCATCGACCGGCGGGAAGGCGACCGCATCGGCATGGTGGTCTTCGGGACGGAGGCGTTCGTCCAGACCCCCTTCACCACGGACTACGATCTCGTGCGTGCCCAGCTGGCTCAGCTCGAGCCCGGAATGGCGGGGCCGCAAACGGTGATCGGCGACGGAATCGGGCTCAGCGTACGCGCGTTCGAAGCGAGCGAAGCGGAAGACAAGGTCCTCGTCCTCCTCACCGACGGCGCGGACACCGGGAGCAAGGTGCCCCCGGAGAAGGCCGCGGACATCGCGGCGAGCGCCGGAATCACGATTCATGCGATCGCGATGGGTGACCCCAACGCCACCGGCTCGGCCGAGCTCGACCTGGAAACCACGGAAGCGATCGCCCGCGCGACCGGCGGCAGCTCTTTCCTCGCCGAGAACCGAGACGCGCTCGAGGAGGTCTATCGCCAGATCGACGCGCTCACGCCGGAGGAGCTCGAGACCACCAGCTATCGGCCCACCCGCCCCCTGCATCAATGGCCGCTCGGGATCGCCCTGATCGCTCTTCTCGGATACCACTTCGTCATGGCCCTCGGAGCCGGGACGAGGAGGGTACGCGCCCGTGCTTGAAGTGACACTCGGCGACTTCCACTTCCTGCGCCCGCAGTGGCTGTGGGCACTCCTGCCGACGCTTCTCCTCTATGTGCTGCTGTCGCGGCGCCTCGACCCTCGTCGGCGGTGGCGCTCCATCATCG
>JBDHDM010000632.1:0-2010 GCA_039591515.1 Gemmatimonadota bacterium | reverse complement strand
GAACGTGGCGGGTGAGGCGCGCGGTGGAGCCGTCGTCGTCGGTTACCGTCAGCTCGACCGGGAAGATGCCCGGGCTGCCGAAGGCGTGGAGGGGCGTGCGGCCGCTGGCCTGCGGCGAGGCGTCACCGAAGCTCCAGAGGCGGAAGGCGATCGGATCGTATGCGGTCGAGACGTCGCGGAACCGGACCGGCGTGCCCGGGATGAGGAGCAGGCTGTCGAACTCGTAGCCGAAGTCGACGGCGGGAGCGGTGTCGGCGGCGATCACCTCCGTCTCGGCGCTCAGCACCGCCCCGTGGGCCTCGGCCGTGACGCCGACGGCGTAGACTCCGTCCTCGGCGTACGTGTGCAGGGCTGGATTTCCCTGGCCGACGGCCCCGTCCCCGAAGTCCCACTGGAACGCAACCGGCCCGGGCAGACCGCTGGTGTCGGCCGTCAACGCGACCACGAAGCCCTCGGTGGCACCGAAGGGGCCGCCGGGGTCGAGCGACGGTCCGGTCCCCAGCACGGTCACCACGCGTCGGTCCGGGCCCAGGGGACTCGTCGTGCCGAGGGCATCGGTCGCGGTGAGCCGGATCGTGTAGACGCCGGGGGTGGTGAACACGACATCGCCGGGGAGCGCCGACGTGCTGTCGGGCGCCCCCCCGCCCATGTCCCAGAGATAGGCGAGCGGGAGCGCGAACCCGAGCTCGTCGTTGCGGATGCTGGTGAACCGGACCGGTGTTCCCGGATGGACGGTCACGTTGCTGACGGGCGTGCGGATGTTGGCGTAGCGGCGGCAGGCGTCTCCGATTCCGTTGCCGCTCGTGTCCGTCTGGAGTGGATCGGGGTCGTTGAGACACGTGTCGACGGCGTTTGGCACGCCGTCTCCATCGAGGTCGCCCTCGAGATCGTCCTGCGCCAGGCAGAGATTCGCCGGGTCCGAGGGGCACGGATCCAGCCCGTCCGGCAGCAGGTCGCCGTCGGTGTTGGGCGAGCGCGGGTCCGAGCTGCGGCGCACCGGCACCCCCAGCTCGTCGCCGTTGGCGACGCCGTCGTCGTCGTAGTCGGCTGCGAAGTCGAGCAGCAGCGCCAGCTCCGGCAGGGCGGCGAGCTCCTGTCCGGGGATCGCGGCGAGCAGGCGCACCAGGTAGATCGCGGCTGCATCGCCGAGTGGAGGTTCGCTCTGGAGGAGCGCCGCCGCGGCGTGGGTCGTGCTGGGCTCGTCGAAGCTCGAGAGGTCCGCGTAGAAGCCCTCGATCGTCCCGGCGAGCCCGGCGAGCGGACCCTCGGGCAAGGTGAGCGACAGGAGCTCCCCCTCGAGGGCGGCCAGGTTGCGGCCCGGGCGCAGCTCCTCGCCCCCGAGCACCTCCACCTGCCGGGCGAGGGCGGCGACGAGCGCCTCCACCGCGCTCCTCGCCTGGGGCGAGTCCTGGTTCCCGAGCAGCATCAGGGCGCCCTTCGTGAGCTCGGCGTGCCAGGCCACCGCCGCCTCGAGCAGCGCGATCCCGATCCCCGTCGCGGGCGAGAGATCCCGGTCGACGTTCTCGACCACGTTGTCCGCGAGGAAGGCGACGTAGGCCGTGCGCCACTCTTCTGCAGTGGACCAGGAGCCACCGAACAGCTGGGTATAGACCAGGAAGGCTTCCGGGTCGGGATCGGGCGTGCCCGGGACGGAGGCCTTCGCGACCCAGCCGTCCGGCTCGCCGCCGTCGGGGCGATGGATCGCCCTCACCACGTAGTACTCACCTGCGGCCACGCGCAACGAAGGCGGGAGCTCGCCGGCGGCCAGCGCAGCCGCGACGTCGGCCGCGCGAAGATCCGGGGGAAGCAGGGCCGGGTCGTTTCCGGCCAGGTCGTCGGCGTTGCGCTGGTGGTAGAGCTCGTCCCAGAAGGCGTCCAGGACCGAGAGCTCGTCCATGTCCGTCTTCCGGGTGGTCCGTGCCGCGTCGGCGTAGATCGCCCCCGAGACGATGTGCTCCACCTCGGTGAGCCGCCGCGCGCGGGGGTGGTCCAACGAGTTGTCGGGTCGGG
>JBDHDM010000631.1:0-2012 GCA_039591515.1 Gemmatimonadota bacterium | reverse complement strand
CATCCCAGGTGAAGCCTTCCTCCAGGTTTTGCCAGAAGCTACGAGGGCTGATCTGGTTGAAGTTGGCGTCGCGGACGTACTCGTTGAACATCGAGGCGCCGAAGTTGATGCCGAGCATCTCCGCGGTGGCCCATCCCCAGCTCCGGGGGACGCCCCAGGCGTCGCGAAGCTCGTCGTCCGGGGGCAGAGGCACCGGTACCCCGGTAACGGGGTCGACGAGCACCGGGCTGCCCAGAGTCCGGTGGGGCCACGCGACGAACGGCTGCCAGGCGAGACCGACCTTGACGCCCACGTCGTTGCCGTCACTCACGGGGTCCATGGAGATCGGGCTGAGGTCGTATTCCTGCGTTCCGTACCAGGTCCAATAGCCGGCCACGTCGAGCGCGAGACCGGGGCGCAACCCGATCTCCAGCCCGCCCAGCGCGGTGAAGCCGATACCGTTCGTCGCCTTCGTCGGGCTGTCCCCCGGTTCGAGGCCCTCGGGGTCCTTGTTATAGAAGAGCTCGCTCCGTGGGTGGATCCGGACGAGGCCGACCCGTCCCTGGAGGTACGGCCGCAAGCGGCCGGAGCCGAACATCCGTGTGCCGCTACCAAAGGTCTCGAGGTGCGCCCACTCCTGCTGGTCCTGGTAGGGGGAGCTCATCTCCATCGACCCGAACTGCAGCCCGCCGCCCAGTCGCCAGCGTCCGCCGGAGAGGTGCCGGGCGATAGCCAACTCGTAGTGGTAGGGCGTCTCGAGAAACTCCCCGTAGCCGCCGCTCACCTCGCCGGCGCCGAAGTTCGTGAAGAGGTGCCATTTGTCGGAAGGATCCGCGAGCGTGGCGTACGTGGGGGACGGCTCGTCCTGGGCGCGGGCGCCGACGGCATGCCCGGCGAGGACCATGCAGACGAGGGCGGCGACCAAGTTCGTCTTCCAACCACCGCTTCGAACCGGCATCCTAATGGGCCCTTTCATGCTGCTTCGTTGCGCCGTGGGCCGCGCCAGCACGTGAGATTGGCGTCTCGCCCGGCGCACGTCAAGGGACGCTTTACACCCCTCGATACGCCCTGGACCACTCACAGTGGAGGGACAGGTACGTGGATCATTTGTCCCACGCGCGAGACACCGAGACTCTCCGGATACGTGGCGCCGCCGTCGTTCGAAAGGTCGATGCGGAAGAAGTCGCGCGGGAGATCCTGATCATGAGGATCGGCGAGGGGGCGCGCCCAGCATCCATGACGGTCCGCCAAAGCCCACTCGGTTGGCTCGGCGCAGACCCTCGGGTAGAATCGGTGACATGATTCGCCGGCCGCCCCGCTCCCCTGTCGGCTGGCGCCAACTTTCGGGAGCAGAGCCATGCGCGCCGACCGTTCCTGGGCGGTTCTCATTCTCGCCCTGCCGTTCCTCTCCTCAATCCCGTCGTCCACCGAGCTTCGCGACCCCGCGTGGGCGAACGTGCCGCCGTCTGTTTCCGAGCGTCTCGCACGGAAGGCCGCAAAGGCGCATGCGCCCGAGACGAAGCCGGCCGAGGCGGCCGAGTATTTTCTGCGACAGCGGCTCCCCCTCGGTGAGGACAACCTACCGATGGAGCACCTGCGTGCGATGCTCGACGACGTCGAGGCGCGCGAGACTGCGCAGGCCGCCGAACGGGGAAGCCAGCCCGGCGACATTCAGGGCTGGTCGTCCATCGGCCCCGGAAACATCGGTGGAAGGACCCGCGAGATCCTCATCGATCCGAACGACCCCGACATCATGTACGCGGCCGGCGTGGCCGGCGGCATCTTCAAATCGACGGACGCCGGCGCGAACTGGACCCCGACCGACGATCTCATGCTCAATCTCGCGGTCTGCTCCATGGTCATGGACCCTACGAACTCCAGCGTCATCTACGCAGGCACCGGAGAAGGGTTCGGGCATTCGATCTTCGTGCGGGGACTCGGCATCTTCAAGACGACGGATGCGGGAGCGACCTGGGCGCAGCTTCCGTCCACGGCCCCCGGCGTGGCCGGTGGAGCGTTCTACTACGTGAACG
>JBDHDM010000630.1:0-3526 GCA_039591515.1 Gemmatimonadota bacterium | reverse complement strand
AGGAACACCGAGGGCAGGTCCTGCGCCGCCAGAGCCGGCGCCGCGGTGAGGAGTAGGGCGAGGACGGCGAGAGGCAGGGGGCGACGGCGGGATCGAGGGAGGTGTGTCATGGCTTGGGTGGTTGGCGTCCGAGTAGGTCGGCTGCGGGGGCGGGAGCGGGACCCGTGATAGGCGCACACTAGGCGGCCCGGCCCGAGGCGAGCAAGAGGCCGGGCCGACGTCGGCGGTCTCGGGCGCTCCCGGCTCGCCTGCCGCGACGGACCCTCGACGAGGGCCTGCCTCAGACCGACCTTCCTTGTCGTGAACCGACAACGCATGGGAGGTGGAGCGGTCGTGGAGACGAAGCAGGGGGGCCGAGGTTCCCGGACGGGAGGGATGGTCGTCGCGATGGCAGGGGGCATTGCCTTGGCCATCGTCGCCGGAGCCTCGCCCGAGGAAGCGGCGGCGCAGCCGCGCGGTTCGGAGCGAGGCACGATGGTGCAGGTCGTGAACGGGACGACGATCACGGTGGATTACAGTCGCCCGGTGGCCCGCGGGCGCGAGAACCTCATCGGAGGCGTGGTGCACTGGGGTGAGGTGTGGACCCCGGGCGCGAACTGGGCGACGACGCTGGAGGTCGATCGCCCGATTCTGCTCGAGGGGGAGCGCGTCGAGCCCGGCCGCTATTCCGTGTGGCTGCAACCGCGCGAGTCCGGTCCGTGGCGGCTATCCCTCAACCGGACCTGGCGACTCTACCACGACGCGCCGGTTCCCGAGGAGGACTTCGTGCTTCATCTGGACGTTCGCCCGGACGAGGGCGCGCACATGGACGCGCTCGCCTGGTACGTCTACACGGTGGCCGGCCGTACTGCCGAGCTGCGTGTCCACTGGGGCCCCACGTACGTTCCGATGCGGATCGAAACGGAGGCGTACACCTGGGAGCCGCTGCCCGCTGCGGAGCGTGCCGCGTACGTCGGCTCGTACGCGTTCGACACGAACGATCCGACGACGCTTGGGCCGATGCGTGTGACGATCTCCGTTCTCGAGGAAGACGGCACTCTGGTGGGTCGATGGGGACGTGCCCCGATTGCCCTGGTTCCGGCCGGCCCTGCCGAGTTCCGCATCGGCTTCCTCCGCGAAGGCGAGCTCTTCGACGTGGCCGACGAGATGACGCTCCGCATCCTGACCCGGGAGGGTGTCAGTGTCGGGGCAGAGCTCCGGTGGGAGGGCGAGGTCTTCGGTGAGGGGGAGAAGGTCGATTGACGATGGTCGACTGGCTGCTCACCGAGCAGCTCGTGGAGATCTTCCAGAAGGGACGAGAAAAGCGGCCCGAGCTCAACGCGGAGCTCGTGGCGCGCAGCCCGCATGGTGAGGAGGACGTGTTGGCGGGTGCCGGAACGGCGGTCCGGATCGCTGCGACGGACGGCAGCCAGTACGTGGTCACGCCCAAGCGCCTCGCGCGTGTCGTGGACGCCGCCGCGCACGACCTGCTGGTCTTCGCCGACCTCGTCGGCTACGACTGGATCTCGCCGGAGATGTCGGAAAAGGTGGCGCTCAAGGACGCACACTTCGACCGGCTGTATCTGTATCCGCGCGACGCGCCCCCCCTCGTGCTCCATCACCTGGGGCCTGCGGTGTACCCCCTCATGTCGTTCCTCGGGCGGGTCCTCGAGCTCCAGTCCCAGAAGGTCATGCTCCGCAAGCTGGACGAGGACATCGTCGACACGCTGGGTCGTGCTCTCCTCGCGGCGGCACGGGGCCCCTTCTTCTCCGACGACGAGCTCCAGACGCTCTTCGGCCGGAGTCGGCATTCGATGGAGGTCG
The DNA here is from genome assembly GCA_039591515.1 of Gemmatimonadota bacterium. Taxonomy (GTDB): domain Bacteria; phylum Gemmatimonadota; class Gemmatimonadetes; order Longimicrobiales; family Gaopeijiaceae; genus UBA2589. Next base: position 1,723 of record JBDHDM010000630.1, on the reverse strand, counting down.
TGGCCGGGATGTGGCCACGAATGAACCTCGCGGCGCCGGACCTGCGGGAGATGTTGGTGGCCGTGGGTGGGCGTCCGCTTGGGACGAGTGGGTCCAGGTGTCACCCGAGAATCTGGAAGCCGCCATCGAGGTCTTCCGGCGTGTCTCGACTGGCGAGATCTGACAGGACGCGACCATCTTCCACCCGACCGGCGAGTCTGGGCCGGCGGTGTGAACGCGCTCGATAGAGAGGTGCTGCGATGAGGGCGAAGGGGATGGGGCGGAGACGGATCGGCAGGTTCTCATGGCTCGCGCTGGCTCTCTTGACGACCGCATGTTCGGGTCCGAGCGACGAGAGTGCCGATGGGGGCGTGGCGATCGACTACGAGCGCTACGAGCTGCCGAATGGGCTCGAGGTGATTCTCCACGTCGACCGCTCGGACCCCGTGGCAGCCGTCGCCATGACCTTCCACGTCGGGTCCGCGCGTGAGCTGCCCGGCAAGACCGGCTTCGCCCACCTCTTCGAGCACCTCTTCTTCCTGGACTCCGAGAATCTCGGCCCCGGTGGGCTCGACCGCCTGATGACCCGGGTCGGCAGCTCGACCAACGGCTCGACGAGCAACGACCGCACGAACTACTTCGAGGTCGTGCCCGTCGACGGTCTCGAGAAGGCACTCTGGGCGGAGGCCGACAAGCTCGGCTTCTTCATCAACACGGTGACCGAGTCCGTGGTGGCCAAGGAAAAGCAGGTCGTCAAGAACGAGAAGCGGCAAAGCGTCGACAACCGGCCATACGGGCACACGAACCATGTCATCGATCGCGCGCTCTATCCGGACGGCCATCCCTACGACTGGCAGGTGATCGGCTCGCTCGCTGACCTCGAAGGAGCCGAGCTCGCCGACGTCGTCGACTTTCACTCCAAGTGGTACGGACCGAACAACGCCACGATGGTGGTGGCCGGAGATATCGACGTCGAGCAGACGAAGGGCTGGATCGAGCGATATTTCGGCGAGATCCCTCGACGCGAGCTGCCGATGTCGACGGATCCCCCGCCGGTCGCTGTCGCCGAGACGCGCAGCTTCTTCCATGAGGACAACTACGCGCGGGTTCCCATGCTGACGATGGCGTGGCCGACGGTTCCGGTGTACCACCCCGACGCGTATGCGCTCGACGTCCTCGCAGCCGTGCTCACCGACGGGAAGTCGACTCCGTTCTACGAGGTGCTGGTCGAGGAGGAGGAGGTCGCTCCGGCGGTGGTGGGGCGGCAGAGAAACATGGAGCTGGCGGGTCGGTTCGACCTCGGTGTTCAGGCGTTCGCCGGCACGGATCTCGACGATGTGGCCGCGGCGATCGCTCAAGCGTTCGCGCGCTTCGAAGAGCAGGGCGTCCCTCCGGAAGAGCTCGAGCGGATCAAGGCGGGCTTCGAGACGGGGTATTACGGGCGCCTGTCGTCCGTGCTCGGGAAGGCCTTCCAGCTGGCCCAGTATGCGATCTTCGCGGGCGACCCGGGCTTCGCTGCCGAGGACCTCGAACGATTCGTCTCGGTGACCGAGGCCGACGTCCTCAGGGTCTACGAGGAGTACATCAAGGGTCGCCCCTACATCGCGACCAGCTTCGTGCCACGCGGTGCCGCCGAGTTGGCGCTGGAGGGCGCGGAGCGTGCCGAGGTGGTCGAGGAACCCATCGTGATGGGTGCGGAGGACGAGCTTGGCGAGATCGTCCGCGGCGAGGTGAAGACGCCTTC
>JBDHDM010000629.1:0-2021 GCA_039591515.1 Gemmatimonadota bacterium | reverse complement strand
GGCGTGACCAACTCCAACAAGGCCCGGTTCTACTCGAGACTGCGGCTCTTCGGCGACGACGATCTCCTCCGGATCGCAATGACCGGCAAACTGCCCGCTTGATGGGGGCGAGATGCGATCGAATGAAACACTGGTAGTGGAAGGTCACCAATCATGGCAAAGAAGAAGTTCAAAGGCCGCGTGGTCCTCTCGGGCAAGATCACAGGCAAAGCAACGGTGTCGAAGCAGCCGTTCAACACGAGCGGGTCATACATGGAGAACATGTTCGCGGGGCGGACCGACGCCGCGCCGTGCACGGACTCCAGCAACAAGGAGCTGTTCGGCAAGGACATCTCGGGCGCGATCCTCTGCACCCCGACGACCGTGGGGTCGACCATGGGCGGCATGTGCCTGATGGGGATGAAGGCGCTCGGCGTGGGCCCCGAAGCCCTGCTGTTCTCCAAGCCGATCGACACGCTGGCCGCGGCCGGCGTGCTCATGGCGGACATCTGGAAGGACCAGCGCATCGTGACGATCGACATGCTCGGCGACGACTTCCTCGAGACGGTCAAGACGGGGGACCGGATCGCGATCGCCGAGGATGGCACGGTCGAGGTCGGTTGAGGTCGTCAGTGGAGGTTGTCATGGTGTCGACTGGAATCACGGTGCTCGCTCTCGTCTGTTTCGCCGGTCCCTACGACCAGGCCTCTTCGACCCAACTGACGATCGAGCCTGACCTGAGGATCACCGAGGAGACCGGCGGCACGGCCAACGAAGACGACTCCGCCCCGAGCCGACGGCTCACGATGCGGCAGAAGCGCCTCTTCGTCCTGGGGCTTGCGGCGAGTCAAGAGAAGTGAGGTGCCGAGAATGTGGAAGTCAGCACTGAAGACGGTGACAGCGCTCGCGCTGTCCGCGCTCGCCGGATGCGAGTCGATCGGCCCCTCGAAGCTCGTCGACACCCATCAGGGCTACAACGACGCCGTGCAGCTCGCCACGTCGCGCGAGATGCTCCTCAACGTCGTCCGGCTCCGGTTCGGCGACCCGGTTCAGTTCCTCGAGGTCAGCCAGATCAACGCCCAGTTCTCCGTCGGCGTCACCGCGGGCGGGGGCGTCGGGAACATCGGCGGCTCCGGGGGGGCCGTCGGCTCCGCGAGCGGCTCGGTGAGCTACAGCGACTCCCCGACGCTGACCTTCACGCCGCGTGGCGATGACCAGTTCGGGCGCGACCTTCTGCTCCCCGTGCACCTCTACGACGCGATCACGTGGACGAACCGGGGCGGCTCGTACGACGTCTCGTTCCTCGCGCTCATCACGTCCGGCATCAACGACGCGCCGGACGTGCCCGGCCCGAATGGCGACCTCTACCGGAAGCGGCTCGACGCCATGCGCACGCTCATGACGACCGATCTCGCGTGGATCGCGCATGGCAAGCGGTGGGTCCCGAAGTCGGCCATACCGATCGCGATCGAGGAGATCACGGCATTCGACCACGTCTGGGCGACCAAGAACGGTCACCAGTGGGTCGATGCCGAGCCGCTGATCGGTGAAGCCGGACGCGGCAAAGCGCTCATGTGTCTGGAGTACCACACGCCGCTCCTCGTGCTGCGCGATGGCGACGATCCGGTGACGCAGGAGCACGTGCGCACGCTGGGCGTGACCCCCGGCCGGCCCGAGTACCAGCTTCGGGCGGTGAACGACGAGATCGCCCTGGGCGACCTGGGCACGCCTCCCGGTGCGATCTACCTCGGCTTCCGTTCGCTGAAGGAGGTCATGGGCATCGCCTCGGAGTACGTCGAGGTGCCCACCGGGCTTCGCGATTTCGTCCCGCCCGCCCGCTTCACGCAAACCGGCGATGCGCAGCTTCCGTTCACCGTGCGCTCGTCGCCGGAAGAGCCCGAAGGAACGATGTACAAGGTCCTGGCCCACGATCACTGGTTCTGGATCGACGAGGCGGATCACAAGTCGAAGGCGGTCCTGGAGGCGCTCTATGCACTGCTGATGTCGCAGTCGGGGGCGTCCCAGCCGGGCGACCCCATCCT
>JBDHDM010000628.1:0-2027 GCA_039591515.1 Gemmatimonadota bacterium | reverse complement strand
CCGTGGAATGTTGTCGCCCTGACCAAACGAACACCGACCCTCGGTCTGCGGGACCTCATGAGGGTCAACGGGCTCGCCGCGCTGTCCATGCTCCGGTACGAACGCGGGTGGACTTACGGCCGCTACGATGATCAAACTGCCGGCGAATACCTCGATTCCCTCGGCTTTCCTCCCGACGCCCGACGCATGCTCTTCGATGTCTTCGCCCACTCCTTTTTCAACCCCGAGGAGGCGATGTCGGCGGGCGAGCTGTTGATGATGTTTCACTTCTACTTCTCGGGCAACCCCGAGGGGCTCATCTTCGACGTTTCGAAGCGACCCTTCTCGAAGTCCATCTGGGGCCCCCTCGCTGACTACATGACAGAGCTGGGGGTCGACGTGCGGACCGGCTGCACCGTGTCGAGGGTGGCCAAAGGCGCCGAGAGGAAGTGGAGCGTCGACCTCAACGGGGAGATGGTGGAAGCCGATTTCGTGGTCCTCGCTCTGACCGTGCCCGGTCTTCAGGCCGTCGTGGCCGAATCGCCCGATCTCGACGATGCCGGCTTTCGGCGCTCGGTGCAGGGTCTCGCCCTCACCCATCCATTCGCCGTTTGGCGACTGTGGTTCGACCGGCCGGCCGACCCCGATCGACAGCCATTTGTCGGAACCACCGGCGTCGGCTCGCTCGACAACGTTTCGTTGTACAACCTCTTCGAGGACGAGAGCCGAAGCTGGGCCGAACGGACCGGAGGATCGGTGGTGGAGCTCCACGCCTACGCTGTCGATCCTGCGATGGACGAGCCGGCGATCCGCGAAAACCTCCTGCGCGGCCTCAACACCTTCTACCCCGAGTACGTCGGCGCCGGCGTCGTCGAGGAGCGATTCTTGATCCGCCGCGATTGCCCGGCCTTCGCCCCGGGATCCTATGCCGATCGCCCCGGCGTTCCGACTCCGCACGAGGGCATTGCGTTGGCCGGCGATTTTGTCCGCCTGCCGATTCCTAGCGCGCTGATGGAGCGAGCGGTGACGTCGGGTTTTCTTGCCGCTAACCATCTCCTGGCGCCCCTGGACGTCAAACCCGAGCCCATACGTTCGATCCCGCGCCGCGGCCTCTTCGGCCGCCGCCCGAAAGAGACGGAAGCGAGTCGCATGCGATGAGCAAGCTCATAAAGTTCGGTCCGCCGCTTCCAGATGTGGAAGTCCCCGAGTCATCCCTCGCACCCGATTGGCAACAGGCCAGACCTCGCGCCATTACCCGTGCTCTCGAGCGGGCACTCGACCGGCCGCACGGGAATTGGTATGTGATCGGCGAATCGTGCTGCTTCGGTGAGGAACCGCAGCGCATCCGAGTTGCCGGCGAGGACCTTGTCGCCTGGCGGGCCGACGGCGAGCTGTTGATCGCCCCGGACGCATGCCCCCACATGGGGGCGTCGCTTGCGGATTCCCGCGTTCTGGATGGCAGGCTGGTTTGTCCATGGCACGCGCTGGCCCTGGGCAAGGAGGGACACGGAAACTGGAAGAAACACGCGGTCCACGAAGACGGCGTCCTCAGCTGGGTGCGGATCGGTCCCGAGATTCCCGAAACGCCTCTACCGGTTCTCGCACCGCGACCCGACACCTATCTCGAGGGCGTGGTCCGGCTCGAGGTGCGTTGCGACCCCGAGGACATCATCGCCAACCGGCTCGACCCCTGGCACGGCGTCCACTTCCACCCCTACGCCTTCGCCTCGCTGACCGTCCTCGATCTTGACGACGATGTCGTCAAGGTGCGGGTGGCCAAAAGGCTCATCGGGCGGGTCGTCGCGGAGACCGACGCGACCTTTCATAGCCCTGAGCCGCGCTCCATCGTCATGACCATCGTCGAGGGCGAGGGCACGGGCTCGGTCGTGGAGACGCACGCGACCCCCGTCGAACCGGGGCGCACTGTGGTAGTGGAAGCAACGCTCGCGACCTCGGACCGCGCAGGTTTTCGCCACGCAAGGAAGCTGCAGCGCTTCATCCGGCCCTTCATCGAACGCTCCGCCCGTCGCCTCTGGGTCGATGACGCG
>JBDHDM010000627.1:0-2053 GCA_039591515.1 Gemmatimonadota bacterium | reverse complement strand
TGCTACAGTCGCGGTGAGCTTTGTGGGTCCACAGCACTCGCCCTACAGCTCGCACTGTGGCCAGGCATATGGGTCGCGCAGTAGAATCGCGAGACGTTAGATGGCCCGGAGAGCGGCTTAGGCGTAGACTACCTCGCCGATGACCTGGAACATGAGCGGAAGGTCGCGCTCAAGCTCCTGAAGCCCGAGCTGGCGGCAGTCATGGGGGTAGGTCGCTTCCGTTCGTGCGGGGCGCGAGTTGGGAGAGCGCTCGTCTCCACCACTCGCTGACCCCCTTCGGGACCCGCGCTCACGCATGGCGGCTATCCGCTCTCTCCCGAGATGAGGAGCCACAGTATGGAATACCTTTCCCGATACCTTGTCGGCCCACGGTTCCAGCAGATGGTGCGTCCTCTATCAGGTGCGATGGCCGTCCTCTTCGCCGTGTCGACCCCGGTCGCAGCGCAGCCGGGCGAGAGCGATATCCGGCCGTCTACGTTCTGCGATGGCCTGACGAGCCTCACGAACTTCGAGTTCTCGGTCGTCGAAGCATACATGGAACCGGCGTCCGAGCTCATGCCCGAACGCTGCCGCGTGAACGGTCGAATCCTGCCTGAGATTCGGTTCACGATGGCGCTCCCGTCCGACTGGAACGGGCGTCTATACATGGCCGGCAATGGGGGGTACGCAGGTTCGTTCTCGGAGCGAGTGGTCCCATCCGCTTACGGGAGCGTGACCGTCAGCACGGACACGGGGCACGACCGTCGTCGCGAACCCCGAGCGACGTTCGGGCTCGACCGGCAAAAGGTGATCGACTTCGCCTATCGATCCGTGCACCTGACGGTACAGGCCGCCAAACAAATCACCACCGCATACTACGGCTCACCGATTCGATACTCGTACTTTGCGGGGTGCTCGACGGGTGGCCGACAAGCGTTGACGTCCGCGCAACGATTCCCAGACGACTTCGATGGTATTCTCGTGGCGGCGCCGATCCTCGATTACGTCGGTACGCGCCTGGCCGCCGCCTGGGAAGCGCAGATGGTAGAGAACGTGTCGATCACGATCGAGCAACTCGAGATGCTGGCCGCTGCCGTGTACGCGACGTGCGACGGCATCGACGGGCTCGAAGACGGGCTCATCGAGGACCCGACCGGGTGCGGATTCGATCCCGCCACGGACCTCCCAGTCTGTGACGACGCCTCCGCGGGACCGAACTGCTTCACCAGAGCTCAGATCGACGCGTTGCGGAGCATCTACGATGGACCGCCTTTCTTCCCCGGCCGTGTGGTCGGGACCGAAGTCTTCGTCGAGGGTCAGGACGGCAGGTTCAGCCCGTTTCAGAGGATCATAGACCCTGATCCCCGATCTTGGATCGAACCATACTTCAAGTATATGGCGTTCGAAGTGCCGGACACGACATATGACTGGCGAACCTTCGATTTCGCCGAGGACCTGGCCAGCGTCGAGTGGCTGCGATCGATCCTGGACGCCACGAACCCGGACCTCAGGCGTTTCCGGGATCGGGGGGGCAAGATGATCATGGAGTACGGATGGGCGGATGCTGCCCTGAATCCGCTCCAGGCAGTCCACTATTACGAGACGGTGCTCGAGGAGATGGGTCCCCCGACGGCCGCCTTCTTCCGACTCTTCATGGTCCCGGGGATGTTCCACTGCAGCGGAGGGGTCGGAAGGAACCAGCTCGAACACGAGGGAGATCGGAACGCCTCGTCGTTCGACTATCTCGAGGCATGGGTGGAGCGGGATGTCGCGCCCGAGGCGCTCCTAGGGCTTCGGGTCGAGCAAGATTCTGTCCTGTGGAGCCGGCCGATCTGCATGTATCCGCGGGTGGCACGTTATACCGGAAGCGGCGACAGTACCGACGCCGCCAACTTCGAGTGCGTCGAGAGCTGACACTGCTGGCAGGTTCGGCTTTCTGCTACGCCTCGATCGCGGGGCCGCACCTGGTCAGGGTATGGGTGCAGAAGGGCCCGACTGGAGCTCGGGCCATCTAACAAGGAATTGCTGCTGTCACGGAAGACCTAGTTGATACGCTGCGCTGGTGTCCGGGCGG
>JBDHDM010000626.1:0-2071 GCA_039591515.1 Gemmatimonadota bacterium | reverse complement strand
CCCGCAGTCCGCCTCGGCCTCCGCCACCTGCCGCGCCGCCTCGCACACGCGGAGGACGCTCAGCGATTGGGCGGCGACCTCCAGCGGGTCGAGCGCCTCGGCTCCGGCCGCCTCGACGTGCCCCATGTCGCAGTAGAAGCACTGGCCGGACGACGTCCAGTTTCGATGGGTGTCCTCCGACTCGCGTTGGGCGAGCGTCACCCCGCGGTCCGATACGAGTGCCTCGGAACGGGCCGGCCACACCCGCCCACCGACGGGCACGAAGGCCTCGTCGATGTTCGCGAGCACGTCCCAGGCCACACGCCAGGGGGGTACGGTCTGCCCGTCGGCCGTGACGCCGGTCGTGGACAGCTCGCAGTCCCGCCCCACCCGCTTCGGTACCATCACGTCGGACTCCATCGTCACGAGGGGTGCAGGAAGCGATGGGCGAGAGGCTCATCGGTACCCAGGAGCTCGACGCGCGCCACCGATCCGGGAACCTCGAGCTCCCGGGCGAGCACTCGAGGGTCTTCGGCCATCAGACGGGCAGTCGCCAGCGCCTCGCTCCACAGCGCATCTGCGACGTCTTCGAGTGATACGCCGGGGACGCCCTCCGCCCGGATCTCCCGCAGGGCAGCGGTCCGCTTCGCGGCATTCGCGGCGGCCTCGTACCGAGCACCGGACATGAGTCGACCGGCCCTGACCGTGAGGCCGGTCCGACTCTCGGTCGCGTATCGGACCACCGGCTGCTCGAACACGGTACGCAGAGCCGGCCGGAGAACGGCCGCCTTGAGCAGGTCCTGGTCCGGCGCCGCGTGCAGCTGCCCATCGACGTACCAGCTGTCCGCGTCCGCGTGGATCGCGAGGATGTCGACCGCAGCACTCAGATCGAAGGGCGGGATCGAGATCACCGAGTCGAAGCGCCCGGGCCGGGTCATGGCGACGTCGAGCAGGTCGATGCGGTTCGTCATCCCGATCCAGAGCATCTCCGACGTCGGTTGGCCGGGCTCGTCCCTCCACTGCACGATGCCGTCCATTTCCGAGAGCAGAGCGGTCACGGCGTCGTTCTGGGCCGACGAGGTGACCTCCCCGACCCGCTTGCCGAGGGAATCGATCTCGTCGAGCACGATGACCTGGAAGAGGCGGCGTGTCCTCGGCGCGTGCTGCCGGGCGCGGATCGCGCCACAGAGATCCTCACGCACCAGCTTCGCGTCGCCCCCGTGCCATACGGTTTTAAGGGCTCCGGGAGGCACGAAGTAGAGCACCACGTCGATGTCGAACCGCCGACCCATCTCGTGCGCCCAGGCCGAGTAGGCCCGTACGAGCGCCGTCTTGCCTTGCCCCGGCTGGTGCGAAGCGAGGATCACCCCTTTCATCGGGCGGATTCCATACCGGGCGCTTACGCCGGGACGCAGAAAGCGCAGGATGAAGTCCTCGACGAGGAGCTCCTTGAGGTCGTCGAGGCCGGCCAGATCCGTCAGCTGCGTGTCGATCGAAGAGACATCGAGCTCGAACCGGCTCTCGCGCCGCGTGGCGGACTGGGCGGCGATCGCCCATCGGTCGTCGTCCCTTTGCAGGACGAGACGGGCCGGTGGCTGAAGCTCCTCGCCGAGCAGGGTAGGCGCGAGCGCAACGATGCGCTCTTCGTGCCCGTGGTGAGAAACACGAACGAGTCCCCGGCTCTCGTCTGCCCAACCGAGCAGCTCGACGAGGTCGCCGTGTGCTCGGTCGAAGAGCTCCGGGTCATTCCTGTACCCGATGACCACCATCTCCTCGGGATGCACGCAGACGAAGTGCCATGGCATGAGCTGCTCCAGACCATCTGCGTCGACCTCGGGATGAACGGCCAGCTCGCGGAGCTGACCGGCGATGCGGACGACCGCCACCAGCTCATCGTTGTCGTCGCGATAGGTCCTCTCGAAGCGGCACAGGAGAGGACGTTGGCCCAGGAGCCCACCGATCAGGCCCTCGAGCTGCGACACCGCATTCGTGACTTCGCGGAGGGTGTCGCGCGTCGTTTCGCTCTTGCGACGCTCGGCGAGGAACTTGCGGATCGCCGTCTTCGGATCGCCCTCGGCGTCGGTCCAGATCT
>JBDHDM010000625.1:0-2219 GCA_039591515.1 Gemmatimonadota bacterium | reverse complement strand
TAGAGGTCGAACGTCGAGTCGCTGCCGTCCCGGCGCCGCACGCGTACGTCACGGAGGTTGCCGAGATCCGTAGGCCCGTTCGCGGCGTAGAGCGCATTCGTGACCGTCGCCACCGAAGAAAGCTGATACGCCCCCGGCTGCTCGACCTCGCCGGACACGTAGATCTGGATCGTGCGCAGCTCCGTGATCGTGAGACTGATCGTCGTCGTCCCCCGTCGAATCCCCGAATAGAAGCCCGCAAAGCGCTCCCGGAGGAGCGCGCGTACCTGGGCCATCGTGAGGTTTGCGACGGAAATACGCCCCACCTCGGGCACGACGACGAAGCCTTCGCGGGTCACCTGGAGGTCGTGCGCCAGCTCCGCCTCCCCGGTGAGGAACAGGAGCATCCGGTCTCCTGGCCCGAGCCGGTAGTCGTCCGACACGGGGCCGGAAAGGAGGGGTTGGAAGCGCGAAGTGGCTCGTCGGAAGACGTCGTGCCCGAAGACTCGAGAGGGCTCGAGATCGGCCGACTCGCGCATGTCGAGCCCCGCGACGGGCTCGATCTGCTCGAGACCGTCTGCGCCCACCGAGATCACCCCGAGCTGCTGCAAGCCACCGATGGCCGACTGCGCCTCCTCGGAGTCGATCGCACCGCCCGCCAGGAACTCGTCCAGGATATTCGGAGGGTAGCCCATCGAGGCGAGGCGAGCCCGGATCTCTGCTTCGCTCATCCCCGATTCGAGCAGCCGTTGCCGGACCATCTCCGGGTTTTGCTGGAGTGCTCGCCGTGCGTCGGCCGGAGACGGTAACTGAGCACTGACCGGGCTGACCCACAGGAGCAAAAAAAAGGCGAGGGACAATGCCCCGCTGGTCACGGAATGGATTCGCACCCGGCCGCCCGCCTGTGGATCAGGGTTTCCTCGCTATCGCGAGCCACTACAAAGACTTCGGCGCTCAATGTACCATTGGGGCTGTGATGTAACAACGAATCTGCGGTGATCGGGCCTCGAGATGAGGCGGGGCTGGTGCCCGCGACCTTTGCACCTGCCCCGGTGTACGTCCCGGGTCCGTAATCCGGTCATCGTTTGCGTCGCCTCGGCTGCGCGCTCCCACGCCCTGCATGCTCAAAACCGCACTCAAGACCGTTCTCGGCTCGCGCCACAAGCGCGAAGCCAAGAAGCTCCAGCCCCTCGTCGACGAGATCAACCAGAGCTTCGAGGGCCTATCCTCCCTGTCCGATGAGGAGCTCAAGGCGAAGACCGCCGAGTTCCGGGAATACATCGAGGAGAAGACCGCCGAACTGAAGTCGAAGATCGAGGCGCTCAAGGACGAAAAGCGGGCCTCCGAAGACGCGAGCGAGCGGGAGCGGCTGCAGCTGGACATCGGTGAGCTCGAGAAGAAGCTCCTGGCGGAGCTCGAGGAGTCGCTCGAGGACGTCCTGCCCGATGCGTTCGCGGTCGTGAAGGACGCATGTCGCCGACTGGTCGGCACGGAGATCACCGTCACCGGTCAGAAGATGACCTGGGACATGATCCCCTACGACGTACAGCTGATCGGCGGGATCGCGCTCCATCGTGGCAAGGTGGCCGAGATGGCGACCGGTGAGGGGAAGACGCTCGTCGCGACGATGCCGCTCTACCTCAACGCACTCGCGGGCCGCGGCGCACACCTCGTGACGGTCAACTCGTATCTGGCCCAGCGTGACGCCGAGTGGATGGGCACGGTCTTCAGCTATCTCGGGCTGAGCGTGGACGTCATCGACCGACACGACCCTGGCTCACCGGAGCGCCGCGAGGCGTACCGGGCGGACATCACGTACGGGACCAACAACGAATTCGGTTTCGACTACCTGCGGGACAACATGGTGCACCAGCTCGCGCAGAAGGTGCAGCGCGAGTACGCGTTCAAGCAGTACAACCCGCTCGTCGCCGCGCTCTACAAGAAGCAGATGCGCGTCACGAACGAGCTCGTGAGTGAGGCAGAGCAACACCTGGAGGCCGGCGAGGAGTTCGAGGCGGGCGAAAAGCTCCTGGCGGTGAAGCGCGGGGCGCCGAGGCACCGGAAGCTCATGAAGCTCTTCGCCGACGATCCGTCGATCCAGACGCTCGTCAACAAGGTGGAGGCCGACTACATGCGCGAGAAGCGCCTCCACGATATCGATGAGCTCCTCTACTTCGCGATGGACGAGAAGGGGCACAACGTGCACCTCTCGGATCGCGGACTGGACGAGCTGTCACCCG
>JBDHDM010000624.1:0-2097 GCA_039591515.1 Gemmatimonadota bacterium | reverse complement strand
GACACGGGCTTCCCCCCTTAGCACGCGGGTCTCGGTCGTCGTGCGGCCCTCCTCTTCGCCCTTCTGCACGAGAACGTGCACATCGGCGCGGGACGCAACCTGGGGCAGGTGCGTAACGACGAACACCTGATGACGGGAGGATACGTCGGCGAGCTTCCGCGCAACCGCCGTGGCAACGACTCCGCCCACGCCGGCATCGATCTCGTCGAAGATCAGCACGGGTATCTGATCGACGGACGCGAGGACCGATTTGAGCGCGAGCATGATCCGGGACAGCTCCCCACCGCTCGCGATCCGGGCGAGTGGCATCGGCTCGAAGCCGCGGTTGGGTGCAACGAGGAACATCACGCTCTCGGCACCTCCGGCCGACACCTCTTCGTGCACGGTCAGGCGCACCTCGAACGATGCGCCCGCGAGACCGAGCTGCGTCAGCAGGGGTCCGATCGCCTCGCCGAGGCGCTGGGCAGCCGCCCGCCGCGCGGCGCTCAACTCGGCAGCGGCCCGGCTCAGCGCAGCCTGGGCTACGGCCATCTCGTCGCGGATTCGGTCCAGGTGGTGATCGGCCTCATCGAAGTCGGCCAGCTCCGCCCGGACCCGTTGCGCCGTCTCGAAGACGTCGGCGAGCTCGGGACCGTACTTCCGCTTCAGCCGAGCGATGCCGTCGAGACGGGCCCGGACCTCCTCGAGGCGTGCCGGATCGTGATCCACAGTGGCAGCGTAGTCCCCCACCCTACGTCCGACGCCCTGAACCAAATGGAGCGCCTCGGTGGCCTCCTCCACGAGCGACCGCAGGCCGGGGTCGAAGTCGGCGAGCCGCTCCAGCACCGTGCGGCTCTCCGAGAGCCGATCCGACACCGACGCTTCGCCTTCGTAGAGTAGCTCGTACAGGGTGGACGCGCCCTGCACCAGCTCCTCGACGTGCTCCAGACGGCCGGCCTCGGCGTCCAGATCCACGTCCTCCCCCGGCACGAGGCCGGCTTCGTCGATCTCCGACAGCTGGAAGCGCAGGAAGTCGGCACGTGCCTCGACTTCGCGACGTCTCTTCTCGCGGGAATCGAGCTCGGCAACGAGCGACTGCAGGCGGCGGTGCCGCCCGGCCACCTCCTCGCCGAGCCCCGAGCACCCACCGAAGGCGTCGAGAATCAAGCGCTGATCTCGGGATCGAAGCAGCGTCTGATGCTCGTGCTGCCCGTGCAGGTCCACGAGGGCCGAGCCCAACAGACCCACGGCTCCCGCGGTGGCCGGCGATCCGTTGACCCAGGCACGATTCCGTCCAGCCGCCGCGACCTCGCGACGGAGAATCAGCAGGTCGTCGTCCACTCGGAACCCCTGTTCGTCTGCGAGCGCTCGCACCGTCGGCAGCCCGCGCACGTCGAAAACGGCCTCGACCGTCGCACGCTCGGCTCCCGTGCGGACCACGTCCGACGACGCCCTTTCGCCCAACAGCAGTGAGGTCGCCCCCACGATGATCGACTTGCCCGCTCCGGTCTCGCCGGTGAGGGCGTTGAGGCCGGGACCGAGCTCGAGTGTCAGGTCGTCGACGACGGCGTAATCACGAATGCGGAGCTCGACGAGCATGTGGTCCCTGAGTCTTGAGAGGCCCCGTCACCAGCGCGCCACGGCCCGAGGCCGAACGCAGAGGGGGAAGCTACGACCACCGGTCACCCCTGCTCAATGGCCGAAGGGGGCGCCCGCAGCCCACGTCGGCCTAGGCGCGCTCCGGCGGGCGCGCAGCCCAGTTGAGCTTCCGTCGCATGGTTCGGAAGAACGTCTGGCCCGGCATGCGCACCAGCCAGAGGGGCAGCTCGTCGCGAGCGATGACGACCTGCTCCCCGGGCTCCATCCGGTGGACGACCTGCCCGTCGACGGTGAGCTGATGGTCCGCGCCCGGATCGAGCGACCCGACGCACACGGTCTCGTGCGCGGGCACGACGAGCGGGCGGACAGCCAGCGAGTGTGGGCAGATCGGCGTCACGACGAGCGCTTCCACCTCGGGAACGATGATGGGACCACCCGCGGACATCGCATACGCAGTCGATCCAGACGGAGTGGAAACGATCACGCCGTCGGCGGCGAAGCTCCCCACCTCCTCGAGGT
>JBDHDM010000623.1:0-2114 GCA_039591515.1 Gemmatimonadota bacterium | reverse complement strand
GCGTACTGGATCCGCGGATTCAGCGGATCCAGCTTCTCGGCGGTGAGGAACTCGCGTAGCGCCAGCGCCGCCCGGCCGTTCTCGAGGTGGTCGGCTCCGAGCGTCAGGTGCGAGGTCGCCTTGCGCGACACCAGCTTGGCGTCCGCCTCCTTGGCGCCGGTCGAAGCGCAGCCCACCGAGCCAAGCGCCATCAGCATCCCTGCGGTGGCCATCCAGACGGCCGAGCGTGTTCGCAACTTCACGGTTTCCCCTCTCGTGCCGCTAGAAGCGGCTCATCAGTCGAAGTCGTAGATCGGCGGGCTGCCCATTCCCGTTGAGCTCTCCCGTCTCGGAGGACGGGTCCGAGACCCGTCGGAACTTGGTGAGTACGGCGGCCGGGGCCAGATCGGCCCGGGGCGCCTCGACCCGAAGGGCCGGGGCGGGATCCCGATCCGGCTGGATGACCCCGGCGTCCGCGAAGCAGGGGGCCGGAGACCTCGTGAGCAGGATCTCCACGCTGGGCTCCAGCGCTTCGGCCTCCTCGAGATCGAGCTCGAAGTCCTCGCTGGCGGAGACGGCGTCCGCGTCCTCGCCACACACCTCGAGCCAGAGGGCGACCGCCTCGGAGGGCCCCGCATCTCCGCGCCGGGCCACCTCGTCCTCGTCGAACAGGAAGCCCATGCTCTCCGCGAAGGACAGGGCCGCGTCGACGGCCACCCGAGCGTCGCTCCGCAGCTCATCTGCCGTGATGAACCAGCGGACCTGCCCGGACTTGGCCGAGGGGACGCACAGGCTCGCGCCCTCCTCGTGCAGCGCCACGGCGGCGGAAGCGGGCCCATTGGGAAAGGACTCGAGCGTGACCACGGGGCTGTTGAGGGCCACGTACAGAGCACGCAGGGGCCACCCGAACGGCGAAAGCGGTCCTCGAGAGGGCAGAATCATGCAGCACGTATCGGTCGACTCGGGCTTGCGCTTGAACATCATCGGCTGGCAAGCGGGCCCCGGAACCTGCTGCCGGCCCAGTGACTTTTCGGAGGCGCGCTTCTCGTGCAACTCCTGACGCCGAGGGGTTTCGCCCTCCCCGGCCGCGGATACACTCCGGAAGCTCTCTCAACCGGGGGACACCCGCCGACCATGTCTGAAAAGCCCACCGAGGAGCTCTCGCGAGTCGCGATCCGTTTCTGCGGAGACTCGGGAGACGGCATGCAGCTGACCGGGACCAAGTTCACGGAGTCCACGGCGCTCGCTGGCAACGACCTCTCTACCCTCCCCGATTTCCCCGCGGAGATCCGCGCGCCGATCGGCACCATGGCCGGCGTCTCGGGGTTCCAGATTCACTTCGCGGCGGAGAACATCCGCACCCCGGCCGACGCGCCGGACGTGCTCGTCGCCTTCAACCCGGCGGCACTGCGCGCCAACGTGGGCGACGTCCGCCCGGGCGGCATGCTGATCGTGAACAGCGATGCGTTCACCAAGAAGTCGATCCAACGGGCGGGCTACGAGGAAGAGGATCCGATCGAGGCCCTGCGTGATCGCTACAACGTGGTCCCGATTCCGGTCACCAGCCTGAACCGGGAAGCCATCAAGGATCTCTCGTTGTCCGCGCGCGAGGGCGATCGCTCGAAGAACTTCTTCGCGCTGGGGATCATGTACTGGCTCTACAACCGCCCGGTCGACGCGACGATCCGCTGGCTCGAGGGACGCTTCAAGGGCGAGGTGCTCGAGGCCAACGTGCGGGTGCTGAAGGCGGGCTACGCCTTCGGCGAGACGACGGAGCTGTTCCCCACCTCCTTCATCGTGCCGAGCGCCAAGATCCAGCCCGGGACGTATCGCAACATCACGGGCAACACCGCGCTGGCCTGGGGCGTGGTCGCCGCCGGCGTGCAGATGGACCGCCCGGTGTTCCTCGGCGCCTATCCCATCACGCCGGCCAGCGACGTGCTGCACGAGGTCGCGCGCTACCGGCACTTCGGCGTAAAGACGTTCCAGGCCGAGGACGAGATCTCGGCGATCAGCGCCACGATCGGCGCGGCTTTCGCGGGCGACCTCGCGATCACCACGACGAGCGGACCGGGCATGGTCCTCAAGCAGGAAGCCCTCGGGCTCGCCGTCATGACCGAGCTGCCGCTCGTGGT
>JBDHDM010000622.1:0-2120 GCA_039591515.1 Gemmatimonadota bacterium | reverse complement strand
GGGAACTGCGAACGTGATATGGCACGGGTTCCAGGCAATAAACCGACGCATCCCCGGCAAGACATTTCACCCGAGTTGGGCGCCCGAGCCCTTGCTCAAGTCGACAGAGCGAACCAAACCCACTCTCGGTTTCCCGAGGACGACCGACTCGCTGTGCCCCACCTGTGTCAAGGAAGTGCGGGCAAAGATCCTCTCCGGGGAGATAACGATCGACGAGCTCGTCGAGAAGAACCCCGGCGAGATCAAGGCGGACATCATCGAGCGCGACGGCGAGGTCTGGATGGTCAAGGAGTGTCCCGAGCACGGGCGCTTCGAGGACATCATGTCCATCGACGTCGACTTCATGCGCCGAATCGAGGAGCAGTTTCCCGGCCGCGACTTCAAGATGTCTCCGGACAACCTGCACAACCACGGGTCTTCCTCCGTCAAGTACGGACGCGGCGCGGTGCTCACCGTCGATCTCACCAACCGCTGCAACATGATGTGCGATCCGTGCTTCATGGATGCGAACCAGGTCGGCTACGTCCACGAGCTCACGTGGGACGACATCAAGGAGATCCTGGACAACTCGATGCAGGTCAAGCCGCAGCGACAGATGTCGGTGCAGTTTTCCGGCGGCGAGCCGACGATCTCGCCGCACTTCCTGCGCGCGGTTGCTTACTCCCGCGAGCTGGGTTACGGCGCGGTGCAGTGTGCGACCAACGGCATCCGTTTCGCGCAGGACCGCGAGTTCGCCATGGCGGCCGGGAAGGCAGGTCTGCGGCTCGCCTACCTGCAGTTCGACGGCGTCGGCGACGAGGCCAACTCGCACCGCAAGGTCGGTAACCTCTACGAGGTCAAGCAACGGGCCATCGACCATCTCCACGAGGCGGGCGTCGACGTCACGCTGGTCGTCACCATCGTCAACACGATCAACAACGACCAGGTCGGTCCGATCATCCGGTTCCTGATCGACAACATCGACAAGATCAACGCGCTGTCGTTCCAGCCGGTGTCGTTCACCGGCCGCGACGAGGACATCGACGACGAGACTCGTCGCCAGCAGCGCTACACCATCTCGCATCTGGCGCACGACGTGAAGAATCAGGCCGGTCTCGGCGAGCCTTTGCGTGACTGGTTCCCGCTGTCGGCCACGGGGCCGTTCTCGGATCTGCGGGATCTCCTCGCCGGCCCGAACGCCGATTGGGGCACCCTGAAGTGCGGGTGCCACCCGAACTGTGGCTCCGGAACGATGGTGCTCGTCAACCGCAAGACCAAGGACGCGGTCCCGATGACGCAGCTCGTCAAGACCGACCAGTTGCTCCAGGACCTCACGCTGATCAACGACACGGCGCGGAGTCGTCCGTTGACCGTGTTGCAAACGGCGCTGGCGTTCGTCCGGAATATCCGGGTCCGCGAGTTCCCGAAGAACCTGTCCATCAAGCAGCTGTTGACCGCGTTCGACGGCTACCAGGCAGGTCAGCTGGGGTTTGCCGAGAAGGCGCGGTACGAATGGCGGCCGGTCATGGTGGCCGCCATGTGGTTCCAGGACCTCTTCAACTACGACTTCCGTCGCACCGAGATGTGCATTATCCCGTACGGCACGCAACAGGGCGAGATCTCGTTCTGTGCGTACAACACGGGAATCGGATGGCGCCAGATCATCGAGAACATGCACATGACGGCGTCCACCGCCGATTGGTTCCGGAACGCCGGCAAGCACGCGGTCTACGCCGGCGGCAAGTCCGTGCCGCTTCCGGACGGCGAGCCGGCGCCGGTTCAGGCCCCGGCGGCGTGCGGAAGCACGAGCAACGCCGCGATGCCGACACGGCCGCGAGCGGCCGCGATGGCGCCCGGGCAGCAGTTGCTCCGGATCCGCTCATAACCCGACGTTCGTGAACCGGGAGGAGACGCGCGCGCGTCTCCTCCCGTCGTAACCCCGCCCAGCGTCCCGATCGAGAGCCTCCGGTCCCGTGTCCGACGCCTCCTGAAGGAGTGCCGGAATGGGAGCGAGGATCTTCAGCCCCTCGACCGCCAGAGCCAGCCTGTCGTCGGTTCGACCGCGAGCCGAGAACGTTTTCCGGTTGTTTCGTCTCATGGAGCGGTGTGGTCCGGAGCCCGATCTCTCCGACCGGCCCGTC
>JBDHDM010000621.1:0-2140 GCA_039591515.1 Gemmatimonadota bacterium | reverse complement strand
GTATCCCGCCTCTTCGAGCAGCTTGATCAGGTCGCGGACTCTCTTCATTCGATTCCTCAGTCTTGGGAGGCGCGCCATGCGATCGGCTCCATTCGTCCCGCACGCCAGGCGTGGACCTCGAGCACGGGGCGATCGACCGCCGCCCCCAGCTTCCGGCCGGCGATGGGCATGACGGTGGCTTTGCTCGGAAAAAGCGACTCGAGCACGCGGTAGTCGTCGGGCGACACGTAGGAGGCCGATGGGATGAGGCAATCGTGGTTGTGATTGCATCGCCCGCACTCCGTCCCCCAGCCGTGGCTGTGATACGCGGTCAGCACGCGCTCACCCCGAGCCCGCAAGGCGGCGACCTGCGCTGCGTTGGCCAGGGCATCTGGGTCGAACGTCACCCGTGCGACCGTGCCGGCGTGGCGGGGGTCCGAGACGGCCGCCGTCAGAACGGTGACCACCCTGGTGGTGGTGCCTGGAAGCGGCTGCTCGAGTCTGATGATCTTGCCGATCACGCCTCCGCCCACCTCCGTCGGTCCTGCCGCCTCCGTCTCTCGCAGGATCTGCTCGACCATTCTGCTGTTGACGAGTACCGGACGATCCGCGCACAGCGGCTCGGCGCCCAGCTCGCGGACTCCGAGCTCGTCGAGAGATTGGTCCACAATGTCTGGAGGCTCGCCGGCTCCGAGCCGCAGGTCGGCTTCCTGCCGCCGACCCTCGGCGACGAGTCGCACGTAGACGTTCTCGTGCTCTCCGATCGTTCCGCCGGCGACGAGCTCCGTCGCCTTCGCCTGCGCCCGTCGGAGCCAACGCCCCGACTGGAACGCGTGACGATGGCACGCCCCTCCATGCCCCGGAGTGATGATCGAAACCTCGATCCCCTGGGCGATCGGTGGCTCGATCCACACGGGTGCGATCTCGATCCTGACGTCGTCGAGCGCGGGTGAGATCGAGACCTCGTCCGCGAGCAGGGCGCCGACGAGCGCGTCGTCTACGAGGTCCGCGAGATCGTCTTCGATCGACGTGCGGTGCACGGCGGGCTCGATCCGCTCGGGCGAAAGCGTCAGCTCCGCGAAGAAGTCGAAATCGCAGCGGGCACTCCGGGGCATGGTGGCCACGTGGTCAGTCCGCGCCCGCCGACACGGTGGGGAGGATGGTCCACGCGACGTCCTCGTCGGCGAGATCACCGAGGCGGGAACGCTTGTCGAGTCGAACGCCCCGGCTGTAGGCGGACCACTCGAGGTCGTTCCGCGACACACCGGTCTGGTGGAGGAAGTGATCGATGGCCTGGTCGACCTCGTGGTCGACCGTCAACACTTCGCCGAGCTCGACGTTGATGCGTCGGCTCTGGCTGAGGTCGGCGAGCTCGAGGGTGGCTTTGTCTGTCATGCTCTGTTCTCCTGGTGGTTCGAGTGAAAGACCCGGGCGTAGCAGAGCGAGACGCCCTGGTCACGGGTGAGGAGCTCGAGCACGGGCTCGAGCTCCCGGCAGATGACGGCGACGGCGTGGGCCGACTCGATCAACCGGGGCAGATCGAGGAGCCGGTCGGACAGGCGGGCTTCTACGGCGAGACCGTGGGCGTGCAAGGCGAAGCGGGCGGCCTTCATGCGTGCGTTGAGGCGGAGCGCCGCATCCCAGACCGGCTCGGTCGAAAGCTCTCCACCGTCCAGGGAGGTCGCGGCGATGACGGTTCTGTGGACCCTCAGACCCCCGGGCTCGGGCGAAAGGCGGAGGGCTGTCCGGACACCGCGTACTCGCACCCCCAGCTCCCAGCCGGGGCTCCGCGGGACGACATCCACGCCCGACTCCGACGCCGCGACGCTGTCGATCAGCTCTTCATGCTCGGCGGTCGACTCTGCGGAGGTCGAGTTCCAAGGCCTCGCGCGAGGTCGTGTCTTACGCGCGCCCATGCGGAAATCACGCACTGCTTCGTTCAGAGCCTCGGGAGCAAGCCCTCCGTCCGACACGAGGTGGCAGTCGTGTGGAGGACCGGCGTAACGGACGTTGGTGGGCAGGAACGCGTTCGCCCGAAGCGCGCCGACGCGAGACTGAAGTGGCGTCGCGAGGGTCAACCGCACGGAGTGCGACTGGAGTCGTACCTCGGCCACACCACGGGCGGTGGACAGTCGGCCGAGCCAAGCCTTCGTCCAGCGCA
>JBDHDM010000620.1:0-3421 GCA_039591515.1 Gemmatimonadota bacterium | reverse complement strand
GGGCCGAGCACCGAAGGCGAGCGCGAGTGCCACGACAATCGTGAGACCGGGGAGCCTCACGGGGCCCCGAACTTGGTGTCCATCTCGACACCGCACGACTTGAGGAACGGGGTGGGGAGCTCGCCCCCCGCGAACACGAACACCTGGTCGGTGTCGACGGCGAACCGATCGGATGCGCCGGTTAACCAGACCCGACCGCGCTCGACGCGGTCGACACTCGTCGCCCAATGGACCTCGAGCCTGGAGTCCGCCATCGCCGCCTCGATCCGCTCCCGGTTGCCGGGCTTGATCCGGCTGAAGCGGTCACGTCGGTACGACACCCGGACCGAAGTCGCCGGCTGCTCGGAGAGGGCGAGCGCGGCCTCGACCGCCGAATCCCCTCCACCCACCACCAGGACCCGGTCTCCCGAGAACGACTCCGGCTCGGCCAGCGCGTACTGCACGTTGGGAAGCTCTTCGCCGGGCACCCCGAGCTTCCGCGGGACCCCTCGGCGTCCGATCGCCAGGACGACCCTCCGCGCCCGATAGGTGCGCGTCCCGGCACGGACCTCGAAGCCAGCGCGGACACGGGTGACCGACTCGACCAGCTGGCCGAGCGCGAGGGGGAGCTGGGCCTCCTCGGCCACACGGTTCCACACTTCGATCAGCTCTTCCTTTCGGATCTCCCGGGCACCGATACGGCCGATCCCCGGGATCTTCACGGGCTCGGTCATGACGAGCTTCTTCCGCGGATAGTGCCGCACCGTCCCGCCGAGGTCGGGCTCCCTGTCGATCGTCACGAAGCGGAGCCCGTGGTGACGGGCGTGCAGCGAAGCGGACAGGCCGGCCGGGCCCGCGCCGACGATGACGAGGTCGAGCGTGTCCCCGTCCTCGCTCCCACGCCGCCCGGCGATCCCGTCCACGCACTGCTTGCCCTGGTTGAAGGCGTTGCGGATCAGCCCCATGCCCCCGAGCTCACCGACGATGTAGAGCCCCGACACGTTGGTCTCGAAATCGCCCTTGATGCGAGGGATATCCACACCCCGCTTGGCGGTCCCGAACACCAACTGAATTGCCTCCATGGGGCAGGACCGTTCGCAAAGACCGTGCCCGATGCAGGAGGCCGGAGCCACCGCGATCGCCTGGCCGTGCCGGAGCCCGATCACCTTTCCCTCCGGGCAGACGTCGATGCAGCTGCCGGTCCCGATGCAGCGATCGGGATCGATCATGGGGTGGAGCGTGGCCGGCTCGTGGAGCCCGTACTCGAGCGCGAGCGCCTCGGCCTCGTCGGTGACCCGCGAGCGCGGTGAGCACGACGCCCGAGATGGCGATCAGAGCAGCGTCCGACATCAGAAGATCCACGTGTAGCCGAAGGCGACCGCGACCCCCACGTGCACGATCAGGACGAGGAGCATGACCACCGCCAGAGGCAGGTGAAACGCGTGCCAGTAGCGCAGGGCCCGGCGAAACGGCTCGAGCAGCCGCAGCTGCTGCTCGATGGCCCACCCCCGCTCGATGCGCCGCACGACGGACGCCGCGGTCGATCGCGGCACCTCCCACTCCATGAGCGTGGCGTGCAGGCGTGCCCGCGAGCGACGACGGCCCAGCCGGTATCGCAACGACGCCACGAGCGCCGCTCCGATGCCCAGAGACGCCCGCTCGCGCCGGCGGCGATCGACGCCGCCAGGCGGCCTGTACGAGGCACCTTCGCCCGACTCACCCGGGCCGGCTTGCGCGCGTCCCCGCCCCCCACGAGCCGAAGTGGGCTGTAGGCCTGTGGCCCCGTGGGCGAGGGCGTGGAGAGCCTCCACCTGCTCCACCGTGAGTCGGCCCTCGTACTCGACGTCGTCGAGCAGCGTCCACATGCGCTCACGAACCTCTTCGTGCGCCAGGAAGCGGCCGTTGATCGTCTTGGGGATCCAGACGTAGACCCACCGTCCGAACACCCCGCTCGCGACCACGAGGGCCATGCTCCAGAAGCTGATCGCCACGAGGCCACCGAACTTGAAGGTGGTATGGAGCAGCACGAGGAACGGGCCGAGCAGGCAGAGGAAGATGTGGAAGTGGAGCCAGTTCCTCAGCGACCCGAAGCGCGCGAGGGCGTGCACTCGCTTACGGAGGGAGTACGAAACGACCCCGAACAGGATCATGAACGTCCCGACGATGCCGAAGCCGTGGCCGATCAGGCCCGTCGGAGCGTACAGGTCGTGTAGTGGCGAGAACGGACGATCCTGAAGCGGCATGAGGTAGTACTCGAGCCCGCCCCAGAGTGACAGCCCCCCGATCAGGCCCCCCAGCACGACCAGAATCCGCGTGAACATGGTGCCCCCCGACCCCGCGTCTGCTATCGCAGGACGACTGCGATCAGGTCGGCGAAGACGGCGGCGTCCACGCTGTTCATGGCTGGGTCGACAGCCTGCAGCCAGCGCACCGCGTTGAGATCGACGAGGATCTCGGCCCGCTCGGCATCATCGAGTTGCAGCGCTACCCCCTTGAGAACGGAGAGAGAGTCCGTTTCGAGGTCGATGTCGATCGGCCCCGTGACCGGCACCCCGTCGATCACGAGGCCCGCGTCGACCCGCACTTCGATCTGAAGGAAGACGATTCGAAGGCCGGTATAGGTGTCCGTCGGGATCTGCTTCGGCACAGTCTCGTCCTGCTCGACACCACCCAGATCGACGCTCACCTCGAACTCGTCGTCGGTGATTCGCACCTCCCCTCCGGACTCGGAAACGAGATACAGGAGCATCTCCGCCTCGATCCGGCCCTTGGGGTCGTCATCCCCCTCGGCGCGCGCAGGCCCCTCCACGCGTGACGCGGACCAGGTGAGGGTCGTCGGATCGATACGCGACGAGGCGAGCGCCTCGGGCGAGTCCCCCGAAACGACCACGACCGCCTCGCCAACGCCGCCGGCGGTGAGATTTCCACACGCCGCGACCGCGAGCAGCATCGGTAGCAGGCCAGGCAGGGGAACCCGAGATCGGATCCGAGTCGGGTGTATGGAGAAGAGACGAGACACGCTGAGCTCCGTTGTTGTTCGATTCATGTTCCGATCTCACGCTCACGACCGGGGCCGTGTCGATCCGCCCACGGGCTTCGGCGATGCCGGATTCCGAGCCGTTGATAGATGGCCTCCGCCTCACCGGCGAGCGTTGCCGCCTTCTCGGAGTCCCCCGCGGCACCTTCCGCCTCCGCGTAGGCTTGCAGGGTCCGGGCCCGCTCGACGGCCGGCAGCCGCGCATCGTCCGTCAATTCGAGGGCGCGCTCGAAGAACACGAACGCATCCGGGTTGCCTTCAACCGAGGCGACGCGCCCCAGGAGGCGGTACGTCTCGGGTAGGCGGTCGAGCACGCGGCCCACGATCGCTTCCCGCTCGGCCCTCCGGGCCTCCTCAACCGCGTCGAGGCGACGCCCGACGGCGAGCAGAGCCTCGGCCAGATTC
>JBDHDM010000619.1:0-5786 GCA_039591515.1 Gemmatimonadota bacterium | reverse complement strand
GGCAGGGCATCCGCGAGTTCACCGACGCCTTCCCCGAACTCGAGCGACTCCCCGAAACACCCCGATACCCGACGTTCTCACCCGAGGTCGAAAGCGAGGTCTGGGCCCTGGTCGGAGACGTGAGCTGGACGCCGGGGCCGCTCACGCTGCGGTCGGAGGCACATCTGCAGTTTCGACGCTTCCCCGATTCGGGAGCGGACAGCGAGTGGGGTGTGGAGGCCTTGCTCGAGGTGGTTTGGCGCATCGGAAGGTGGAGCTGGGCGGGCACGGAATAGGCTCGGGACGCAAGGGCTTTCGTCGCCCCGTGGGTCGTGGTATGCATGGAAGAACGGGCCCCCTCCACCCCAAGCCTCCCCGTGTCCTCCGACCTCTCGATACAGGCCATCCAGAGCCTCTCCGAGCTCGAGACAGGCCCCCTGGCAGACAGCTACCGGAGCTTCTGCTCCCGACTGAGTGGCTTCTCGCAACTCGGCTTCTCGCCGGAGTGGATGCGCGTCGTCGAGCCCGCCTACACTCGGCAGGGTGAGCATCCGTTCTTCCTCGCCGCATTCGACGGGCCGGAGATGGTCGGATTGGCCCCCTTCGTGAAGTTCGTGCGGGGACGAGGGTGGACGAGGTTGAGGCAGCTCCGCCTGTGGGGTAAGTGCGGTCGCTACGTGGAATACCCCACCGTGTCCGTGCAGGCGGTCGACGGAGCGAAGCCCGCCGTGGTCGGGGCGGTCATACAGGCGCTGTCAGGTCCGCTGTGTGGTGATTTCGACGAGATCGCGCTGAACCGGGTCGACCCCGAGGACCCCTTCGTCCAGGCGCTCCGCGAGCGCTTCTCGGTGTCTCAAGACGTCGACTACGGCGACGAGATTCACCTCTTCGGGGCGCACCAGCACATCGACGAGAAGCTCAAGGGTGAGAATCTGCGCCGGATACGAAAAGGAGAGCGGGGGCTGCGAGAAGCATTCTCGTCGGTCGAGTTCGTCACGGTCCACGACCCCGGCCCGGAGCTCATCGAGGAGCTGCGAGCCCTGCACATCGCGCGGCAGCGTGTTCTGATCGAGGAGGGTCGACCCCGAATCTCGTTCTTCGAGGACCCGGTCGAGAATCGCGTGACACTCGACATGATGAAGGTCGCTCAGGAGCGAGGCTCGCTTCGAGTCTATCTCCTACGGCTCGACGGGGCGGTCGTGAACTTCTGGATCTGTTACGGATCGGACGGCTACGTGCAGGCAGGGGTCACAGCCACGGCACCGATCCCGGGGCACAAGTACGCGTCGTCGTGCCTCTGGCGGTACATGCTCGTCGAGGAGACCGAGACGTACGGAAC
Source organism: Gemmatimonadota bacterium (assembly GCA_039591515.1). Taxonomy (GTDB): domain Bacteria; phylum Gemmatimonadota; class Gemmatimonadetes; order Longimicrobiales; family Gaopeijiaceae; genus UBA2589. Next base: position 4,468 of record JBDHDM010000619.1, on the reverse strand, counting down.
CAGATGGGTCGACGCGATGTTCGGCTCCCACGTGCTGAAGCGTAAGTTCAGTAACACGTTCCAACCCGTCCGAACGATTCTGCTTCAGAACAGGAACGGTCTGGGCTCCCGCGCCCGCCTGGGTTTGATCAACCTCGTGAGGCGGCTCAAGGACGCGGATTGACGGCTCCTCCTCAGCAGCCCTTCCTCACGATGAAGTCGCCGAGCACGAGCACGTCGAGGCCCGTGCCGAAGAAGCAACGGATCGCCTGGACGGGGGACTCGACGATCGGCTCACCCATGATTGCAGACGCGCTGAGCCGTCCACGTGCGTGATCGCCGGAAGCTTGCTCTGCTGCTCTGGGCGCACCTGGCAGACCTTCAGCATGAAGGGCGCCTCCACGTCGAGGTCGAAGAACTCGCCGGCCCTCTCGGCCAACGCGGAGGGCGCGAACGGCCGATACGCCTCTCGGTGCTTCACCTCGGCGTTGATCTTGTCCTTCATGTGGGGCAAGGTCGGATCGCAGAGGATGCTGCGGTTGCCCAACGCGCGGGGCCCGATCTCCATCCGCCCCTGGAACCACCCGACGATCTGGCCGTCGCGGAGCATTCGGGCCGTGTCCACGCAGATGTCTGCCGAGCGCTCGTAGGGCAGCTTGCACTCCTTCAGAACCGCTTCGATCTGCTCGGCGGAGTATCCCGTGCCGAGATACGGATCGGAGTGGTGGTACCGCTTGGTCGATCCGTGCACGTGGTTGTGCACGTAGTAGGCGGCCCCGATCGACGTGCCGTTGTCTCCGGCAGCCGGCATCACGTAGACATCCTTGAAGCCCGTCTCCCGCAGGATGCGGCCGTTCATCACCGAGTTCAGGGCGACACCCCCGGCGATCACCAGGTGGTCGGCTCCGGTCTCCTTCTCGAGGACCGCGCACATCTCCAGCACGCGGTCTTCGAGCACACGTTGGGCGGCGGCGGCAACGTCCTCGTGACGCTTCTCGATCGGGTCGTGCCGACCTCGTGGCGCTCCGAAGGCCTCATAGTATCTGGCGCCGCAACGCTGGTGACCGGCGTTGTGGAAGCGGAAGTAGGACGTGTCCACATGAAGGCGGCCCCCTGCGTCGACCGACACCAGCTTCCCCATCTTCTCCAGGAAGGGCTCGGGATCGCCGAAGGGGGCGAGGCCCATGGTCTTGCCCTCGTCGTAGTTCGGGCGAAAGCCACAGAATTCGGTCGCCGACTCGTAGAACGAGCCGAGCGAATGCGGGAAGAACGACTCGCTCAGGCACCGGAACGTCTTGCCGTCCGTCTCACCGAGCCACGTCGTGGACCACTCGCCGGATCCGTCGATCGAGAGCAACGCCGCTCGATCGTACCCAGATACGAAGAACGAGCCCGCGATGTGCGCCAGGTGGTGTCCCACGTTGTGGAGGCGGGGCGGAGCACCCGCGCCGAAGAACGACTTCCACCATGTCTTGAACTCGTGCTGACGAATCAGGGCTCGGACCCCCTCGTGCTTGACGAAGGGGAGAATGCGCGTCCCCAGGGTCGGCCCGTAGAGCACCTTTCGATGCCAATGCTTGCCCGGGTCGATGGATACCGCGACGTCCGTGATGTCGCCGGCCTCCATCCCGCTCTCGGCGAGCGCACGTTCGATGGCCGCGTGGGGAAACTGCCACGTGTGCTTGTCGCGCGAGAAGCGCTCCTGCTCCACCGCCACGATCAGGTCGCCTTCCTGGACGACGCACGCGGAGGTGTCGTGATAGAAGTAGTTGATCCCGAGAATGTTCAAGCGTCGTTGCTCCTCTTCAAACGCATGCGGACCTCGCGGGCGCCGCCCAGCAAGTCGTGGCGCATCGCGCGGGCACGTCCCGCGAGCGAAGGCATGAACGCGGCGAAGTCGTAGGTGGGCTCTTGCATGAGGTGCCAGCGCGCCGCCCATGGCACAGATGTAATGAGGCTAACCTCTTCAATACCAGTGTCTTCAGCTGCCTGTTCTAGAAACAACTTGAGCAAGATCGCGCCCGGTCCGAACGTGGAGAAACGCGGGTCGTAGCCGATCTTCAGCATGTTCCACTGAGCCCCTGCGCGAACCATGATGAAGGCGGCGGCCGGCTGGCCGCCGATCGTGAGGACCTCCACGCGGGCGTCACCCGTCGCCCCGAACGCCCGGAGCACCTGCCGGAAGAAGGCACGGGAGATCGGCGCGCACGACAGGCTCGTCGCGGTCCCGGATTTCCCTTTCCACCCGGCACCTTCGACCCCCAAGAACGTGTCGAGGCCGGTGGTGTGGGCTTCGAGGCCGAGGTACGACCTCCGGCCCAGAGACCCGGCCTCCCGCCCCGCCTTCGCGGAGAGACGCTCCAGCGAGTCGGGGGACGCCACCGGACAGTACGCGCGGGTGGACGTGCGCGAGATGCGGACGTGGTCCGAGTCGGCCCTGAATGCCGCCATGGCGCAGGAACGCTCGGGCACCACGTGGTGGCGCACGGCGGCGACCCGGCGGGAATCGCCGGCCGCGTCCAACGCGAGCGCCCACACGGTGGGCCAGTCGAGCCCGGTGGACCCCGCCGTGACGAGGCAATCTCTCAGGAAGATATCCGCGTGCACGGGGTGACGCAGCTCCGCGAGAGGACCCCTCCAACCGGCCCGCTCCAACGGGAAGATGGCGATCGGCCGGTCCCCTTCGAAGAACCAGTGGAACTCGACGTCCGGGGCGAGGTGATCGCTGACGGCGCGAAACCACTCCCACCGGTGATAGAACGAGGCGACCGGCAAGGCTTCGAGAACCTGCCCCCAGAGCGCGCTCGATTCCTCGACGTCGCGGACCTCGTACCCCAAGGCGGCGACGTCGATGATCGATTCCGTGTCAGTTTCGGGAGCTGGAGGCATCCGCGAGAGGCATCGGTTCGTGGGCAGAGCACACGGAGCCGCCCCCGGACCGGCTGCCGGCCCGTTGAAGAGAGATCTTCAACTCCGACGGCCGACTTCGGTCGCGGCCCCATGACTACGATGCAATCTACAATCCGGGGGATTCGCGATGCCATGAAGGCTTGCGACGGTGCGTACGCTCGGAAGTCGGGCGGGCTGCCCGAGGGTACCCCGCTCGATCACTCCGGCGACGGGGGCGTGGTCCGATCCGTAGAGGTCCGCCCCGACCGCTTCCCGTCCCTCTAGGGCCGATTCAGAGCCGAGTGCGTCACAGGCGCCGGTACACACGCCGGACGCGGTCGTAGAGGCCCGTGCGGCGCAGGGCCCCACGGACGCCGCTGTCCAAGGTATCGCGTACGCGACGCAGCGTCAGCGCCGTCCGGCTGCGCAGCGTAGTGGAGTGCATCGCGATGGGTCCCGTGATCACGTGATCCGTCGCGAAGCGGCTCTTGTACTGGGCGTGGCCGTACCCGAAGTCCAGGACCGCCGGGGTCCGGCGGGTGATCAGGTCCTCGATCATCCGGTAGAGCAGGATCGCGCCGGGGCCGTCCCCGGCGTAGCGCTGGTCGTAGCCCGGCCGCTGGTATTGGTACACGTCCTGCCACTGCCATCCCATGATGAACGCGACCGGCTCGTCCTCGTGGTGCAGGAGGTAGGAGCGAAGCGCGCCGAGCTCGGCCATCGCGACGATGCTCGCTCGCACGCGTCCCTCGGTCGCGACCCCGAGGCCCAGCCGCTTCCCCTGCCAGCTCTGCTCCGCGATCGCGCGCGCAGCTTCGAGGAACGCGGGCACCTGGTCGGGAGCGTCGACGACGTCCACGCGATGGTCGAAGCGCTTGGCTTTGCGCCGCACACTGTTGCGGCGCGAGCTGGACAGGCTCTTCCAGTAGTCCTCCGGCGGGTCCGGGAAGTGGACCCGCCAGTGCTCCACCGCGTCCTTGGGATGGTCGATGCGGACGGAGCGGTGCCGCTGGGCGAGATCCGACACCGCCCGCCAGAGCGGGGAGTCCACTTCCACGTCCTCGAGGAAGACGAAATCGGCACGGCCATCGCTCAGGAGCTCGTGGCACGCCGAAGCGAACCGCTCGAGGGCCGGGTCGTCGGCGCGCCCCCCGAGTCGGCTTCCCACCAGCCGCCAGCCGGTCAATTGCCCCAGCCAGGGAAGCTCGTCGACGGCGTGCGCTTGCTGGGCGGCCAGGACGGCCATCGTCCGAACCTCCCCGTCGATCCGGTCGGCATAGACCAGCGCGTCTCCACCGTCCGGGATGGACCATCCGAGCACGTCGGGGTGGCAGGGCAGTGGATACGAGGACGAGTGGTCGATGAAGTCCCGCCACGCGTCGCGGTCGTATTCCTGCAAGGGCGTGAAGGGGGATGCGTGCATCGGGCCTCGATCGGTGGATCCGGATGGTGTGCCCCGACCGTGCTGCGAACAACGTCGGGTGGCGCCCCGTTCCAAATGTAGACGCCTCGCCGGGTTCGAAGGCAAGAATCCGCCCCGATCGGAGCCGTCGGCCCTGGCCTGGGGCCCCCGCCCTACGGCCCTCTGCCCCGCCCGACC
>JBDHDM010000618.1:0-2166 GCA_039591515.1 Gemmatimonadota bacterium | reverse complement strand
GATCCCGCTGCGACCGCCGGCCGCGATCACGACGTACTGCCTATCCTCGTACCGGTAGGCCATCGGAGCAGCCTGGCCGCCGGCCGGAAGCTCGGCCTCCCAGAGCAGCTCACCCGTCGCGGTCGCGAAGGCACGAATCCGGTCATCCGGTCCGCCTGCAATGAACGTGACGCCCCCCGCGGTGGCGAGCGGTCCCCCGAACGCGACCGAGCCCCACTCCTCGGGCCCGAGCTCGTCCGTGCCGGGGGCTGTGGGGACCCGGCCGAGGGGCCGCTCCCACGAAATGGAGCCGGTCCGCAGGTCGACGCCGACGAGCTTGGACCATGGCGGCGGTGAGCACGGAATCCCCTTGGGCGAGACCATGGGCATCCGTGACATCCCGTAGGGCGTGCCGCTCTGGCGTGCGTACTCGAGCCCTTCGCCACGATCCTCCAGGGCGGCCTCGAAGTCCGGACGGGCGTGGAGCTGAACGAACATCGCGAGGCGCTTGATCGGAACCACGAGCATCTGACGCTCGGGGTCCCACGCCATGCCGTCCCAGTTGAGGCCCCCGCCGAAGCCGGGCCAGATGATGCTGCCTTCCAGGGACGGCGGCGTGAAGATGCCCTCGTAACGCAGACGCTCGATCCATGCCCGACAGAACTCGCGGTCGGCTTCGTCGACGCCGAACGCATCGTCCGGCGAGAGCGAGGTTTCGTGCAAGGGTGGAGGCAGCGTCGGAAACGGTTGGGTCGGCCACGCATCCTCACCGGGGACATCGCTCGCTGGCACGGGCCGCTCCTCGACCTCGAAGACGGGCTCGCCGGTCTCCCGGTTCAGAACGAAGAGGTGTCCCATCTTCGTACCGATCACGACGGCCGGGACGGGTCCGCCCTCCCGCTCGAGCTCGATCAAGACCGGCTGTGAGGCAACGTCGTAGTCCCATATGTCGTGGTGCACCACCTGGAACGACCACACGAGCTCGCCGGTGCTTCCACGCAGCGCGACCACGGAGTTGGCGAAGTCGTTTCGACCGGGCCGGTCCCCGCCGTAGAAGTCGGGTGCCGCGCTTCCCGTGGGAAGGAAGACGAGATCTCGGGCCGGATCGGCCGAGATGATCGACCACACGTTGGCGGCGCCGGTCTCGCGCGCGGCCTCCGTTGTCCACCCCTCCCATCCCGGATCGTCGGCCGTGCGCGGGATCGGGTCGAAGCTCCAACGCAACTCACCCGAGCGCGCGTCATATGCGCGCACGACCCCGGACTCCACGTCCTTGCGCCGGTTGTCCCCGATCGCGGAGCCGACCACGACGACCCCATTCAACACTGCTGGTGGCGAGGTCACGAGATAGTCGCCGGTGTCGACTTCACGTCCGTTGATGGCGACACCTCGGTCGAGTCGGATCGTGCCATCGTTCCCGAACTCCGCGCACGGCTCTCCGTTGTCGCCGTCCAACGCGATGAGTCGGGCGTCGATCGTGGCGAGATACAACCGCCGCCGGCAGGCGTCGCCGTCTTCGGCTGCGACGTCGAGCCACGTCGACACACCGCGACTGATGAGGTCCTCCGAGTAGCTCTGCTCGAGATCCACCCCGGGGTCGTAGGTCCACCTCTCGAGACCGGTGGCCGGATCGAGCGCGAGGACGCGATTGGCCGGCGTCGACACGTAGAGCGTGTTGTCGACCATGAGCGGCGTCGTCTCGAACCGGATGCTCTCGCCGTGGCACGAAGTGCACGCCCCGACCGAGCGCGCATCCTGCGGGATCTCGACTCCCTCGTGGTCGACTCCCTCGAAGAGCTCGGGGGGAAAGTCCCCCGTCCGCGCCGTCCACGCGACCTCGAGGAGGTGGACGTTCGACGTGTCGATGGCGGACAGGTGGGTGTACTTGCTGCCGCCCGGATCGCCGCCGTAGTACGCCCACTCCCCGGGAGCGCCCACGACGGTGCCTGGCTCGGACGTGTCGGCGGCAGGCCCCGTCCGACCATCCGAAGGTGTGCACGCAGCAAGGCCCGCGACGGCAGCCGTGCCGAGCACGTTTTGGAGCGTTCTTCTTGGTATGCGGGCCATGATCAGCGCAGAGGAGGTGGTCGTCGAGGATCGACCGGACGATGACGCCTTCTCGTGCGCATGCGCCACCCCACCGGGACGAGCGGGACAACCCCGGGACGAGCGGGACCGTTGTGTCTG
>JBDHDM010000617.1:0-2610 GCA_039591515.1 Gemmatimonadota bacterium | reverse complement strand
GTGCGTCGAGGTCTCGGACGCGGAGCAGCTGCACCGCGCGCTCGCGCCCCGCGTCGAGATCGCGTGGGGGCCGGAGGTCTACTCGTACGGGCGGCGGGAATTCGCCGTCCTGGACCCTGAGGGCACGATGGTGATCTTCACCGCGCCGACGACGGACGAGCCCACCACCGACGAGCCCGGCTCCGGCGAGCCAGCGGCCGACGATCCCATCGATTGGACCGCGAGGGACTGCGGGTGCCCCCTCGTCGACCTTCGGACCCGTGGTCAGTGGCGCGCCGATCGTCTAGAATCCGCACGCTCGGGAGCAGCGCCGCTGCCGATCGGGTCCAGCATCGATTCAGGGAGAAACGAATGCGCGCGAAGTACCTATCCGTTCCGGTCATCACTCTCGCAATTCTGGCGCTCACGCCCCCGCAGGAGGCCCCACCGCTCCTGGGCCGAGCCGTTCTGGACGGGGTCTCCGTACAACAAGGAGATGGCGGAGTGGACGGCGGACCAGTTCCGTGATTGGGGCTTCGAGGTGGAGATCGAGGAGTTCCAGGTGCTGTATCCGACGCCCAGGATCCGCGAGCTGCAGCTGGTGAGCCCCACGCAGTACACGGCCCTGCTGCGCGAGCCGACGCTCTCCGAGGATCGCACGTCGGGCATCGAGGAGAACCGCCTCCCGACGTACAACGCCTTCTCCGCCGACGGCGACGTCACGGGAGAGCTCGTCTACGTGAACTACGGAATCCCCGCGGATTACGAGGAGCTCGAGCGGCGGGGCATCGACGTCGAGGGCAAGATCGTGATCGCCCGCTACGGCGGGTCGTGGAGAGGGATCAAGCCGAAGGTCGCGGCCGAGCGAGGCGCGATCGGGGCGATCATCTATTCGGACCCGATCGACGACGGGTACGGGGCAGGGGACGTCTACCCCGACGGTCCGTACCGGATGGAGCACGGGGTCCAGCGGGGGTCAGTGCTGGACATGCCGCAGTACCCGGGTGATCCGCTTACTCCGGGGTACGGTGCGACCGCGGACGCCGAGCGACTCGACCCCGCCGACGCCCCCACGATCATGAAGATCCCCGTGCTGCCCATCTCGTATGCCGACGCGCTGCCTCTTCTCAGCGCGATGGATGGTGCGGTCGCGCCCCCTTCGTGGCGTGGGGCGCTGCCGATCACGTACCACACCGGACCCGGGCCGGCCACCGTCCGCCTCCACGTCGAATTCAACTGGGATCTCGCCCCCGCGTACGACGTCATCGCCCGCGTCGAAGGATCGGACTACCCGGACGAGTGGGTGGTTCGAGGGAACCACCGGGACGGATGGGCGATGGGTGCCGCCGACCCGATCAGCGGCCTCGTAACCCTCATGGAGGAGGCGCGGGCCGTCGGCGAGCTCATGGAGACAGGCTGGCGCCCCAAGCGCACACTGGTCTACGCGGCCTGGGACGCCGAGGAGCCCGCGCTGCTCGGCTCGACCGAGTGGGCCGAGCACCATCGGAACGAGCTGCAGCAGAAGGCCACGCTGTACATCAACACCGATGGCAACGGGCGGGGCTTTCTCAGCGCGGGGGGCGCGCACTCCCTCGAGCGGTTCATCACGCAGATCGCACGCGATGTCGAAGATCCGCAGACGGGCGTGACGCTCGAGGCAAGGCGCAGGGCCCGAAGCGCGGTCGCGGGTGATCGTGAGTCGGCGGGTCGTACGGACCTCAGACTCGCCCCGCTCGGGTCGGGCTCGGACTACACCCCGTTCCTCCAGCACCTGGGGATCGCATCGCTCAACCTCTCGTTCGGCGGAGAGAGCGGAGGAGGCTCCTACCACTCCCAGTTCGACTCCTTCGACCACTACACGCGCTTCGTCGATCCGGACTTCGAGTACGGGGTCGCCCTGACGAAGGTCGCGGGGCGCGCCACGCTCCGCTTCGCGCAGGCAGAAGTGCTGCCCTTCCACTTCTCCGGGCTCGCGGACAACGTCACGACCTACATGGGCGAGGTCCAGGAGATGGCGGAACAGCTGCGTGACCGGACCGCCTACGAGAACCGGCTCGTACGGGAGGGGACGTACACGCTGGCGGCCGACCCGACCCGGACCTACGTGGCGCCATCGGAGAGGGAAGACGTCCCGCACTTCAACTTCGCTCCGCTCGAGAATGCCATCGCGGCGTTGGAGCGAGAAGCTGAGGTGTACGACGAGCTTCTCGCGACGATGCACGCCCAGGGGCTGAGCCAGGAGCAGATGCAGGGCGTGAACCGTCAGGTCATGGGGATGGAGCAGCTGCTCACGGACGAGCGTGGACTGCCGAAGCGTCCGTGGTTCCGGCACCAGATCTATGCTCCGGGCTACTACACGGGATACGGCGTCAAGACGCTCCCGGGCGTGCGCGAAGCGATCGAGGAGCGGGAGTTCCACCTCGTAGACGAGCAGATGCAGAAGGTCGCGGACGCGATCGACCGGGTGCAGGAGCGACTCGCTGAAGCGAGCCGGCTTCTGGGAAGACCGGTCACGGAGTAGCCGTCGATCACGGCGTCGGGGATGGTGTTCGGGCGAGCGTTCGCGGGGTGGTTCGGCCTACTGCTGGGGTTCGGGGCCGCTGCGTGCACGCCCGATCATCCGGGCCGGTC
>JBDHDM010000616.1:0-2177 GCA_039591515.1 Gemmatimonadota bacterium | reverse complement strand
GGCCAGATCGCGTTCGTGTTTCTCGTGCTCGGCCTCGTCCGCTCCTTCCACGCACTCGAGGTGCGGTGGCCCCGTTGGGCACAGATGGTCCCGGGCTACGTGGTGGGCACGCTCGGGGCGTTCTGGTTCATTCAGCGCACGGCCATTCTGATGGGGTGGATTTGATGATGGAGGGGTCGAACAGGTGCCGTGTGGCGGTCGCCCTCGGCACGGCGATCGCCGTGGGCACACTCGGGACCCCGCTCCCCGTGGCCGCGCATGAAGGCGGCTCGGCGGCTGGTCTGATCAGCGGGCTGCTCCACCCCGTGACGGGGCTCGATCACGTGCTCGCCATGGTCGCGGTCGGCATCTGGGGCGCGCAGCTCGGTGCCCCCGCCATCTGGGTCCTGCCGGTCACCTTCCCCATGGTGATGGCGCTCGGGGGGATGGCCGGTCTGCTCGGCCTCGGCCTGCCCGCCGTCGAAGTCGGCATCGGCATGTCGGCGCTGCTGTTGGGAGCGATGGTCGCGCTCGAGCAGAAGCCCGACCTCCGGCTCGCCGCCGTGCTCGTGGGCTTCTTCGCGATCTTCCACGGATACGCCCACGGGACAGAGCTTCCGGAGGGGCAGAGCGGGCTTCTCTATTCGATCGGGTTCGTCGTCTCGACCGGGCTATTGCACGGCTCGGGGATCGGCATCGGGGAGCTCCGCCGGTTGAGTTGGGGCGGGAACGCCCTCCGCGCGGCCGGGGGCGCGATCGCTCTGGCCGGCCTGTGGTTCACGTGGAGCGCGGTCGCGGGATGAGCACGATGTCGCGCCCGCGTCGGGGAGTGAGGCCCGCGTGATCCCCGTTCGCTTTCCAGCCCACCTGGTGGGCACCGGCCTCGGTCCACTCTTCGACGGGGTCGGTCACGTCGTGGTCACGCCGGAGGACCTCCTGCCGGTGCTGGCGATCGCCCTGCTCGCCGGGCTCGGTGGCAAGGCGTACGGTCGCCGTGTGCTCTTTACGCTCCCCATCGCCTGGTTCTTCGGCGGGCTCGTTGGCCTGCAGACCGGACTGGCGCTCCCGTTCGCGTCCACCGCGCTCTCCTTCCTCGTGCTCGGCGGCCTCGTGGCCGCGGACCGCCCCTACCACGAGGGCGTCGGCAGCGGTCTCGCCATCCTGCTCGGCCTGGTGCACGGAATGATGAGCGGTGTCGAGATGCGCGAGGCGGCGCTCGGCATGACCGGGCTCCTCGGCACGATCGGCACGCTCTTCGTCATCGTCTCGCTCGTGACGGGGCTGGTCGTGAGCCTCGAGCGGGAGTGGACACGGATCGCCGTTCGGGTGGCGGGCTCGTGGATCGTGGCGATCGGGCTCCTGTACACCGGCTGGACACTGAGCGGACGGTAGAAGATCCGAGGATGGACGGCCGCTCGGATGCCCGATCGAGAAGCACCGCCCCCACTCTTCGGACTGCGCCGACAGCGCACCACTCTTCCACCGCGGCCTTGCCCGATGGACGATGTGTATACATTGTATCCTTACTGTCTACAATGTATACGGAGGTGGGGATGTCGGGGACGGGCCTGCTGGGCGACTTCGAGCAGCTGGTGCTCCTGGCACTGCTGCGGCATCGCGATGACGGATACGCCCTTCTGATTCGGCAGGAGATCGAAGCGGCTACGGACCGCCCGGTCTCTCGCGGCGCCTTGTACCGAACGCTCGACCGTTTGGCCGAGAAGGGTCTCGTTCGGTTCGATCTCGAGACGCCGACGCCGGAGCGAGGTGGCAACGCGCGCAAGCGCTTCGCGGTCACGGCCGACGGAATCGAGGCGCTGCGGAGAGCCAGATCGGTCGTGGGCAAGCTCTCGGCCGGCCTCGAGGACGTGTTGGAGGTGATCTCATGAGCGCCCAGCATCCTCCGCGGTGGGCCACCGCCCTCCTCCGAGCGCTGGTTGGTCGTGGGCGTGACGGCGACAGCATCGTCGGAGATCTGCACGAGGAATTCCTCGAGCTGCGAGCGAGGACTTCGGGGGTGCGCGCCGGCGCCTGGTACGCCGCCCACGCACTCCGGCTCGGCATCTCGTATGCGCGGCCCGGTCGAGCGACGCTGGAGCGGCTCGTGCTCGATCTGCGCTTCGCCGCACGTGGACTCCGACGCGATTTCGGCTTCTCGTCCACCATCGTCGCAACACTCGCCCTCGCGATCGGTGCCG
>JBDHDM010000615.1:0-2177 GCA_039591515.1 Gemmatimonadota bacterium | reverse complement strand
CCTGGCCGTGGGGGTCCCGGGAACCGTGGCCGGTTTCGACAAGGCGCATCGCCTCTACGGCCGCGCGGACTGGAGCGACCTCGTCGACCCGGCCGTGGATCTCGCTGCGGAGGGCTTCGAGCTGTCGGAGGCGCTGGCCGGCTCCATCGAACGGTTCGCCGGACGGACTCCGTACGAGGCATCGATCGAGGCCTTCACGAACGGTGGTAGCCCGTACGGGCAGGGTGAGACGTGGAGGCAGCCCGATCTGGCCCGGTCGCTGGAGCGGATTCGGGACGCAGGGCGTGACGGATTCTACCGCGGTGAGACGGCGCGACTGATTGCCGAAGAGATGCAGCGCGGTGGGGGCCTGATCACCGAGGAGGATCTGGATCGGTACGAGGCGCGTGAGCGCACGCCGATTGAGGGCACCTACCGGGGATATGACATCGTCTCGATGCCTCCACCCAGCTCCGGCGGGGTGGCGATCGTCACGATGCTCAACATTCTGGAGGCGTACGACCTCGGCGCCATGGGCCACAACACGCCGACCTATGTGCACCACGTCGCCGAGGCCATGAGGCGGGCGTTCCGGGACCGGGCGGAGTATCTGGCCGACGCGGACTTTGCGGACGTGCCGGTCCACCGGCTCACGAGCAAGGAGCACGCGACGAAACTGCGGCGGAGCCTGGATCCCGAGCGGGCGTCCATCTCGCACCCTTCGGATGTCGCCATGATGCCGGAGAGTCCGGAGACGACACACTACTCGGTGGTCGACGCCGACGGCATGGCCGTATCCGTGACGTACACGCTGGAGTCGGGCTACGGCTCCGGTATCGTGGTGCCGGGCGCGGGCTTCCTGCTCAACAACGAGATGGGCGACTTCAACGCCGGCCCGGGACTGACGAACGCCAACGGCCTCATCGGGACGCGCCCCAATCTCGCGCGGCCCGAGCAGCGGATGCTTTCGTCGATGTCACCCAGCATCGTCGCGAAGGACGGCGAGCTGGTGGCGGTGGTCGGGACACCCGGCGGGCGCACGATCATCAACACGACCTTGCAGCTCATCCTGAACCTGATCGACTTCGAGATGGGCATCCAAGCAGCGGTCGACGCACCGAGAATCCACCACCAGTGGCTTCCCGATCGGATTCGGCTCGAAGGCGAAGGCTTCTCGGACGAGGTCGTGCGGGAGCTCGAGGAGCTCGGGCACCGCGTGCAGATGGGCGGCCGACAAGGGTCGGCGAACTCGATCGGGATCGATCCGGACACCGGTGAGCGCGTCGGTGCACCGGACCCGCGCAGCCCGGATTCGGGCGCCCGCGGACGCTGACACCCCCGGGTGGAGGAACGATGGAGCGCGAGACTGGTAGCCCACGGATGACGATACAACTTGCGGCGCCCCGACCGCAGAAGGGGAGAGGCAGGACCGCCGGTATGACCACGATCGAGAAGATGTTGGCCGTCACTCTGATACTGCTCGTCGGCCTTGCGGCCTCCGCTTCGGCCCAGTCGACCGGGCCGTCACACGCCGGGTACGACCCAAACGCGACGATCGGCGGGCACTACCACGAGGGAGAGCTCGGCGAGAAGCTCATGGTTCTCGAGTCCGCCCTGAAGTGCAACTGCGGCTGCGGGCTCGACGTGCACTCGTGTCAGTTCCAGATGCAGTGCGGGACGTCTCCGGTATGGTCGCAACGCATCAGGGAATCGCTCGAAGCCGGAGAGTCCGTGGAGGCGATTCAGGCCAGCTTCGTCGCCCAGTTCGGCACCGAGGTGCTCATGCTTCCCCCGCCCGAAGGCTTCAACCTCCTCGGGTATCTTCTGCCCGGCATGGCCATCCTGACCGCGGGGGTGTTCGTCGGGGTGATCGCGCGAGGGAATGCGACGCGGGCCAGCCTGGCGCCGGCCCACGAAGTGTCCGATGCCGACGAGGCCCGCCTGCGTGCCGCGATGCAGAAGCTCGACGCCGACGAGAGCCCGGACTGGTAACAGGTCGGAGCGGGCTGTCCGGCGGGGTCTTCGCTACGGCCGACGGGATCTCCGCGGGCCCATCAAGGCGAGCGCGACGCGGGCAGCACGAGCCGTAGCACACCGTATCCGGCGAGCCCCGCGGCCAGCGAGCCGATGAGGACGCCGAGTCTCGCGAGGTCGGGGTCGCTCGTCGCACCCTGCTCGAACGCCAGCGCGGAAATGAA
>JBDHDM010000614.1:0-2181 GCA_039591515.1 Gemmatimonadota bacterium | reverse complement strand
CGATCGAACAGCGAGGAAGCGATCACCATGATGAGGCCGGCGATGGCCGCCTTGGGCAGGAGCGCCAGAGGCCGGGAGAGGGCCACGATCAGCAAGAACACGCCGAGGGCGTTGATCACACCGGACCACATCGTCCGGCCGCCCGCACGTTGGTTTACGGCGGCCCGCGCCAAGATCCCGGAGTTGGTGAGCCCGCCGAAGAGGGCCACGACCGCCGACCCGACTCCTTGGCCCACCAGCTGTCGATTCGCGTCGAACCTCCGATCAGCGATGCTCTGGTAGCTCACCAATGAGATCATCGCCGAGATCGAGTCGAGCACGGCCATGGCGAGCGCGCCGGTCACGACCGCGAGCAGCAACGACAGGTTCCCGCCATCGGTGAGGGCAGCAAACATCGACACTGCGTAGTCCGGCCGGGGAACCGCGGACGGCAACGCCCCGAGAACCGCCCCGAGGCGCACGCCCTCCACCAGCGCACCTGCACCGTAGTGGACGGCGGCTCCCGCGAGCAGCGCTGCCACGGGCACCGCCGGCTTCGGTATCCACCGTCCCCCCTTCCACGCCAGGAGGCCGGTGACGGTCGCCGCGAGCGCGGTCGCCGGCTGCAATTGTCCGAGATCCGCGAACAGCGCCCTCAAGGATTGTCTCGGGACACCGACGAACGTCCAGAACTGCCCCGTGATCAGCAGGATCGCCGTCGTGTTGCGTATACCCGCGACGACGGGATAGGGCATGAACTCGACGAGCCCACCGACCCGGAATGCGCCCAGAAGAACCTGCACGCTCCCGCTGAGCATGACCGCCCCGAAGGCCAGTGACAGGATCAGGTTCGCTCCTTCCGGCGTGCTCAGGTCGAAGCGGCCCGTGGAGAGCAGCGTCCCCAGCATCGCGGCAAAGGCCATCGCCGTGGTGGCCTTCGGGCCCGAGATCATCCCCGGCGCCCCGCCCGAGACCGCACACAGGAAGCCGGCCACGATGGATGAGAACATCCCGGCCAGAATCCCCTGGCCAACGAACTCCGGGCCGAGGGGGGCGAACGCGATGACGCCCGCTGCTACGTTGCCCGTGATCGAGATGACGGCGGAGGCAAAACCGCCGGACAGATCACCGGACGTGAATCTCGAGGTCCCACTTTCAGCCATTCGATCTCCATCTGGTTTCGTCGAGCGGCCAGGCTCGCGCCGGGCCAGCGTCGCCACAATACGGTGGGAGGAAGGCCCGGACGAGCGCCGAGACCTGGCGACGGGCCGACGGGCGTTCGTATGTTCGCCGCCTCGGGTGGGGCGGCGGGGTGACCCTCCAAGGAGTTATCACACGATTTCCGACTCGATCTCGACGTCCGACCACCCCCGCTGGCCGGGTCTGGACCAGGACTTCCATCGTGCTCTTCTGGACGAGGGGCTCACCCCGGAGGGGAGGCTGCTCCGTGAACGCGCCGAAGCGCGCTTCATGTTCACCGAGGGGAAGCCGTTCCTCCTCGGCCCGGCCCAGATGGTCAAGGGCTCGTATGCTGAGCGGCTGAAAACGGTCACCCGGGTCTACCACAAGGCCATCGAGACGATCGTCCGTGCATCCCGTGACGACGAGGCCGTGCGTGATGCTCTCTCGACTCCACCTGCCCTGAGGGAGGACCTGGACGCGGATCGCGACTCCGGAAACACGAAGGTCCACATCTGCCGGCTCGACCTGATGCTCGACCCTGCCGGCACGTTCTGGATCCTCGAGACGAACGCGAACTGTCCCGGAGGCTTCGTCTTCTCGGGGATCTGCAACCGGGCGTGGCGGGAGTTCATGGAAGAACGCAGCTATCCGATGCCCCCGCCTCTGGCTCATGAAGAGAAGGGCTTCATGGCCAAGTGGTTCCTCGATGTGATCCGTCAGGATACGGCCGTGCTCCCCGACCACATCGTCCTGCTCCGAGAGGAAGGCGGGAATCGCCTGGAGCTCGAGGACTTCGCCAAGCACATCCGGTGGGAGGGCATCTCGTGCGACGAGGCCGACCCCCGCGAGGTCGAGTACGACGGCTCCAGCGTCCCGACGGTCCGAGGTCGGGAGGTGAGCCACGCGTATCAGAAGCTCGGCATGCAACGCTATCTGCACTACCGCGGCGAATTGGAGCCGTTCGTCACGGCCGTTCGCGACCGGGCCCTCTTCGTGCAGAACGGCCAGCGGGGACGTTGG
>JBDHDM010000613.1:0-2185 GCA_039591515.1 Gemmatimonadota bacterium | reverse complement strand
GGTGTCGGAGCATACTCATGCCCCGAGGAGGAATTGCATGCGATCGTCGCTCAGGCGCCTGACAATCTCGATGGCCGCCGTTTTGGCCGTGGCATTCGGCGCCCACGAAGCGTGGGGCCAGAGCCGGTACGTCCTCGTAGCCGGAAGGCGACTACCCTACCTGTACGCGGTCTCGCTGGACGCCGCGCTCGAGCCCGTGAACGACGACACGCCCAACGCGATCGTCGGCCGTGCCAAGGTGGCGTTGGACCGACTGGACGGGCAGCTCCTCGGCGACCCGGCCAACCTCGTCGTGAGCGAAGACGGCCGCACCGCCTACGTGGTGAACCATCACGGCGCCATCGACAACGCCGAGTTTCGCCAGCACGGCGGACGGGGCGCGATCGCCGTGATCGACGTGGACGCCGTCCTCGATCCCCGGAACGACCGCACCGCCAACGCGCTCAGGAGACACATGGACTCCGGGGGCTTCGGGGCGCTCGGCGTCGTACTCCTGCCGGACATGCTCGCGATCGCCAATGCCGAGAACAACCTGACGGAGGACGGCGGCAATCGGATCACCTTCGTCGACCGACGGACCGGCAGCCTCCGCGGCCTCGTGGAGCTCGCGTTGGGCTCGCCGGGCCACGACTGCCCCGACTATCCCGTGCCCTACGTCCCGTCGTACGGGCCTCCCACGGAGCTGGCCGTCCTGTCGCCGGATCCGGGCTGGGGGTGCTTCCCCGACCCCAACGGACTGGCCTTGGGGCGAGCGAGTGGTGGAGGCACGTACCTGTTCTCCGCGAACGGCGGCACGAACGACGTCTCGGTGATCGACCTCGCTCGCGCTCTGCGGGGAGATCGTGGCGCGGAGGTCGGCCGCATCGCGACCCAGCTCGGTCCCTGGGGCATCACCGCCACACCCGACGGGCGGTACGTCATCGTGGCCAACGGCGGAAGCCAGCGCGACGGGTCGGCAGGCAACACGCTCTCGCTGATCGACGTCGATCGGGCGAGCGTAGACCCGAGCACCGCGGAAGTCGCCCGCGTCCTCGTGGGCACCGATGATCCCACACAGATGACGCACCCTCTGATCCCCACCGTCACCCCCGACGGCCGGCTGGTGATCGTCCCGAACGTGCGGGCCGACAACGTATCGATCGTGAGCCTCGAGCTCGCGCTCCAAGGCGCTCCCGGCGCAGAGATCGCGCGCATCGCGCTCACCCGGGGGGATGGGCGGACGGCCCGCCCAAAGGGCTCGGCGGTGACGTCCGATGGCCGCTATGCAGTGATCAGCGCCGGGGCATCGTCACGGCCATTCTCGCAGGAGCTCGGTCACCTGTACGTGATCGACCTTCGCACACACCGCGTGGTCGCCACGGTCACCGGAGTCGGAAACGACCCGTACGGCCTGGCCATCGTCGAACGGTAGCCGGGCGGCTACGGGACAGGGGCTGCGGCGGACCCGCTCAGCGCGCGCGCCACGGAGGCCGGATCAAGAGCTCGGGGCTGGCGTCCGGCCTGGGCACGAACTTCTGCGTGCGGCCGTACTGGTTGTCGCCGCCGTAGAGATTGCCGTCCGAGTCGACGGAGAAGGTGTGGACCTCGAGATAGCCGTCCGGCATCTCGCTCGGGACTTCCCACTCGTAGAGCCGATTGCCGTCGAAGTCGAGCTTCACGAACCGAAGCGGCCCCAGGTCCGTGAGCCACACCGCATCGTCGTTGACGATGAGGTCGAGCGGGATCCGGAACCCGTCCCAGGTCCCGACGTGGTCGACGAGCGCGGGGTCTTCCGTGGTGCGAAAGACGTTCACGCGCCCGCCCGAACGGTCGAGGGCGAAGATCAGGCCATCCGGACCGACGGCGACGGCGTGGACTCCGTTGAACTGCCCCGGCGCGACTCCCCGACCGCCGAACTCCGACACGTACCGAGCCTCGGCGTCCAGGATGATCACGCGATGGTTGTCGAGGCCGTCGGCGATCAGCATGCGGCCGTCGGGCAGGAAGGCCACGTCCTGCGGCTTGTTGAAGTGAGTCTCGTCGTCCCCCGGCACACCCTTCTCGCCCAGGGTCATGAGCAGCTCGGAGCCGTCGTTGGAGAAGACGTAGATCTGGTGGAAGGTCTCGTTGATCACCCAGACCCTCCGCTCCGCATCGTACGGGCTGATGCGTACCCGGTGCGGCCCGGGCCCGTCCGAGCCCTCAC
>JBDHDM010000612.1:0-2202 GCA_039591515.1 Gemmatimonadota bacterium | reverse complement strand
GTCCCGACGAAGAGGTCGGAGCCCTGGGTCTGCTTCGGGTGCGCCTGCGTGAGGAAGACCGCGCTGGAGCGGAAGTGGTCGCCTCCGATCTCGGGCGCGGTGAAGGCCTCCGCCATGCGTACGTCGGTGTTGCTGATGATGGTCAGCTGGTCCTGGTAGGGCTCGAGAGGGATGAGTGCGCTGTTGGGCACCATCTCGAAGTCCTTGCCGATGATCTCCGGCGCGTAGAGGTACTGCGTGGCGCCCCACTCGTTGCAGCCCGCCAGTCCGTGCACCTCTTCGATCGCGATCAGGGGTGTGCGTTCCTGATTCGCGCGTGCCACCGCCCCGCTCATCCTCCCCGCCGGGACCATCGCGTCCAGATAGGGCAAGGCGAGCGCGCCACCCATGCCCCTCAGGAACGTCCGACGATCCAGGTGCTTTCCGGTGATGAACTCCATCGTGCCAGCTCTCCTCGAGGGTGCGGTGCTTGCTCTTGTCAGTGTTGGCCTTGCGTCGGCGCCTGCTGGGTCGAGACGTCGGCTGCCTGCTTCATCCGGAAGGCGTCGCTCTGCACGACACCCAGGATGAGGGACTGCATTCGGTATTCGCCATCGTCCTCCGCTTCGTCCACGATCAGACGAATGGCCGGTTGGTCGTAGTACTCGACCCTGCGGGCGAGCGCGTACGCCATCAGGTTTTCCGTGAGGGAGCGCATGAGCGGCACCGGGCGCCGAAGCAGTGCGTCGCCAACCTCTTTCGGCGAGGTGATCGGCGTCCCGTCGTAGAACTCACCTCGCGTGTCCAGCGCCATGCCGTTCTCCCGCAGCCGCCAGGTGCCCGTCACGTCGAAGTTGTCGAGCGCCAAGCCGATCGGGTCCATGAAGCGGTGACAGGCGTTGCAGGTCGGGTTCGCCCGGTGGATCTCCATCCGCTCTCGCGTCGTCAGGCGCTTGCCCTCCTGCGTGCCCTCCGTGTCGTCCAGGTCGGGGACCCCCGGGGGCGGAGGGGGCGGAGGCGTCCCCATGAGGACCTCCATGACCCACTTGCCCCGGAGTACCGGGGAGGTGCGGTTGGCCAACGACGTCAGCACCAGGACACTACCGTGCCCCAGGAGGCCGCTGCGCACACCGTCCGCGTACTCGACCCGGCGGAAGCCCCGCCCGGCCACGCCGGACATTCCGTAGTGGTTGGCCAGCCGCTCGTTCACGAACGTGTAGTTCGCGTCGAACATCTCGAGCGCGTCGCGGTCCTGCTGAACCAGATGGTTGAAGAACGTCTCGGTCTCGGTACGCATCGCGTCCGCGAGCGTCTCGTCGAAGTTGGGGAAGAAGTTGGGATCCGGGCGGACCTTGTAGAGATCCTGCAGCCTCAGCCACTGTGCCGCGAAGCGCGTCCCCAAAGCTCGCGCCCGAGGATCGGCCAACATCCGTCGAGTCTCCCGCTCGAGGACCTCGGAGTCGTTCAGATCGCCCGAGCGGGCCACGTCGAGCAACTCTTGGTCGGGCGGCGTTCCCCACAGGAAGAACGAGAGTCGCGAAGCCAGCTCTTCGTCACCGAGGCGATACGTCTCACCCGGCTTGACGTCACTCGGCTCGCGCTCGAGGCGCAGCACGAAGAACGGGCTCGCCAGCGTGGCCTCGAGCGCGTCACGCACACCCCGCTCGAAGCCGCCCTTTTCGTGCCCACGGCGGTAGAACTCCATGAGCCCCTCGACCTCGCCCTCGGTCGCGGGACGCCGGTACGCCCGGGTCGCGAGGCTCTCGACGATCCTCCCGGCGCACGCCTCTTCCTCGGACGGCGCGGTCGGTCGGCAGATGAAGAGCCTCTTCCGGGTCGGCGTGTCCGACAGCCCCGTGACCTCGTGCGGGCCCCCGACGATGAGGTCCTGGAGGTGCGGTAGCGTGGTGACGCCGGCACCTCCGGACCCTCCGCCGGCCATCGACCAGTCGTGGGGTCGGATCAGATCCTCGTACGGGCCGTCGGAGCGGCGAATGAAGGCCGAAGAGACCCTCCGCTGGCCGGCCCGAACGAAGACGGGCTCGGTCCACATGGCCCCGCCGCCACGACCGTCCGCGGCCTCGCCCGATCGGGTGTAGGCCATGAGCGCCACACGCTCACCGTCGATCGAGATGTCGATGTCCTCGAACTGGGTGTTCTGGCCCGCCGCGAAGGTCATGCCGATCGTGTACATGCCGTCGGCCGGGAAGACGTGATCGACCA
>JBDHDM010000611.1:0-2207 GCA_039591515.1 Gemmatimonadota bacterium | reverse complement strand
GAAGCGCTCGTAGAACACGGTACCGACCGCGGTGCACCGCTCCGTGATGCCCCCGATGACCTTGGGTGTGTTCTTCGTGTGCCAGGTCGGATTGCCCGGATCGACACGTTCCGGGGAGAAGCACAGGTGAAAGTCCTGGCCGACGCTCAGCCCCGTCGCCTCGAGCGCAGGGAGCAGCACCTCGCGCGTCGTGCCCGGATAGGTCGTGGACTCGAGCACCACGAGCTGGCCTTTCGTGAGCCCGCCGGCGACCGCCTCGGACGCCGCAAGGATGTACGAGACGTCCGGATCACGCGTCTTGGACAGCGGAGTGGGCACACAGATCGAGATGACGTCGCACTCTGCGAGACGCGTCATGTCGGTCGTCGCCTCGAGTCTCCCGGCCTCGACCAGCTCGGCGACGGCTTCCGCCGGCACGTCCTGAATGTGCGATCGCCCGGTGTTCACACTGTCCACCACCGACGTCTTCACGTCGAAGCCGATCACACGAACACCTCCCTTCCCCGCCTCCACGGCGAGCGGGAGACCCACGTAGCCGAGCCCGATGATGCCGAGCGTCGTATCCGTCCCTGTATCGTTCACGATGAGCGTCTTCTTCCTGGGGTTTTCGGTCCTGCAATGTCGGCCGGTCGTCAGCTTCTCGGCTTCGAGACGGCTTCGATCCATGCTTGGTTGGCCCGGTACCAACTCCCGCACGCGGCGAGCTGCTCCAGGAGCTTGCTCCTCGGCACCCAGTCGAGCTCCGTTCGAGCGCGCGAGGCGTCGACCGCGTATCGGCGGTCGTGGCCCGGGCGATCCTCCACGAAGTCGATCAACGACTCCGGCTTGCCCAAGATGGCGAGCACGGAGCGCGCGAGCGAGAGATTCGTCCGTTCGGCCCGGGCTCCCAGATTGTACACCCGACCGGGGCGCCCCTTCCTGGCCGCCGCGAGGATGCCGCGGCAGTGGTCGTCGACGTGGATCCAGTCTCGAACGTTGAGACCGTCCCCGTACAGAGGAAGGGGTGCGTCGGCCAGGGCCCTGCGGATCAGGACCGGGAGGGGCTTCTCCGGATGTTGGCGGGCCCCGTAGGTGTTGCTCCCGCGTGTGATGACGACGTCGAGGCCGTGTGTGACGTGGTAGGCTGCGACCAGATGGTCGGCGGCGGCCTTCGTGGCTGCGTACGGCGACCGCGGTGAAAGGGGCGTCTCCTCGGTGAACCTCGGTGCGTCCCGGCCCGCCTCGCTGTCCGGGTCCACCCACGGAAGCTCACCGTAGACCTCGTCCGTCGACACCTGCACGAATCGCTCGATACCCACCTCGGTCACCGCGGCGAGAAGTGTGGCCGTTCCCAGGACGTTCGTGCGCACGAAAGGACGATCGTCGATGATCGACCGGTCGACGTGAGACTCGGCCGCCAGGTGAAAGACGACGTCCACACCCCGCACGAGCTCTCGCACGAGCCCTCCGTCACAGACGTCGCCTTCGACGAAACGGTGCCGCGGATCGCCGGAGACCTCGGTCAGATTCTCGACGTGCCCTGCGTACGTGAGCTTGTCGAGCGTGACGACCTCGACAGGCTCCGCCGGGGCGGCAGGGCCCGCCAGCGGCCTCCCCACGCTGTCGACGCCGAGAAGGTGCCGAACGAGGCTCGAGCCGATGAAGCCGGCTCCGCCCGTGACGAGGTACCGCACCGCTAGGCGCCCCGGCGCTCGTCCGCGGCGGGCCGGGTCCGGGTCAACACCGGATTCCCCCGGTCCGTGGAAACGAGCTTTGCCGCGCGGTGCAGAGAGTCGATGGTGCCCGCATCCGTCCACCAACCTTCGAGCTCACGGTAGGTCATGGCATCCCACTCGATGTACCGGTTGTTGACATCGGTGATCTCCAGCTCTTCGCGAGCCGAGGGCTCCAGGGTCCGGATGATCTCGAAGACCCGTGCGTCATAGAGGTAGCACCCCGTGACCGCCAGCGGACTCTCCGGAGCACTCGGCTTCTCGACGATCCGCTCCACACGATCCCCGTTGACGGTGGCCACCCCGAAGCGCTCCGGGTCGTCGACGCTCTTGAGCAGAAGACGCGCCCCGACCGGGTCCGCGCGGAAGGCGGCGATGAAGGGGGATAGCCAGTCCTGGAACACGTTGTCACCCAGGATCACCACGACCGGCTCGCCAGCAGCGAAGTGCTCGGCGAGGCCGAGGGCTTCCGCAATCCCGCCCTCGCCTTCCTGG
>JBDHDM010000610.1:0-2207 GCA_039591515.1 Gemmatimonadota bacterium | reverse complement strand
GGCACCGGGAAGGGGGGGGTGATGTGGGCCGGCGTGAAAGGTGAGGCGGGGAACTACGTTCTGGGCCTGCCGGTGCGGTCGTACATGTTCCGCCCGGGCTTCATCCAGCCCCTCAAGGGTGTCCGCTCGAAGACCGCGATCTACCAGGCGCTCTATAACGTGCTCGCCCCGATTTCGCCGCTTCTTCAGCGGCTCTTCCCGGGCGCGGTCACCACGACCGTGGCGGTGGGTCGGGCGATGGTCCGCGTGGTCCGCGAGGCGCCCGAGCAGCGGATCTTCGAGACGCGCGACATCCAGCGCCTCGGCGCCGGCGACTGAGAAGCACACCGGGAGGGCCGTATCGGCGCCTGGAGCTCCCGGCCGCCCGACCTCGCCACCCCACGGATGTACTAGATTGCCCCGAAATCCAGAGCCTTTCCGTAGCCCAGGGGCGGCGTGACCGGCGACACCCTCTTCGTCTTCCTCCTCGTGGTGGTTGCCACCGTCCTGCTGGCGACCGACAAGATCCGCTTCGACGTCGTGGCACTCCTGGTGCTGGTTTCACTGGCGGCGAGTGGCGTCCTCACGGAACGGGAGGTGCTGGCCGGCTTCGGCGATCCCGTCGTGATCATCGTCGCGGGGCTCCTGGTGGTCGGCGAGATGCTCGCGCGCACCGGCATCGCTTTCTCGATCGGCGAGTGGATGGCGAGGAGCGCAGGAGGCAGCGAGGTACGCCTTCTGATCCTCCTGATGCTCGTGGCCGGGCTTCTCGGGAGTGTCATGAGCTCGACGGCGGTCGTCGCGATCCTCATCCCGGTGGTCTCCAACGCGACCCGGCGCAGCGGCCTCAACCCGTCCCGATTCCTGATGCCGATGGCCTTCGGGGCCCTCATCAGCGGCATGCTCACGCTCATCGGTACGCCGGCCAACCTCGTGGTCAGCGGCGAGCTCGAGAGCTGGGGGTATGCGGGCTTCGGCTTCTTCTCCTTCGCGCCGGTCGGGATTGCCGTGCTGGGCGCCGCGATCGTCTACATCGTGGTTCTCGGGAGACACCTCCTGCCGGGCGAGCGCCAACCGGTCCAGACACCGGCCGCCGGGGTCCGTGACATGCTCGAAGAGTTCGGTCTGCTCGGTCGTTTCCACCGGCTCCGGATCTCGCCCGGCTCGCCGCTCGCGGGCCGAACGCTTCGCGAGGCGCAGTTGAGCGAGCGTGGCGTGCGGGTGAGCGTCGTCGAAGAGCGACGTCGGGTGGGGGTCGCGTTTGCGGTCGATCCCGGACCGGACCTCACGCTGAAGGCCGGCGACGCCGTCCTGGTCAACGGGGAGTATGAGGCGACGAAGGCCCTCATGCAGGACCTCGCGCTGGAGCGTCTCCCGATCTCGGACACGGACCGCCGGCGTTGGGTCCGTTCCGTCGGCGTGGCCACGCTGCTCGTCCATCCCGAGTCGTCTCTACTCGGAAAGTCGCTCGAGGAGGTGGGGTTCCGAGCGCGGTTCGGCTTTCAGGCGCTGGCGCTGCGTCGTGGCGGGGAGCTCTTGGCCGACTTCACCACGATGCGGCTCCGGGCCGGAGACGCGCTGCTCGTCCAGGGCGCCTGGCGGCGGATCGAGCGGCTTCGCGACTTCGCGCACGACTTCGTGGTGCTCACGGTGCCGGTCGAGGCCGAGATCGGCCCCGAGACGCGGAAGGCACCGATCGCGGTGGCGATCCTGGTGGGCATGATCGCCCTCTCCACACTGGGCACGGTCCCGGTCTCGGTGGCCGTGTTGGGAGCGGCCCTCGCCGCGGTCCTCACCGGTTGTATCTCGATGGAGGCCGGGTACCGGGCAATCCACTGGCGCGTCATCGTGCTCCTGGGCGGGATGCTCCCGCTCGCCGACGCGCTGGAGCAGACCGGCGGCGTCACCTTGATCGTCGAGGGCCTCACCGCGGCGCTGGGGAGCTCCGGCCCCTTCGCGATGCTCTCCGCCCTCTTCGTGCTAAGCGCTGGCCTCAGCCTGGTTCTCTCGAATACCGTGACGGCGGTGTTGGTGGCCCCGATCGCGATCCTGGCGGCCCAAGGACTGGGGCTGGAGCCGCAGGCGTTCGTGATGACGGTCGCGATCGGCGCCTCCGCCGCGTTCGGATCGCCTGTCGCGAGCCCGGTCGTGGCGCTCGTCGCCGAGCCGGGCCACTACGGTTTCCGCGACTTCGTGCGTGTGGGCGCGCCCCTCCTCATCGTGACCTG
>JBDHDM010000609.1:0-2209 GCA_039591515.1 Gemmatimonadota bacterium | reverse complement strand
TGGGCCTCGGCGCGACACTGGTTGCGGCCCTTCCTCCCGCGCTCGAGGCGGCCGGCTCCAACCCTCGCCTCTCAGCGCTCCGCTCCGTCGTCGAGTCGCGCGCGCGTCGTCTGGTACCGATCGCGGCGATGGTGGGAGTGGCCCTGAGCGCGATCGGGACGCTCATCTTGTTGGCTCCGACGCGCAGCCTGTTCGTGTCGTTCACCGCACTCTTCTTCATCATCACGGGGATGGCGGTGATCACGCCGGGCGGAACGCTCGTGCTCATGACCCTGCTGCGCCCCGTGCTTCGCGCGCTCGGTGGCACCCTGGGCGTCATGGCTGGGCGCGGGGTCGGCACCAGCCTGAGCCGGACGGCGCCGGCCATCGCGGCCCTGGTCGTGGCTGTTTCGGTGACCGTCGGCCTCGGCGTCATGATCCAGAGCTTCCGCGGCACGCTCGTGCGCTGGCTCGACGGGACGCTCCGCGCCGACGTCTACGTCTCGCTGCCGGGCCCGACGGCGTCACGTGCGTCGGGCACGATCTGGCCCGAGGTGATGGACGCGTTCATCGCGCACCCCGACGTGTCGGGGCACAGCACGTACCGGGGCTTCGACCTCATCCGGAACGGCGACGCCTTCCGGCTCGTCGCCCTGGACCTCGATCCACGCGGCGAGGCGTCGTTCGATTTCCTGTCCGGCGATCGAGACGAGATCATGACGCGCTTCCGAGCCGGAGAGGCGGTGATCGTGTCGGAGCCGTACGCATACCGTCGCGGGCTGGACGTGGGAGATGGAGTCGCGTTGAGCGGTGTGGACGGACCGGTGGAGATCCCCATCGTCGGGGTCTTCTACGACTACGGCTCGGAGCAAGGCACCGTCATGATGGGGCGCGTCCTCTACGACCGTCTCTTCGAGGATCCGGGCGTGACGTCACTCGGGCTCTTCCTGGAAGAGGGCGCGAACTCGCAACAGGTCATCGAGGAGCTGCTCACGCTCGTCCCCGAAGGCCGTGCCGTGATCGCGCGCTCGAACGACACTCTTCGCGCGGCCTCGCTCGAAGTCTTCGATCGGACGTTCCAGGTGACGGCGGTCCTACGGCTGCTGGCTTTCATCGTGGCCTTCGTCGGCGTGCTGAGCGCGCTCGCGGCGCTCCAGCTCGAGAAGGCGCGGGAGCTCGGGCTGCTGCGGGCCCAGGGGCTCACACCGGGGCAGCTCTGGCGGCTCGTCGTCACGCAGACCGGACTCATCGGATTGGCGTCCGGACTTCTCGCCGTGCCGATGGGCCTCGTGCTCTCCGTCGTGATGATCTTCGTTGTGAACAAGCGCTCGTTCGGGTGGACGTTGAACATGCAGGTGGGACCGGACGTGCTCTTGCAGGCCATCGGGCTCGCGGTGACCGGTGCGCTTCTCGCGGGGCTCTATCCGGCGTGGCGCATGTCGAGGGCCTCGCCGGCGCTCGCGCTGAGGGGCGAGTGATGGGATTGCGGTCGGCTCGGGCCCGGTTGGGTGTGATGGTGGCTCTCCCGGCTCTGGCGATTCACCTCGCGGGCTGTGCGGGTGAGGTGGGTCGTGGGGGCGACGAGCCCGGTGCGGGCTTCACCCTCTCGCTCGTCGAGACGCTCGGCGGTGCAGACACCGTAGGCTACGCGCGCGCCCTCGAGGCGTACGACTTCGCATTCCCCGAGGATCACGGACCGCACGAGGACTTTCGCAGCGAGTGGTGGTACGTCACCGGCAATCTCGAGGCGGACGATGGACGCCAGTTCGGGTTCCAGTTCACGATCTTCCGCAGCTCGCTCGCACCGACCGCACCCGGTGGTCCGTCCGCCTGGTCGACGAACCAGGCGTACATGGGCCACTTCGGCTTCACCGATATCGACAACGACGATTTCCGTGCGGCGGAGCTCTTCGCCCGAGGTGGGGCGGGGCTCGCAGGGGCCGAGGCAGAGCCGCTGCGGGTGTGGATCGAGGACTGGACGCTGGCGTCGGTCGATACCGGGCGGGCGGACGTTCGTCGCGCCGTTGATCCGGGAGGGGCGGGGGGTGGGGCGAGCCGTCTGCCCGAAGCGAGTGACGACCCCGCCTCCGTGGTCTTCCCGCTGCGTCTCACGGCGGACGGGAACGGCGCAGAGCTCGCCCTCGTACTCCAAGCCGGGAAGCGCCACGTTCGTCAAGGAATGGACGGGCTCAGCCAGAAGGGCGCCGAGCCCGGCAACGCGTCCTTCTAT
>JBDHDM010000608.1:0-2212 GCA_039591515.1 Gemmatimonadota bacterium | reverse complement strand
GCCTTCGGAGAGAGCGCTCAGGTCGGTGGGAACGAAGGCCACGTCGTTTCGATGGGACCCGTCGCCGTTTGCGTCTACACCCATCCGATACCGCGGGGTGAAGGGCGTCCCCGAACGGAATCGGTAGAGGCCCGACACGAGCACGTTGTTGACCCTGGTCGTGACGCCCACCACCAGACGATGCGGCACGTCGAAGTCCGATGTGCCCTTGGACCAGTCGTCGGCACCCTCCGGGGTCGGCAGCGCGGGTCCGAGCTCTCCCCCGACGTGGCCGCCGCGGGCGCCCATCCAGTTGTCTGTCGTTTCGGAGTAGGTGTAGGAGCCGTAGATGTCGAGGCGCTCGGCCCGACGCTCGAGCCCCGCCGTGACTCCGAAGTACTCGGACCAACCGTCCGGATCGAGACCCCACACCTCTCCGAAGGCGGGGAAACGGCGGGCATCATCTCCGGTCGCGGACACCACCGCGCCGTCCTGGGCCAGTGTGCCGTAGATGGCGCGTCCGTAGGGATCCAGGGCCTGTGGAACCAGGGGGACGTTCAGGTTCCGCCGCCGAGTCAGGAAGTCGGTCCTCCGGCTCGTGCCCTGGAGGAAGGCCGTGAGCGCCGAGCCGAAGCGGTGAAGGACTCCCACGCCGAGGTTGTTGGTTCTGGGGGCGCGCGTATCCGGCCCGACGAGCGTGAGCGACGGCAGCGAAGGAGCTGCCAGCGGCGGAATGCCGCCGGTCGGCCACCCGATATCCGGACCTGCATAGCGCGTCGAGGTCGCCGTGGTCGCCTGGGCGTACAGATCCGAGATGGCCCTGAGGTCTACATCACCCTCGTCCATCGAGGCGGTGAGGAAGACTCGTGTCCGTCCTGCGGCGTCCACATCCCAGGTGACGGAGGCCCGGAACCCGACCTGGTGGTGACTGTCGTCGAAGCTCGCGTTGTCGAGTCCGGTCGTGGCTCGCCAGTCTGTATTGGTCGTGACGCCGTCTCCCCCGATCGACTCGTAGTCATAGCGGCCTCCCACACGTAGGCGCAGGCCGGGTCGGATGAGCCCTTCATACTGAGCGAACAGGCCGTACTCCTGCGTTCCGAAGGAGGGCTCCGGAGCGGAGGTCGTGGAGGCGAAGCCCGATCCCGCCTGCAGTGCGTCGGCATCCGAGAACAGGAAGTCCGACGGTGTAGGCCGAGCTGGACTCATCGCGTGGCTCGAGGCACGAATCCGGGCGCCGAACTTGAGCGTCGTATTCCCGTCTCCGGGTGTCCACCGAATCACCGGAATGCCGACGAAGTCGGTACGGTTCGACGACCCGACGGAGGAGGGGACGTCTCCCAGCGAGGCGCCGGCTCCGACGAGATAAGCCGGCAGCACGTCCGTGAACGAGGAGCCGAAGTCGCGGTAGCTGCCCGAAAAGCCGGCGCGAAACTCCATGGTGGTCGTGCGGGAGTAGCGGCTGACGAGTCCCATCGCCGTCGAGAACTCGATCGACTCCTCCGCGAGCGCCGAGGGGCCGGCGATCGAAAGGGCGCCGGCCCCGTCGAAACGCCGGCGTGAAAAGGCGGAAGCACCCCTCAGAAAGAACTGATTGGACGTTCCTTGCTGCAGGTCGTACCTGATCAGCCCGGAGTAGCGCTCGTAGCGCTCGACACCCGGATCCGTGAGCGAGCTCACCAGCGCGGGATCGAGCGAAGTCAGCTCGGAGGCGAGGGACTCCGAAGCCCTCGGTGCGAGCGGAGTCTGCTGGGTCAGCGCTTCCGCCGACAGAATCAGGCGGGAGGCCTGATCGATCGGGACCGTGCCTCGCACGCCTCCCTGCAGCGAGAGAAGGGAGGGCTTGTCGATGTCGAGCTCGCTGGACGACCACAGCGGGTTGCCCGAATAGGAAGCGTCGGCTTCCACCCCACCCGCCGGCGTGGAGGTGCGGGTCGAAAGACCCACGTAGCCCCCGGGCGCACCGGACCACTCCGCGTCGGTCACCGTGTGGATGGCGCTGACTCCCGACAGGGCCGACCGGGGAAACAGGGCGTCGGGAAGCAGTTCCTCCCGACCGGTTGGACGGGGGGCCCTGTAGAAGGGGACCCCGTCCGCGACGATCAGCGTGAAGTCACCCGGAAGCCCTTGGGCCCCGAGCGACTCGTCGAAGGTCGTGGAGAGCGCGGTGATCGACGCGAGATCGTCGAAGCGATACGGAAGACCCTCCGTCTCCATCCCGCCGAACTGAATCGCA
>JBDHDM010000607.1:0-2522 GCA_039591515.1 Gemmatimonadota bacterium | reverse complement strand
GGAGGGGATCGTCGTGCTCGCGCCGGTCGCGCTCGGCGTTGCCCGACGGGCCATCGACGAATTCAAGCAGGTGGCGCTCGGGAAGACCCCCTTCATGTCGGCCACATCCCTGAGCGAGCGGCCCGTGGCCCAGGTCGCGCTGGGCAAGGCCGACGCCACCTTGTCCGCGGCCCGGTGCTTCTTCTACGCAACCGCCACCGAGGCGTGGGAACGCACAGTCGCGGGGCGGGCGTCGACCAAAGAGGAGAAGGGGAGGCTGATGCTGTGCGCGGTGCATCTGATGCAGAGCTGCGTGGAAGCGGTCGAATCTACACGCGCAGCCCGCTCGAGCGGGCGTTCAGAGACGTCCACACGGCTCGACACCATGGATGGGTGTCCGAGAGTCGCTACGGAACGTACGGACAGATCGCCTTGGGTCTCGAGCCCGACTTCCCGGTGGCACTCTTCGGTCCCGGCGCCGAGGGCGCGTGAGCGATCAGGCCACGCTATGCACGCGCGTGGAGCGCCTCGGGACGTGGTACTCCAGGTGACCACGTGACCAGGCCGCTGCGGCGGCGGCCTCCGATCCTGGTGATCCTCCCGCTGGACGAGGCCAGCGTCGCTCTTGTGTCCCTCACGATCCCCCCAGGGCCGGTTCACTGCCAAGCGTAAACATCTGTTCACCTATCAGGGGGAAGGAGATTAGGCCGTATCTCGGCCGCCGCAAGGCGCCTTCGTAACAATCATCTCGAGGGCGTTGAGGGGCTCGGGGCGCGCTGTCGGGCCGACCTGCGATGATCGGCATGGGAGTTGGACGTTGCTCTTCGCTCCGCGGCAGGGTACTTCGTCGGGCCCGGCGGGGAGTTCGAGGATGACCAACAATGCGAAGCGGATCGGAATCGTCGTGTCGCTTTTCGCGGCCGGCACGCTCGTCACGGTTCTTACTTTCGGCCTCGAGCCAAGTGATCAGCGGCCCGGGCTGTGGCTTGCCGGGGAGCGGGTCACCGAGGCGGTCGCCGATTGGTCGTTTACCGAGGAGCACCGGGAGATTTTCGTTCAGACCCGTACGCGCTACCTGATTCCGCACTCCGTGACCACGTACTGCGCGCTCTACGCGGGCGACCTCTATCTATTCTCCGCCTACTACGGAGGTGGGGTGTTTCCCGATGCCCGTGGCTGGAATCGCAACGTGATGCGTGATCCGAGGGTGCGCCTGAAGATCGGCGACCGCCTGTTCGATCAGACGGTGAGCCACGTGACCGAGCTCGAGACGAGGGAGGCGGTGCACGCGAGCTTCGTCGCCAAGTACCCGGAGTGGTCCAGCCCGGGGCTCGAGAACGTCCACTTCCTCTTGGTGCGGTGAAGATCGCCCTCACGGGAGCGAACGGGAGCGTGGGTCGCAACATGCTCACCCATCTCGCCGAGCGAGGCGAGCCGAGCGTCGCCATCGTCCGCTCCGAGCGTGCGGCCGGGGAGCTTCCCCACGCCGAC
The DNA here is from genome assembly GCA_039591515.1 of Gemmatimonadota bacterium. Classification (GTDB taxonomy): domain Bacteria; phylum Gemmatimonadota; class Gemmatimonadetes; order Longimicrobiales; family Gaopeijiaceae; genus UBA2589. Next base: position 1,052 of record JBDHDM010000607.1, on the reverse strand, counting down.
GGATTCGAAGCCCGCGTCGTCTCCTACACGGACCCGGAGGGGCTGACGGCCGCGCTCGACGGCGTGACGTGCGTCGTGCACCTGGCGGGGATCCTCATCGAGAGCCGGACCTCCACCTACGAGACGGGCAACGTGGCTTCGACGCGCGCCGTCGTTGATGCCTCGAGGGCCGCGGGAGTCGGGCACCTCGTGCTCGTGAGCGTGCTCGGGGCGGATGCGACGTCGTCGAACCGCTTCCTGCGATCGAAGGGTGAGGCCGAGCGGCTGGCGCGGGAGTCCGGCATCGGGACGACGATCCTGCGGACACCGATCCTCCTCGGGCCGGGCACGGCCGGGTCGGCCGCGCTGCGCCGGTCGGTTCTGGGCGGAAGGGCCAAGCTGCTCGGAGGTGGTCGCCACACGCTCCGGCCGCTCGACGTGGACGATCTCAGCCGGGCCATCCTGGCCGTGTGCTCGGGGAGCCGAAACGGGGTCGAGCTGCTCGAGCTCGTCGGGCCGGAGCCGGTCTCGTATCGGGCGCTCGTGGAGCGCGCCGCCGATCTCATGGGGCGAGACGTGTCGGTCGCTGCGACGCCCGTCTGGATGGCCAAGGCGGGCGCCTTGCTCGTGAGCCGCATCCGGCGCGGGGGCGTCACCCCCGACGTGATCGACGTGATCACGTCGAGTGAGATGGTCGACCACAATGCGGATGTGGAGCTGGGCATTACCCTCACTCCCCTGGAGGAGACTCTGAAGAAGCTCCTGACCGAGGGGGCTCGCGCCGCATGACGGACGCGGCACCCGCGAGCGCTGGGAAACGCCCCAAGGCGAGCGTGGGCCAACGGCTCGTCGTCTTCGCGATCACCGCGCTCTGTTTCGCCTATCTGTACTACCGGCTCGATGGGGCCGCCGGACGTGAGGGCCTCACGCTGCTCGACTACATGAGCCGGGTCTTCACGGACGTGGCGTGGATGCCGTGGCTCGGGTTGATGATGGCGTACTCGTGTGTCTACCTGGCGATCGACACGCTCGTCGTGACCAGCGCGCTGGGCTGGTTCGTCAAGCGCATACCC
>JBDHDM010000606.1:0-2218 GCA_039591515.1 Gemmatimonadota bacterium | reverse complement strand
CGAGCGAGTTCGACGTCCTCTTCTTCAACTTCCCGGGGGAGGGGGCGCGGAGCTGGAGCGAAGCGTACGAGCCCGAGTGGCAGCGCACGCCGGAGGAGCGCCGGGCGGGGTTCGTGCACGCATACGTCCACCCCTTCATCGAGCGTCTCGAGAATGACGGGTTCGAGCTCATCCTGCAGTACTGGTTCTTCTATCCGACGAACGACAGCGGGATGGATCATGAGGGCGACTGGGAGCACATCAACGTCGTCGTGTCGCCCCGCAGCATGGTCGAGGGTGGGCTGAGCGAGAGCGTGGTGTCGGGCATCCTCGATGGGCGCATCACGACGGACGGGTCCGTCGCGGATCCACTCGTCATCAAGCGCGTGGACTACTACTTCCACGAGTTCGTGTGGCCCTTGGACTTCTCCAGCCCGAACGTCTACCTGCCCCGCGAGGAATGGCAGGCCGAGATCGAGAGTCGCCCACGGGACCGCTTCCGTCAGGATGATACGTGGAAGAAGATCCGGTACATGGCGTACACCGACGACGCCGAAACGTCCGTGAACACGCACCCGCTTGGCTACATCGGGGCGGACAACAAGGGTTTGAACCAGGCGCTCGAGCCACCCGGAGGCTCCAATCAAGAGCCACACGGGACCTACCCCTTCCCCGGCCGCTACAACAACATCGGCCCGGGCGGCACGACGGATCAGGTCGCACGCTACGTCGACATCCGTGAGCACCTGCGCGACGTAGAAGCAGGCGTTGCCCCTCCGGGCCCGACGTTCCGGGATCGCGAAATTATCGGCCTGGCCGACGAGAACCGGTTGCGCATCGTGCCCGACTGGGAGCGTGTCGCCGACCTCGCCCGCGCAGACGCAGTCGTGCGCCGTAACTGGGCGTGGCTCCTCCTACCGTTGCGATGGGGTTATCCCGCCACACGCTCACCCTTCGCCGGCGCGCTCAAGCACTTCAACACGGGCAACGTCGCGCCGCAGGGACCGTCCTTCAACGCGGGGTGGAACACCACCGGCTCTTCTTCCGGATTCCATCTCTACGAGCCGCACTCGCTCCCTTCGATCTTCCCGCTGCAGATCCAAGACAACTTCCGGAACGATCTCGGCTTTCTGAACCTCACCATCCCGCTGCTCCTGAATCTGCCCCCGCTGGATTTCGTGGCGCGGCTGGTGGCGTACCCGGTGACGGCCGCCATCGGGCGGCACGACCCGGTGTACTACCCGCGCGACGGACTCCCCTTCCGCTTCGTCGGCCTGTCGACCGGCGTCGTCGCGGCGAAGACGGACGAAGGCTTCGAATCGCTCGCTCTGAACGAGGATCAGCGCGGTGAGTTCGTCGGCAACATCCTCCTCCACCTGATCGAGAACGGGGCCACCGATCAGACGACGGTCACCGGCCGGACCGGCTTCCGGGACGACCACGTCGGCCCATTCGCCCAGGTGGCGTTTTACATCGGACGCCGGTTCGTGAGCGAGAACACCTTCCGGAACATCCGCTCCAGCTTCGGCACGACGTTCGAGCTGAGTGACATCCCGCCCTACTCGTACAGTGCGGACCTGAATTACTGGGAGTACTCGGGCAGCCTGCGGTACAACCTGGCAACCAACGCCTTCCAGCCGTTCATCAAGGGTGGATACGGGTGGAGCTGGTACCGGCTCGAAAACGCGCAGTCCAACGGTGTTCCATTCGATCCGGCGAGCTCGTCTTGGTTCGATCCTTCGTGGTGGCCTGCGGTGTGGCACTACGGCTTGGGAATCGAGTGGGTGCCCTGGCGCCGTGTCGGTGTCGAGGGTGGGGGGATCGAGATGGCACTCCGGCTGGAGTATGCCCGCTTCCAGCAGACCCTACGACTCGACTTCGACGACGTCCCACTCGACGAGCTCGCGATCCTCTTTCCGACGCTGGGTGAGGTTCCCAGCAACACGCGCGTGCATCGGAACGACTTCCTGCTCGGCCTCTCCATCACCTTCTGACCGTTGAAGGGGCCGACGCGCTGCGGATCGCGATCCTCACGGCGGCGCGCCGCGCTGAGCTACGAGGAATTCTTGTACGGCCGCTCCCGTCGGAGGCTTAAATTCGTCGTGTGAGGGATGCTCCCACCACCCGCGCTCGCCGCCCCCTGCCGTGACCCATCCGCACCCCAACAGCCGCCGATGACGTCCGCGGCGCGTCTCGAGGTCCGAGAGGCGATCTCTGCGGATACCTGGGACCGGTTCGT
>JBDHDM010000605.1:0-2219 GCA_039591515.1 Gemmatimonadota bacterium | reverse complement strand
GGCATCCTCACGCTGATTACCGGACCGGCCGACCAACTCGACTTCCGGATCGACGCGGGAGCCAACATCGCCGAGACGCTCGGAATCCGAGGGGCGGCTCAGGGAGGCGCATCATGACCGAGCGCACGAATCCGAACCGACGGAACGACGTCGCCACGAACGAAGCCGACCTCGTCGCCGTCTCCGTCGCGGGCCACGTCGCCCACCCGACCTTCCCGGGCCTCCCCGCCGAGCCATACCGACTCGCATCGGACGGGACGCCCTTCCTCCTTCCCACATACGGCGGGATCGTGTACAACGTCTCCGTCGGTGACCGCGCATTCGGCTGGGCGGCGGACTGCGTCCACCCCGGGGTGAGCATCCACCAGGCCGACGACAATCGGAACCGTGGCCTGAACGTCTTCGCGTGTGTCGGGAACCGCGCCAAGGTGATGACCGGGGGCGCCGCAGGGACGGTCGGGGTCGTGACCGGAAAGTCGGGCCGCTTCTCCGAACAGCTGATCGTGCACCTTCCCGTCGAGGCACGGACCCGGATGGCCGTCGGCGATCAGGTCCTCGTGCGCGCCGAGGGGATCGGTCTCGAGCTCACCGACCATCCGGGCGTGTCGCTGAAGGGGATCGCGCCCGGTCTGCTTGCGGCGCTACCCGCGAAGGAAGAAGAGGGGCGCGTCTCGTTCGGCGTCGTCGCGCACGTTCCCCCGCACCTCGTCGGCGCTGGCCTCGGCCTGACGTCGCAGGGTGGGAGCCTGCACATCCAGTCGACGGACCGCGCGCAGCTCACCGAACTCGGCCTCGACCAGCTGCGACTCGGCGACCTGGTCGCCTTCGAGGACACGGACAGTCGCTACAACCACGGCCACCTGCGCGGGGCCCGTGCGGTCGGCGTCGTCTGCGCGACGGACGGCCCACGGGCTGGCTATGGTCCGGGCGTCGCCGTCCTGATGACGGCCCCCGGCGAACAGCTCGGCAGCTTCGAGGCGTCCGAGGCGAACCTGGTCGACCTCCTCGCAATCGAGGACTGACCGATGGCATCAGGCTCGATCCCGATGACGATGGTCACACTCGAAAGCCTGCGCCCCTTCGTGCAAGACGTCCTCATGGCGATGGGCCTCCCGGAGGAGGAGGCCGAGATCTTCGGTGGCGCCCTCGTCTTCTCCGAGCTGCGCTTCCACCCCGGGCACGGCCAGGGCGTGAAGAAGCTGCGCCGGTACAGCGGACGGTTCACCGAGGGGCTCGTCGACGTGGCCGACCCCTTCGAGGTCGTGAAGGAGAGCCCGGCGCTGGCGCTGATCGATGCACACAACGGGATCGGCACGGTGGCCGCAACCCGGGCGATGCGCCTCGCGATCGAGAAGGCGAAGACGTGCGGGATCGGTACCGCGGTCGTGCGCAACTCGACGCATTTCGGGTCGAGCGCAGTGCACGCGTGCCTCGGCCCAGAGGCCGGGTGTATCGGTGTCGCCATGACGAACGCCGGGCCCGAGATGGCTCCGTGGGGCGGCCGCGAAGGCGTCGTCGGCACGAACCCCTGGGGAATCGCGGTGCCCACCGGCCTCGGCTTCCCCGCCGTGCTCGACATCGCGCTCACGACCGCGGGCAAGGGCATGATGACGTGGCACGCGAAGGAGGGTCTCCCGATCCCGCTCGACTGGGCGCTCACGCCCGAGGGCGAGGAGACGACGGACCCGAACGCGGCGATGGCGGGCGCGCTCCTCGGGATCGGTCAGTACAAGGGTTACGGACTCGCCTTCATGACGGACGTTCTGACCGGCGTGATCGGTGGGGGTGGCTACGGGCTGACCCCGTACGCCGACCCGGCGAAGTGGGACGTGAGCCACACGCTCATCGCTCTGGACGTCGAGTGGTTCATGCCGCTCGAGGAGTTCCGGCGGCGCATGGACGACTTCACGGAGATGTGCAAATCGCGGGCGCTGCGGCCGGGCTTCGACGAGATCCTCATTCCGGGCGAGCAGGAAGCTCGTCGGGTGCGGCGGAAGACGGAGGTCGGCGTTCCGCTCGAGGAACCGGCGATCGAGGATCTGCGTGCCCTCGCTTCGGAGCTGGGCGTCGATGCGGAGCTCGAGGTCGTGGGGCCGTGGGAGGACGCGAGGCTCTGATGCTCCGCCCGCTCGGCCCCGCGTTCTACACGAATGTCCGCGATCGCCTGCGTGTGCGGGCCGAGGCGGCCAGAGTCGATGGCCTGCTGCTCCTCGCCCCCG
>JBDHDM010000604.1:0-2225 GCA_039591515.1 Gemmatimonadota bacterium | reverse complement strand
GGTCGTCGTGTTCGGCCACGAAGAAGCAAAGATCGACCACCGTCATCGGCTGCTCGAGCCTGGGGTGTAGGGAGGTCATGGCAAGCTGGGCCTGGGTGAAGGCAGACAGCTTGTCCACGAGGCGACCGCGCTTGTCACGGAACTCCGACACGATCTCCTCCGGGCGGCGTGCGTTGTGCCCCGCATCCCAGGTGGCCCGGTTTTCGAGGTCGGCCGGTCTCAAACGTGGGAGTCGTGCGAGAAGGTCGTCGACCCGACCGCTCCACAGCGGCTCCAGATCAGAGAGATGGCCCGCGTGCTCGGCGATCGACCACCCGTCGCCCGTTCGCCGGGTGAGTTCGGCGGGTGTGAGGCCGGCCAGGCCCTCTTCCAGACGCGACGGCGTTGAGCGGAGCCGCTCCACGAGGCCGGGCAGTGCTTCCGCGGAGATGCCCAAGTCGAATGATCGGTCGAACCATCGTTGCCGATTCATGCCACCCATCTCCTCGGGGGTCACGCCGTGAATGGGCTGACAATCGCCGTCCAACCGTCGTCGCACCGCGGGTGGACGTGCCCGATCAAAGAGCCGTCAGCCGGGATCATTGCCGACAAGAACCTGGAATCTGGGAAGGTCGCGGAGCGGGTCCCAAACTGGATCGATCTGCAACGGGTGATCGGGGGTGAGGATGGTGGGAAGCGGCGAAACCTGCTCCAGAAGTCGGATGGCTTGATCCTCGTTGCCGAGCAGCACGTGGACCTGAGCGAGGTCCATCAAGGCCCCCTCTTCCTGTCTCAGCCCAGCGACCAACGATACGGCGGTCTCCGCCTCACGGATGGCGTCCCGATTGCGGCCGAGCAGTGCGTATGCCAGAGCGAGCAGGCGCCGAGCGGTCGACTCCGAGACCGGCCGACCTCGAAAACCGGGCCACCTGGGATGCGGGGCACAACGCACGCCGCCTGGAGGAGATCGTGTCGGAGTTCCGTGACGAGCGCGGTCGCCTCGTGGACAAGCTGTCTGCCCTCACCCAGGCCCAGCTTGCCATGACCTCCCTACACCCCAGGCTCGAGCAGCCGATGACGGTGGTCGATCTTTGCTTCTTCGTGGCCGAACACGACGACCATCACCTGGCGACCATCACCGCGCTCCGTCCAACCATTGGCTGAGCGCCGAGGCGGTTGCGGGGTCCGGCGGTCGCTGCCGCCGGGCATCGTCCTGGCCATGATCATCTCCGGTCCCCTCCAGGCACAGGAGCGCTGCGAGCATGTGCCTGTGGAGGACGGCTCGGCGTACGGATGCGTTCGCGGGACCGGCGGCGTCACCATCGTTCTCGCGGCCGGGGCCGGGCTCAGCTCCCGCACCTGGGATGGACTCCTCTCCGAGCTCTCGGCGTTCGGTCGAGTCGTGACCTTCGACCGGCCGGGCCTGGGTCAGAGCGCTCCCGTGTCCGGTCCGCGGACTCCGACGCGCATTGCCCGAGAGATCCGTCGCCTGCTGAGCGCCCTGTCCGCTCCCGGCCCCTTCATCCTCGTAGGGCACTCGATGGGTGGGATCCACGCCCTTCGCTTCGCTGACCTGTACCCCGATTCGGTGGCTGCGATCGTACTCCTGGATGCCCCCCCTCCCGACTTCGAGCTGACCCGGGAGACGCTGCTCACCGAGAGTGAACTGGCAGCCCGCCGACGGATGTTGCAGGAGGGTCGGGCCTCTGCACCACCCGTCGTGGGCAACGAACGCGACGGAGCTCGAGCGGAGAGGTGGGAGTTCCCCGGTATCCCGAGCACCACGCCCGTCGTCGCGGTCATCGCGAATCGACAGGACTTCGGGACGTTGGGCAGCACCGAGGCCCATCGCCGCCTCTGGATCGACGAGTCGGACCACTGGCTCACGGTGACGCAGAACAGCAGACGGGTGATGGCGGAGGGTAGCGGGCACATGATCCATCACGACCGGCCCGAGCTGGTGCTGGCCATCATCCGGGCCCTGGCTGAACCAGACCGATAGCTCCAGCTTGTCGGCGCTTCGAATGCAAGGAAGAATGACGATCGAGGTGGACGACCGAGGGTGTGTCGAGGTCGTTGCGCCCGAGCTCCCGCCTTCCCGAGGACCCCGTGCCGATTCAGCCTCCGTACCAATCGATCGACGTAGCCTCGAAGTTCGATCTCTTCACCGATCAGTGGCAGCCACGTGTGATCGCCGAGCTCAACGACTATCAGTTCAAGGTCGCTCGACTTCAGGGCGACTTCGT
>JBDHDM010000603.1:0-2844 GCA_039591515.1 Gemmatimonadota bacterium | reverse complement strand
GCCCCTAGAATCGTAAGGATACATGTACGGCCCTCCCGCCGGACGCGGATCGAAGAGTCGCCCGCGCGCGGAGCAATCGAGGCGAGGTAGCATGTCGGTCGAGGGCTTGTTCAAGAGGATCCAGAGGCGGAGGCTCCCGCACTGGCTGGTCGTGTACGCGGCCACTTCGTGGGGGTGCCTGGAAGCCACGGGCTTCGCGATCGAGAACTTCGGCGCCCCGGAGCGTCTCCTCGACGTGGTCCTCTTCCTTCTGCTGGTCTTCTTGCCGGTGGTGATCATCCTCACGTGGTATCACGGTGAGCGGGGTCCTCAACGCCCGACCCGCGTCGAAGGGGCCTTGCTCGGCTCTCTGCTCTGCATCGCGATCGTCGGTGCGGTGTGGATCGCAAGCACGGGGTCACCGCTCGATGCGTCGGTGCCCGACGACGTGATCGCCGTCGACATGGGCGAGCGCTCGCTCGCGGTCCTCCCCTTCCGTAGCACGGTGGAAGATCCGGGGCTCGAGTGGCTCGACCGCGGCATCGCCGAGCTGCTCTCCACGAAGCTCGCTCAGATCGACGACCTTCGCGTGGTGAGCAGCCAGCGCCTCGTCGATCTCCTCACGCAGCTGGGCGTTCAGCCCCGAGGGGCGGTGCCGGACGAGATCGCGCCGGTGCTCATGGAGCTCTCGGGTGCCCGCCTCGTCGTGACCGGCTCGGTCTTCGGCCAGCCGGGCGACGTGACGATCACCGCCGAGCTCGTCGAGGTATCCAGCGGGCACATCCGGGCGAGCGCCAGCGCACGCGGCGCGGACGTCATTGCGCTGGTCGACGAGATCGCCGTCCGGCTACGCGCCGGCATCGACCCCGCGGGTGTGCACGCCGAGCTGGCCTCCGTCGCTACCCTCACGACCTCGAGCGTCGATGCGTACCGGGCGTACGACGAGGGGAGGCGCGCTTCGCAGCGCTTCCTGAACGCCGAAGCGGCGGCACACTACGGGCGGGCGCTCGAGCTCGATCCGAGCTTCGCGCTCGCACGATTCCGACGTGCCCTTTCCTTGTACCAGCTCGGATCGATCTCCGAAGCAGCCGCGGAGATCAGGCGCGCCCGTTTGGATCTGGGGCCCGCCTCCGAGCGGGATCGGCTCTTCGTCACGGCGGTAGACCAGTTCGCGACCGACACGGCTGCCGCCGTCGCGACGGTCCGCGAGCTCGTCCGAAAGTACCCCGATGACAAAGATGCCCGGATCATCTTCGCGAGCCAGCTCGCCGGCCTCCGCGGCGCCGCCGACCCGGAGGCTCGGGCGCTGCTGCACGAGACCCTGAAGCTCGACCCACGGTACGCCCCCGGGTACAACATCCTCGCCTATTCGTACGCGGGATCGGGAGATCTGGAGGCGGCCGACTCGCTGACCGCACGCTACGTCGAGCTCGAGCCCGACCAGCCCAATTCGTGGGACTCGCGCGGCGAGATCCTGGAGCTCTCCGGGCGCGTGGAAGAAGCGCGAGAAGCGTACCGACAAGCGCTCCGGGTACGACCCGATTTCCGGTTTTCAATCAACCACCTGGTTCGTTCCTACCTGGACGAGGACGATCCCGAAGGAGCCCGACTCGAGCTCGCCGCGTTCCATGAGTCTGCTCTCCCCGAGGTCCGGATCAGGGCTACCGCACTCGAGGGCGACACCTATCTGTGGGAGGGGGCCGTAGACGACGCGGTCGCGGCCTACGAGTCGGCCGAGCGTGGGACGGAGGCCGCCGGCCTCACGGGCCTCCAGGTGTGGCGCCTCCGTGACCTGGTGCAGATCCGCCTGGCTCTGGGCGAATACGCCGCAGCGATCGAAGCCGCCGAGCAGGTCCGGTCACTCGAGCCGCTGGACGGCTGGTGGATCACGGCCATCTACGACTCCCTCGCCTCGACCGGAGACGCGGCCGAATTGGAACGCGCCCGACGTCGCGTCGAGGCGGATGTCGCGGCCGACTCACTCGCCGCGCCCAATCGGCTGGACGTCATCTCACGCCTCATCGATCTGTGGATCGCACACGCCGAGGGCGAGCACCAGGCGTCGCGCTGGGTCAGACCGACGAGGTGCTTCGTGCGGTCAGGGAGATCCGAGAGCCCGAGCTGTTCTCGCGCGGGCCGCGCTTCCAGCCGCTTCGCATACGCTGGACCCAGTACTTCGAGGCACGCGCCTACGAAGCGGCGGGGGATACCGTGGCCGCCATCGCCGCCTACGAGGCCCTCATGCGCGCGATGGCGGATGGGATCACGCGCTTTCCCACCCTCGCCGACGTTCCTCATCGGTTGGAGAGCCTCGCCACCACCGCCGGCGCTCTGCGCGAGTGATCGGCGGGCGGCCGTAAAGGGTGACCGGCGTCCCGGCCACCCCCCTCTATGAGGTGCGGATCAGCAGCAACCGCCGCCGCCGCACCCACAACCGTCGCAGCAGCCGCCGCCTTGGTACATGGGCATGAGAAGTCTCCCTTTGCCGAGGTTCATGTGCAGCTGGAACAGGTCGAGCCGTGGGGTGCGCTTTCCCACTGCCCGAGCAGTTGCTCCAGCACGAATCGGAGCTCGCCCACCGCCTCCCGGTTCAAGCCGTAACAGATCCGAGGGCCATCGACGTCTCCGGTAATCCAGCCCGACTCCTTCAGCACCTTCAGGTGCTGAGAGACCGTGGACTGGGCGATCGGCAGCTCGGCCACGATGTCACCGCACAAGCACGGACGGTCCGCGAGAAGCTTGAGAATCGCGATCCGCGTCGGGTGCCCCAAAGCCTTGGCCATCGCGGCGACTCGGTCGTCTGTCATCATCGGTCGAGCTCTGGAATCGTTCATCGTCGATTTACGATAATAGCCTGCCGGAGTC
>JBDHDM010000602.1:0-2238 GCA_039591515.1 Gemmatimonadota bacterium | reverse complement strand
ACACGGGCCCGGCTCGGGTGGAGGTGGTGCCGGTCGAAGCGGCCCGGGCGGAGGAGGGATCCGATCTGGCTCTGGTCGCCGAGGGATTCGTGACGATCAGCGTGCTCGACGGGAACTGGGACGCGGGTCGAGCGAGCTGGCAGCCGCTGCTCGAGCGGCTGATCATCGAGAGGTAGGCACCCGTGACCCGTCGGCCCCTTCTCGAGACCGAACGTCTCGTCTTGCGAGAGATCACCGAGGCCGATTACGAGGCCGTCCACGGGTATGCGACGGACCCCGAGGTGATCCGGTACGTGCCCTGGGGGCCCAACTCGGAGCAGGATACGCACGACTTCCTGGCTCGCACGATGATCGCGGCGGCGGAGGAGCCCCGCCTCGAGTACGTGTTCGGCGTCGAGCTGAAAGAGGAGACCGGGCTTCTGGGGTCCGTCGGGCTGTACGTCCGTCCGGAGGACACGGATCAGGCGATGCTGGGATACGCGTTCCGGAGGGAGGCATGGGGCAGGGGAATCGCCACGGAGGCGTCGCGGGCCATCGTGGCGATGGCTTTCGACGTGCTCGGTCTTCGGCGTGTCTGGGCGTCGTGCGATCCGGACAATGCGGGCTCGCGACGTGTGCTCGAGAAGGTGGGAATGAGGATCGAGGGACTGCTGCGCGGTGACCTCGTCATCCGAGGGGACGTGAGGGACAACCTCGTCTGGGGTATACTTGAGCCCGAGTGGAGGGAGGGGACGCCTACGACGGAAGGAGGGAGCCGATGACGGTCGTTTTGGACTGGCGGTACAACCGCCCGGGGTGAACGAGCTGCAAACGCACGCAAGAGTTTCTTGCGCAGAGCGGGATCGAAGACGGTGAGGTCCAAAGCACCGGCAGGCATCCCATCGAGGGTCGTGACGCACTCTCCCTTCTCGAGGGTGTGCGGCACCTCCACGTTGCCAAGGGTCGCAAGGTCGTGAGCTTCGACCTCGGCACGGAGCGCCCGAGCGACGAGGACCTCCTCGCCATGATGCTGGGGCGCTCGGGAAAGCTCCGGGCACCGGTCTTGAAGACCGGAGACATGTTGATCGTGGGATTCAACCAGGATCTCCTTTCTTCCACCCTACTCTGAGGGTCGTCCGACACGAGCGCAGCTTGCCGAGCTCCGGCGTCGGTGCTATCGGACGTAGCGCCAGCCCGCTCCGTTCTTCCGGGGGATGCACATGAGTCGCCGAAGCCACCACCGCGCCGCCCCGCTTCTGATCGTGATCCTCCTCGTCGGGTGGGCGGGTCGACCGCAGGCGCGCGACGCCGCACGCATGGCAGAAGCGGCGAGCACGTTTCTCGCGACGTTGACCGACGAGCAGCGCGGACGGGCGCTGTTGCCGTTCGACTCCGACAGACGGGAGCAGTTCCATTTCATCCCTCCGGAGATGTTCCCCCGCTCGGGCGTCGTCCTCGCCGAGATGGACGACCCTCAACGTGCTGCGGCGCATGCACTCCTGCAGTCGGGACTCAGCCAGGCGGGCTACCTGACCACGACTCAGATCATGGAGCTCGAGGACGTGCTGCAGGCGCTCGAGGGCGGCGGGCGCTTCGCCCGGGACTCGGACGAGTACTACCTCGCCGTCTTCGGGAACCCCGGGTCGGAGAACACGTGGGCATGGCGCTTCGAGGGTCACCACGTGTCGCTCCACTTCTCGCTCGCGGGTGGCTCGGCGTCGGTCGCCGCACCGGCGTTCATGGGAGCGAATCCTGCGGACGTCGAGGACGGACCACAGCGCGGTCGCCGCGTGCTCGGCGAACGGGAGGACGTGGCCAGAGCCTTGATGCGCTCCTTGAGCGCCGATCAGCAGGCCGAGGCGCTGATCGACGCGGACGCACCTCGCGATATCGTGACGGCTGCCGAGAGTGTTGCCGAGCGGCTGGCGGACCAGGGGATTCGAGCGGCCTCACTGACGCCCGAGCAGCGGCGAGATCTCATGGAGCTGATCGACCTCTATCTGTCGCCGATGGCCGACGACCTCGCCGCGGCCCGCCGAGCCCGGATCAGCGCGTCGGATGTCGACGACATTCGTTTCGCCTGGGCCGGCGGTCTCGAGAAGCGGTCACCGCACTACTATCGGATCCAAGGCCCGACCTTCCTCATCGAATACGACAACGTCCAGAACGGGGCCAATCACATCCATTCGGTCTGGCGGGACTTCGAAGGCGACTTCGGAAGGGACCTTCTCCGGGAGCATCGAGCTCGGCATCCGCACG
>JBDHDM010000601.1:0-2246 GCA_039591515.1 Gemmatimonadota bacterium | reverse complement strand
GACGACAAAGAGAGCAGGGTCGCATCCCACGGCTGCGTCTGGAGCCTCCCCAGCATCTCGGAGACCGTGTCCACGACGTCGACGCGAAGGTCCGGCGCGGGCGCGAGCTCCCTCAACGCCGCCGACGCGGGTCCCGTCGCCAGAATCAGAAGCTCCGTTGCCATGCATCAAAATAGGGCACACAGGTCGCAGATAGCAGTACAATGGTGCCGTGGGGGGGCTCACGTCGAGGGATACACGGCCGCCCGGCCGGTGGGTATCTTCCGCTGCGGCGAAACCCGTGTGGCCTGATCTGGACCCCTCAAACATCACCCACCCATGCGCACACTCCGTCTCCTCGTCCCTGGACCGGTCATCCTCCTCGCCTCACTCCTGCTCGTCGCATGTGGCGACGACGACCCCGTCGAGCCGGGCGACCCCCAGGACATCACGATCTCGGTGAGCCCGGGTGCGCTCACCATGTCCCAGGGCGAAGAAGCCACGGTCGAGGTGATGCTCGAGAGCACGGGCGGTTACACCGAGACGGTCACCGTCTTCGCGGAGAGAGCGCCCAGCGGAGTCACCGTTTCGACCGAGGCGATCGACGGCGGATCCGGTTCGGCCACGCTCGAGCTCGAAGCGTCCGTGGTCGCGGAGGTCGGGAGCAGCGACGTCGTCGTCACGGCGACGGGGCCGGGGGTCGCGTCGACCTCGACGACCTTGTCGCTCGACGTGACGTCGGCCGGTGGCTTTGCGCTCGGGGTCGCTCCGAATCCCGTCGGCATGACGCTGGGCGGCACCTCCATCGCGACCGTGGGGATCGCGCGCATCGCGCCCTTCGCGGGTCCCGTCGAGCTCGCCGTCGGTGGGGCCCCCGACGGACTCTCGACTCAGCTCGACTCGACGCTCGTGGCCGGTGACTCGACCTTCATTACCCTGGTCGCCGACACGGCCCTCGCTCTCGAGGGTCGTTACACCCTACTCGTGCGGGGGCTCGGTGAGGGGGTATCCGGCGACATCGTGGGCTTCCTGGTCACGATCGTCCGCTAGATACGACCCGCCGCGAGAGCCGATCGCCCGACGGGTTCCGATCGCACCGGCGCGTTCGCACGGATCACGACCCAACGCTCGACCGCTTCGCCTCGCGGACTCCGCCAGCGGATCCTCGCGGTCAGAGGAGGCGCACACGCCAGGCTGAAGCGGGCCGGCACGCGGATCCGGGCGCCCGGCTCGAGCTCACGGATCGGGAGCGTCCGATCTTCGGGCGCGAAAACGGATCGACCCGAGGCGCAGTAGCACTCCACGTGGACCCGGAGCGCCCGCATCAATCCCGAGTTCTCGACGTAGACCGCATCCGCATCGCTCGTGAGCCGGATGTCAGCGCCCGGACTGGGTGCACGCGTCCGGGTCGGCGGCGCGAAACCCGTGGGACCCGCGGCCGAGGGTGCGAGGCGAGCTCCCCTCTCGAGCCGTTGCGCGAGCCGTTCGACCGCCTTGGCGTGATCCTGCATGTACGCGGCGAGGGCCGTGCGGTTCGCCGGCGACGGATCCGTCCTCCCCGAAGACCAGCCCTTCAGTGTGTCGTGGCTCACACCGATGGCGTGTGCCACGTCCTTCAGGGAGACGCAGAGTCCTTGCACCACGCGCTTCGTGCGCTCACTCATTGCACCGACCGTGTATTCAGTTTCTTGGTGCTCCCGTGACACCAAGAGTGTGTCACGGAAGGCTTCGACTTTCAACTTCGGGGCACACCGGGCCGTGTAACGCTGGAGCGAGGCTCTTCCTGGCGGCCGTTGGGGACGGAGGATTTAAGCTCCCCGGGGCTGCGCGTCCAGAGGTGGCTCGCGGCCGAGGCCTCGGAAGAAGTGCCGTCGTCCGGCTCTACACTCGAGGCGGGACCAGCACAGGGGTCACGGACGCCGGACGATCGACTCGCTACGTACGCAGGTATGACTCGACGACGCGCGATGCCGGGGCTGGGACTCGAACCCAGAAGCCCTGCGGGCGGGGGATTTTAAGTCCCCTGTGTTTACCGATTTCACCACCCCGGCTCTCGACTCGTCTCAGGGACCATGCGACGCCACCCCGGCACGGCGGCCGGCACTGGGGAAAGGTCGAGGCCGCCGACCCCGAGCGAGGTGCAGGGCTTTCATCTACGCGTTCTGGGCGCCAGGCGAAACCACCGAAGCCTGTGGGTCCGGGATCGGCCCTCGTTGCCGGCTCGGGCGAGACCACCGCTCCCCGAGAACGAGACGGGGCTCCCAGCC
>JBDHDM010000600.1:0-2251 GCA_039591515.1 Gemmatimonadota bacterium | reverse complement strand
GTCGGCCGGTACGGGGCGCTCGAGGATCTCGTGCTCAGCGGCATCGTCTGGGAGGAGGCACGACCGCAGCTCGCCAGCAAGGCGTACCTGATGCACGAGCCGCGAGGCGGCGGTCAAGTCATCAGCTTCGCCGAGGACCCGAACTACCGGGCCTACTCGGAAGCGACCCAGCTCCTCTTCATCAACGCCGTGGTCCTCGGTCCCGGGCGCTAACGCCGGCCTCGGAGTCCAGTGCCGAGGTGCCGGCGCCCGGCGACTTCGGCCAGTGGCCGTCGTCGTCCAACAGGTATCGCCCGAACCAGCCCAGGAACCTCCGGTAACGGTCGGACTCGTACACCGGGGGGAAGCCGCCGTGTCCCTGCCCGGGGTAGACCACGAGGAGCGTCTCGCGCCCGAGCCGCTTCATCGACTGATACATCAGCTCGCCCTGGTTGATCGGCACGTTCCAGTCCCGCTCTCCACCGATCCAGAGGGTGGGCGTCGTGATGCGGTCGACGCGGTAGAACGTGGAGATGCGGTCCCACAGCTCCTTGTTCTCCCACGGGAGGCCGAGCTCCTGCTCGTACCACCTCTGATACTGGTCGTGGCCGTAGGCCGCCACGTACAGCGCCGCACCCGCGCCCGACACGGCCGCCTTGAAGCGCTCGGTGTGCGTGATGATCGCGTTCGTCGTGATCCCTCCGTACGACCAGCCGCCCACCCCGAGCCGGTCCGGATCGCTCCAGCCGCGCTCGACGGCGTGATCCACGGCCGCGATCGCGTCCACCCGCTCCGGCCCTCCCCAGTCCTGCCAGAGCCCGAGCGCGAAGTCCTGCCCGTAGCCGTGCGAGCCCCGATAGTTGGGCTGCACGACGACGTATCCCTGCGCGGCGAACAGGTGCCGCAGAGCGTGCCATCGCCATCCGTCCTGGCTCATCGGGCCGCCGTGAATCCAGAGGACGGTGGGCAGCCCGGCCGGCTCGTCCACCCCGGGCGGGAAGGTGTAGAAGGCGTCGAGACGGGTGCCGTCCGGGGCCGTGACCTGCTCACGCACGACGCGCCCCAGCTCGAGCTCGGCGATCAGCGCGTCGTTGTGGTCGGTGAGGCGATGCGTCGCTCCGGACTCCTCGACCCGCCAGAGCTCGCCGGGCGCATCCGGGGTGCTCGCCACGACCACCGCTCCACCGCCGGGCACGGGCTCGAACGAGTGCACGCTCCGCGCTCCGCCCACGAGGGTCTCGATCTCGGACCCGTCGACGGCGATGTCGACGAGATGCTCGGCTCCGTCCGTCTCCAGGACGGCCAGCACCCGGCGCCCGTCCTCGGAGAAGCGCGGCGACCCCACACTCCGGTCGAGCGCCTCGGTGAGGATGCGCGGCGGGCCATCGGGAGTCCCGACGGCGAGGTGGGACATGGCGTAGCCGCCGACCTCCGGACGAAGCGAGGCCAGCCACGCCAGCGTCGTCCCGTCGGGGCTCCACCTGGGCGCTTCGTCGGACCCGTCGCCGACCCGCACGACCTCGAGCGCGGCCCCGACCTCGCCAGACCCGTCGACGGAGTCGCCCGTGGCGTCCACGATCCACACGTCGGTGTCGTAGTTGGCGTCCGGCTCCGTCGTCCGGTTGCTCACGAACGCGAGGCGCGATCCATCGGGTGACCAGGCCATCGACGAGTGGTCGTGGTCCCCACCCGTGAGCTTCGTCAGCACCCCGCTCCACAGCTCGAGGGTGTAGACGTGTGTACGCCGCCGATCGAGGTAGCCCTGGTAGTCGCGCTTGAACTGCAGCCGATCGACCACCCAGGGCGGTGGCGGCGTGCCGTCCTCTCGGTCGGGCTCGTCGTCGCGCATCAGGAGGGCGAGACGCTCCCCGCCCGGGGCCCACGCGTACGCGCGTACCCCCTGCTCCACGTCGGTCAGAGGGCGGGCCTCCCCGCCCCGTCGATCGAGGGCCCAGACCTGCTGGGCCGCGCCCTCTCCGCGGGTGGCCAGAAACGTCAGGTAGCGGCCATCGGGCCGGAACGCGGGTGCCGACGACGACGATTCGTGCGACGTCATGCGCCGAGGCGCTCCCCCGGCCAGAGGCACCAGCCAGACGTCGGATCGTGACTCGTTGGCGTCGAGGTCGCTCGTGGACACGACGTAGGCCACCTCGGTGCCGTCGGGACTCACGGCGGGCGAGGAGACACTCGCGAAGCGGAACATGTCCTCGACCGTGACCGTCCGGCGTTGTTGGGCCACGCCGTCCGCTGCCCCGACCGCGATGGTGGCGAT
>JBDHDM010000599.1:0-2254 GCA_039591515.1 Gemmatimonadota bacterium | reverse complement strand
CTGGACGTTGCCGTCGTCCGTGCCGGCCCAGATGACGTCGGGGGAATCGTGCGACTCGCTGACGACAGGGAGGTTGCCGTAGGTGGAGATCCCGTCGTGGATCGACATCATCGGTTCGCTTCCCGAGACGCCCATGATCTCGAGCGTGTCGCGGTCGATCTGCTTGGTCAGGTCGAATCCACCGACCTCTTCCCACGACATGCCTCGGTCCCGAGATCGCATGAGGTAATTGCCGCCGAGATAGATCGTCGCAGGGTCGTGCCGGGAGATCAGGAGAGGGCTGTTCCAGTTGAAGCGATACGCCTTCGCCGTGTCCCCGTTTTCGCGGGGCCCCGTGATCGGACGCATCGGCGTCTTTTCCCCGGTGATGAGGTCGTACCGGTTCATGTTCCCCCCCTGCGACTCGGAAAACACGATCGTGGAGTCGGTCGGGTCCACGACCGTCCAGAAGCCGTCGCCGTACGCCGTCTCGTACCAGTCCTGATTGCGGATGCCGTGGAAGGACCGGGTGTTGGACGGGCCGCACCACGGATCGTTGTCCTGGAGCCCGCCACACACGAAGTACGGATCCCGCATGTCGTAGGCGATCGTGTAGAACTGGCCGAGCGCGATGTTGTCGAACATCCGCCAGTGGCCGGTGCCATCCCAGGAGGCCGAGACGCCCCCGTCGCTGCCGAGGATGAGGTGGTCGGGATCGTTCGGGTTGATCCAGAGCGCATGGTGGTCGACGTGGATCTGCGTCGCACCGTCGCTTCGGAACGTGCGCCCGCCGTCGTCCGATACCATGAGGGCGCTCCCGAGCACGTAGATCCGATCCGGGTTGCCCGGGTCGATCCGGACCTGCGAGTAGTACATCGGACGTGGGTGCGTGTCGGACATCTTCTCCCAGGTCGATCCTCGATCCGTCGAGCGGAAGAGACCGCTCCGGCTCGGCCCGTTTCGGCCGCCAAACCCCTGGTCGGCGTCCCGTGCGTCCGCCTCCACGAGTGCGTAGACGAGGTTGCCGTCACCGCGGAATACGTCGATTCCGATGCGGCCCTTGTCGCCCTCGGGGAGGCCTTCGCTGAGCTCCGCCCACGTTTCACCACCGTCGAGGGTTCGATAGAGCCCGCTCCCCGGGCCGCCACCGTTGAAGCCGAAGCCCGTCCGACGCCGTTGATACATCGCGGCGAAGATCGTCCCGGGGTCCGCGGGGTCCATGGCGAGGTCGATCGCTCCGGTGTGCTCGTCGACGTACAACACGAGGTCCCACGTCTGACCGCCATCGGTGGTCTTGTAGACACCGCGCTCCGGATTCGCCGCCCACAGGTCACCGACCGCCGCGACGTACACGATGTCGGGGTCACGGGGGTGGATGAGGATCCGGCTGACGTGCCGGGTCTCTTCCAGCCCCATGTGCGCCCACGTCGCGCCCCCGTCGGACGACGTGTACACCCCGTTGCCCCACGGCGACGACTGGCGGTTCTGCGGCTCTCCGGTGCCGACCCATACGAGGTTCGGATTGGCCTGGTGCAGCGTCACATCGCCGATCGAGCTCGTCGGTTGGTCGTCGAAGAGGGGTGTCCAAGACGTGCCGTGGTTCTCCGTCTTCCAGACGCCGGCCGTCGCCGTGCCGATGAAGAACAGCTGGGGCTTCGACTCCACGACGGCGAGGTCCGAGATTCGGCCTCCCATGAGGGCCGGACCGATCTCCCGGTACTCGAGTCCGGAGAGGAGCGCATCGAGATCGGGCGATTGCGCCCCGAGCGGAGAGCAAGGCGCCCCGAGGAAGACGGTCGCGAAAAGGGCAGAGCGGAGCGGCGAGCCGAGCGACATGGGAGTGGCCTGCGTCGTATGGAAAGGGACGGGTATAGTGCACGCGGCCGACACACGCGCAAGACGTGCGAGGCGGCGACTCCAGGGACGATGACTGCGCCCGAAGTTAGGGTGTTTCCCTACTCCCCCCGCTGTGGAGCCGGCCCTACCTTTCGGGCCGATCCGGGGCACGGACAAAGGAGATTCCGTCATTCCAAAGCGGCTTCCCATATCCTCGGCCGCGCTGGTTCCCGTCGGCTTCGCCGTCGGGCTCGCGGCCTGCACCGCCGTCTTCCCGCAGGTGGGGGGGCACGCGGTCGTCAGAAGCAGCTTCTTCGCGGCTGCGGCCGTCCTCGCCCTGGGTGCGGCACTACTCGCGGCCAGCGCGTCGCGTCGGGGGCGGTCGCTCACGATCCAGACCGAGATCAAGACGCCGCACTGGCTTCAGATGTGTGCGCAG
>JBDHDM010000598.1:0-2264 GCA_039591515.1 Gemmatimonadota bacterium | reverse complement strand
AACTCCGACGAGTCCTTCCCCATGGCGAGCACCTACAAGGTGCCGATCGCCGTCCAGCTCCTGAGCCGCGTCGACCGCGGGGAGATCTCGCTCTCCGACATGGTCGAGCTGGGCCGAGAAGACCTCCACCCGGGGAGCGGAACCATCGCGAACCTCCTGGACGACCCGGGAGTCGTGCTCTCGCTCCACAACTTGATGGAGCTCATGCTCCTCATCAGCGACAACAGCGCGACCGACCTGGTACTCGAAGCGGCAGGGGGGCCAGCCGAGGTCACGGAACGGATGCGCTCCCTCGGGGCCGATGGAATCCGTGTGGATCGGCCCACGTCCGTGCTGATCGGCGACTTCGTCGGCATCGACCTTCCGGAGCACGGCCGTGTCACGCCGGAGGAGTGGCGCAAGCTCGCGGAGCAGCGCGGGGAGGAGGCCGACCCGGACGCCGCCGAAGCCTTCGCTCGGGACCCGAAGGACAACTCGACGCCGCGGGCGATGGCGCACCTGCTCCGGCGCACTTGGGATCGTGAAGCCGTCAGTCCCGAGAGCACGGAGCTGCTCATCGACGTCCTGGAGCGGGTCGAAACGGGCACGGAGCGGATCAAGGGACTCCTGCCGCCGAACACGACGGTTGCGCACAAGACCGGCACGATCGGTGCCACGACGAACGACGTGGGGATCATCTATCTGCCCGGGGACGCCGGGCACGTCGTCACGGTCGTCTTCGTGAAGGACTCCGACGTCCCGGTCCCCCAGCGCGAGCGCGCGATCGCTCAGGTGTCACGGGCCATTTACGATTTCTTCCTCTTCAATCCGGGCCCATGAGCGGTCGCGCACATGGCGCGGCCGGTGCATCTTGGCTCCGCCACCGGAAATCGGCCCGCGATCGGGGTCTGCCGCTCGAGGTGTGATCGAGAGTGAGCCTGTTCGAGTATGTGATGATCCCGCCCGCCATCGTGCTCGGCCTGGCGATCACACACCTCCTCTCCGGACTCGGGCGCATCGTGCATCGTCTCGCCGGGCACGGTTCACCGATTCACATGGACGCCGCGCACCTGTTTTGGGTCGCGCACATCTTCAGCTGGATCGTGTTCTTCTGGTGGTACAGCTACGCCTGGACCACCCGGTTCGAGTGGAGCCTCCTGGTCTTCATCTTTCTGATCCTCTACTCGGTCACGCTGTATCTGATGTGTGTGGTCCTCATTCCGAGCGACCTCGACGACGTGAGCCACTTCGGCGGCGTGATCCTGCTGATCGTCGTCGACTTCGCGGACTCCGCGGTGAAGGGTTGGGACAACGTGCTGGACCTCGGGGTGGGATACGTCAGCCTTCGGATGTGCCTCCTCCTCGGGGCGCTCGTCGCCATGGGGACGGAGTCGAAGCGCTTCCACCTGCCCTACGCGGCGATCGGATTCGCCTGGACCTTCGTGTTCTTCTGGCTGAACCGACCGTCGATCGGAGCCGGCTGAGGAGCTGCGTTGCCGTCCCGCCACGCACGCGGTACTGATCACACGCCGACGAGCGGCGCTTCCTGGAGCGCCCTTCCTTCCTCCATCACCATCCCAAAAAAAAGGGGCAGAGCCTTGAACCGTACGCCGATCAACCCTTCCGAATGGGGCCTCGCGTTCAGCATGAACCAAGCCGAGGTCGTCGAGGGACTCACACGTCATGTGCACTTTTCCGGTCAGGTCGCGCTCGAGGCCGACGCGACTGCGGAGATGGGAATCCGCGTCGTGCACGTCGGCGATATGAGGGGACAGATCGGATCCGCGCTCGCCAACATCGACGCCATCCTCGAGCAGGCCGGGATGACTCGGGGCAACATCCTCTCCTTGCGGTTCTTCACGACGGACGTCGCCGGCTTCCTGGAGAACTACGACGTGTACGCCTCCTGGATCGGGGAGGCGCAAATGATGCCACCGCAGACGCTTCTCGGTGTGAATTCCCTGGCAGTCCCCGAGCTGCTCGTCGAGATCGAAGCTACGGCTGGTGCCTAGTGGCTCAGGGGGAAAGGCGATGGGCGTCGCGGCGGCCTCGGGTCACCCCCAGTTGGGCAACGGGTCGCCGAGCCACGCCCAAGCCACGTAGTCGATGAACGGCGGGTCACCGCCGAGCTCTCGAATACGGCGATTGACCTGGGCACGGTGGTGGGCGCTGTGAGCCGCGACCTGGTAGACCATGTCGGACAGCGGAATGGGCACCGGGGGCCGGCCAATCGCCCGCTCGATGAGCTCGGGCCATAACACGTCACCCTTCTTCGAGAGGTCGTG
>JBDHDM010000597.1:0-2271 GCA_039591515.1 Gemmatimonadota bacterium | reverse complement strand
ACACCGGCCGCGAGCACCAGTGCTACGATCGCGTAGAAGTTGAGTGGCAGCGACGTGACCAGGACCGCGTTCGCCCTTGGGAGCCCTTCGGCCGCCAGAAGGGCCACGACGTATGCCCCCCACGCGTTGATCGGGATGAGCAGCTGCTTGGGTGCGCACGTCGAGTCGAGCAGGTAGGCAAGCTTCTCCCGTGACACCTCTGCGCGGTCGGCGAGCGGCCGCATCACCGATCCCGACACGAGAAGGCCGAAGTTCGACTCGATGAAGAGCACCATGCTGACGGCGACCGCTGCGAGGTTTACCCGCCTACGGTTCATCCCGCCTCGGCGACTCTCCGCCCACTGTACGAAACCGTGCACGCCGCCCGATGCCTGGGTGAGCGTGATGATCCCGCCGATCAGTGCCGAGAAGGCGAGGGTCTTCGCGTTTCCGGGCTCGGTCACTGCGGCGAAGAGCGTCGAGACGCCGGCGACGAGTCCGGCCGCCGGGTTCCATCCGGACAGGATCGTCCACCCGAGCCAGATGAAGGTGGAGAGCGAGACGAAGACGTCGCGCGTCTTCAGCGCGAGGCCGATCGCGAGGATCGGCGGCAGGATCGACGTCCAGCCCACTGTCTCCATCACTACAGGCCGTATCGGAGGCCGAACATGAACTGGTGCTGGCCGGGCTCGACATCGAGAAACGTCAGTCCGGCATCGGGCACGACCGAACCGAAGTCTTCTGCCGAGAGGTCGTGGCCGCCGAGTGATCGGAAGACGAACCGAAAGCCCACCTTCGAGGAGAGCGGCACGTCGATGCCGCCTCCGAGCAGGACCGTACCAAACGTCTCGCTCGCGGACCCGGATGGGAATTGGGATAGCGGCACCTCATCGAGATAGACCTGTTGCGTGGCCACGGCGTACCCGGCGATCGCATGGATGAGAACACGGCCAGCGACCACCCGGCCCGCCCGCGCTTCCAGGCCCACGCCGGTGCCGCGTCGGAGGTCCAGCTCCTCGAACCCCGTCCGGACAGGATCGAACGTGTACGGATCCGGCTCCGTGGCGCCGGTCACGGTCGCCTCTGCGCCGACCAACCAGGCCCCGAACCCGTGGTTGTATCCGACGAAGGCGCCGTAGCCGAAGGCGCCCCGACCAGCGGGGTCGTCGACACCATCGAAGGTGATGTCCGTGTTGTAACTAACGCCTCCGGCCTCGGCGCCCACGTACAGACCGGAGAACGCGTCGGAGACGGTCGCCTGACCCTGCAGGGGCGAACAGAACGCGCCGAAGGCGCTCAGGACCCACACCCAACCCCCACGCACAGCCGCACCTCTCGCCCGAGACTCCCCGACGAACATCTGATACGGAAGGGCGAACAGCTCGTTTCGGGGTGCGCGTTCGCGCGGTCAGGCTCGAAGTGCGTCCCCGACCGTGCCGCGGCTGGCACGCCACGCCGGAATGGCGGCGGCTCCGGCGGACGCTGTGAGGAGACCGAGGACGCCGAACCCGATGGCCGCCGGGTCGAGCGGCGACACCCCGAAGAGGAGGCTCTCCACCAGCCGGGCTCCCAGCAGGGACACACCGAGGCCGATCGCACAGCCGATCACGACGGGCGTAAGCGCACGCCCCATCATGTGGTACCGAATCCGCGTCTCCGTGGCGCCCATTGCCTTCCGGATCCCGATCTCGCGACGACGCCGCTTCACGCTCAGGCTCACGACGCTGAAGATCCCGGCACAGGCGAGCGCCAGACCCAGCAGCGCCGTCCCGGTGAAGAGTTCCGCGTTCATTCGCTGCGCGTACAGCGCTCCCCCGATGATCTCGTTGAACGCCACGACGTTGATGATCGTCATGTGCGGGGCGTACTCGCTCAGGAGTCGTCTCAGATCCCCGGCCATTCTGGCCGTAGCATCTCCGCGTGTGCGGATGATCAGCGAGTTGGACGTCGGCCAGGTGACATCGTCGAAGAGGGTGAAGACCGCAGGTTCGGGGTCCGCGAGGAGGTCCCTGATCTTCGAATCCGAGACCACGCCGACGACCTGAAGCGGCCGCTCCTGATCCCCCACGAGCTGGAACAACGTTCCTCCCACGGCGTCCCCTGCCGGGAAGAGCTGGCCGGCCGCCGACTGGTTGATCAGAATCCGGTCGACGAGTCCTTCGTCGGACAGCTCGAAGCCTCGGCCATCGAGCACGTCCAGGCCGAGGGTCGGGAGGAAGTCGTGCCTGACGCTCTCGGAAAGGAGCTGCACCGGTTCGGATGCGTCGGGCGCACGCATCGACACGAGCGGGC
>JBDHDM010000596.1:0-2274 GCA_039591515.1 Gemmatimonadota bacterium | reverse complement strand
CTGTTCGGCGTCGTAAGCGAGGTCGCGGAAGATCTGGGCGGACCTGGCCTCCTCGTCCGCCCAATCCTGAAGCCGCTTCCAGACGCGAAGAAGGCTCTCGTGAGAGATGTCGACCACAGAGTCGTCCTGGAGCGGGTCGGTGTCTCCCTGCTTCTCTGAAGAGCGGGCAATAGGAACGGGCGGTCGGGAGTGCGGAACTCGTGCAGAACGCGTCGGACCTCACCGGGCGGCGCGCCGACGATTTCGCAGAGCCTGTCGAAGCGGGTCGGTCGGCGGACCCCCCGGGGATCGGTCGCCTTGTCCGTGAGCGCCCTGAAGACCCTCTCGCACAACGCCTCCAGATCCGGGCTCTCGAGGGCCGCGTACGCCTCTTCCGCATGTTGGTCCAGCGCGTCGGTCATCGTGCCCACGTCCTCGTACTGCTTCACGGTCAGAGGGCCCTTCCCTTCCCATCTGGACCATGTCCGATTGAGGGCG
This sequence comes from Gemmatimonadota bacterium, assembly GCA_039591515.1. GTDB lineage: Bacteria > Gemmatimonadota > Gemmatimonadetes > Longimicrobiales > Gaopeijiaceae > UBA2589. Next base: position 1,797 of record JBDHDM010000596.1, on the reverse strand, counting down.
TGCTGGAGGATCGAGAGCTGATCGGGGTCGTCGCCCACGTCGTTGAGAAGCCGGGTGACGAGCACCGGAGAGACGTCCGCACCGCCGACCCGTGCCGGCCCCACGATGGCGGATCTGCGCTCCTCGCGGGTCATCCTGGGCACGAGGTATTGGCCCTTGTTGACGGCCTCGGGCAGGCCGTCGAATCGAGCGCAGTCGCCCAGGAAGTCCGATCGCATCGTCAGGACCACATAGAACCGGTGGTCCGTCTGCCGCGGCACCTCCAGCAGCAGGTTGACGAAGGCCACCGCCTCCTGCCGAGTCGTGAGGCCATCGGTCCCGCCGGCAGCGGAAGCGTACCGGAACAGTTCCTCGAACTGGTCCACGAAGATCAGGACGTTCTCCCTCGGACCGAGGTGCGCTTGCCCGAGGGCGTCCACGAGGCCGCGCTTCGACAGGCGGAGATTGGCCTCCATGGCGGCTTCGGCCGAGTAGCCCGCACCGCCCAGGTGTGGAAACAGCTCCCCGTCGCTGATCAGGGCCTGGGCCAAGGATCGCACGGGGCTTCCGCCGGGACTGAGCTTGAGCAGGCGCCAGAGCGGCCCAGCCGACGACATGAGCCCCTGGTGCAGCGCGGGCCTGAGGCCCACCTCCACGAGCGAGGACTTCCCGCTCCCCGACGCCCCGACCACCGCGAGGAAGCGCTGGGCCGCGAGCACGTCGATCATGGCATCGATCTCGCGCTCTCGCCCGAAGAAGAGGTGCTCCTCGCCCTTTCTGAACGGCCGCAGCCCCGGGTACGGGTTGATGCTCACGTGCCCGGCCGCTCGGTGCCGCCGAGCGCGGAGATCAGATCCGCGAGCACTTCGTCGACCAGACCGCCGGTTGCGTCCACGACTCCGGGCTCAGCCAGCGCCGCCATCATCTCCTTGTCGGGCGTCATGGGCGGAGCCAGCACCGTGCGAGTGGCCAGGAGTTGTGAAACGTCTCCTAGCGCGGCTCGTCTCTCGAGCTCACGCTCCTGGCTGAAGCGCCACGCTTCGTCCCCGGCCCCGTAGTAGATGACGACCGCGTCGGATTCGGCGAGGAGGGCCTCTCGCGCTGTCCGCACTTCCGACGCATCACCCGTGAAGACCGGCAGCCTCCCTTTGAATCCTTGCTCCGTCAGGGCCTTCATCAGGGGCACGGTCTCCATGCGGTCTTCTTCGGTGCAGATGACGTAGACCTGGGGTGGTCGGTTTTCCGCGGCCTGGTCGTCGGCGGCATGGGTCGCCCGTCGGGCGCGGAGGCGCTCGAGTGTGGCGTGGATGACCGTCTTCAATTCCTCGATGTCGCCCGTCACGACGTCGGCGCCCTCCTGTGCGGCCGGGTCCTCGCGAAGGCGCCGAAGGAACGCCTTCTGCTCCGATTCTTCGCTCTGCGCCTCACGCGGCACCCAGATGATGCGCTCGAGAGTCCCGCCCCTCGCGGCATCGGCTGCCAGCTCGTTCTGGAGCTCGACGATGGACGTCTCTCCGGGGCCGGTGGGGACCGCTCCGTACAAGGCTCCGACCAGGTGGATGGAGAGTTGGGCCTGCGACAAGGACTCCCGAGCCTCTGCCACGAACTCGGCCTCCTCGATCGGCAGCCGACGTTCAGGCATCACCCGGACCCCGTGGGCCTCGAGCTCGCTTGCCAGGCTCTCGCGAGCGTCCCACCGGTCGTAGCTGCATTCCGCGAGGTAGACCGTCGGGGCGGCGGCATCGGGCGCGCCGGTCCCCTCCTCCAATTCCCGCAGGGCCGTGGCCATGTCCTGCGCGAGCTTGGCCACCTTGCGAT
>JBDHDM010000595.1:0-2289 GCA_039591515.1 Gemmatimonadota bacterium | reverse complement strand
ACTCGCCCAGATGGACGGACAGCAAGGTTACCATCGATCCCCGTGAGGACTCCAGTGCGCGCAAAGCCCCGGTCGGTCTCGAACGCCCTCGCTCTCTGCCTTTGCGTCGTCTACGCACCAGCGGTCTCGGCGCAGATCCTCTGGGACGCTCCGCCGCTCGTCAATCACGCGACACCGGCGGGAATCAGCGCGTACATGCTCGCTCCTGCGGTCGGCGACCTCGGTGGCCTCGTCACCTTCCGGCACGACGCCGGACCGGTCGGGCTCGGCTACCGGATCGGGTTGGCGGATCGGCCTGCCGGAGACGGGATCGCCATCGCGGGGGGCGTCGACGTGTCGGGGTTTCTCGCCCGCAATATCGAGGATGCTCCGCTCGACCTGATGTGGTGGTCGGGCGCCGGCGCCGGCTTCGGTGACTTCGCGGTCCTATCGATTCCGGCGGGCGTGCTCGTCGGGTGGTCCGGTGAGGCCGACGACGTCGTCCTCAGCCCGTATGGAGGGGGCCACGTCGTTCTCGACATTTCGGACGTGGACGAAGACAACGTGAACTTCGGGGGCGCGTTCGACCTCGGCCTCGACATCCTGCTCTCGTCGGGCTGGACGATCAGGTTTGGCGCGACGTTCGGGGACCGCGATGCCCTCGCCCTGGGCGTGAACTTCGCGACCTGAGGGACTGTCAGCCCTGGCTCGGGGCCGCTCCGGTCGTGTCGCCGCCTTCCTGGTCGAGCTGCGCTTCGACCTCGTTCCATACGTCCCGCATGAACTCGAGATCGGCGCTGTGCACCTCGGCGAAGGCCGTGAGGTCTTCCTCGCTGACTCCGTGACGGGTCAGGATCTCGTCCTTTTCCGCCGCGGCGACCCGCCCGCTGTCGGTGTCGAATGCGGCGATTCGGAGGTCCACGTAGGTGGCGATGAAGACTTCGCGCTCGATCGTGTCCGCTGCGGGCCCTCCGCTGCACGCCGCGGCGGCGCCGGCGAGAAGCAGCGTCAGCACGCGCAGCGGTCGGATCGGGGCGGTGTCCAGACTCGAGAGGGTCACGGGCTCTTCGCGACGGGGAAGTGGACGGGATGAACGATCTTGGTATCCCTCTGACGGCGCCAGGGTCCTCAGGTGCTTCCGGACGGGGACGGCGGTCTGCTACCGTTACGAGGGGCCAAGCCAACAGCGCTTCGGAGAAGTCTACCGATGGGGGGGAACCGATGAGGACTCGAGTCGCCGTACTCTTCAGCCTGCTCACGCTCACCTCGTGCGCCGTGAACCCGGCCACGGGGGAGCGGGAGTTCATGCTCGTCTCGGAGAGTCAGGAGATCGCGATGGGTCGCGATGCCGACCCGTCGATCAGCCAGTCCTACGGACTCGTGGAAGACCCCGAGCTCCAGGCGTACGTGTCGGACCTGGGGGCAGGGCTCGCGGAGGTCTCGGAGCGCCCGCAGCTTCCGTGGTCGTTCAAGGTGGTCGACGATCCCATCGTCAATGCCTTCGCGCTCCCCGGCGGTTTCATCTACGTGACGCGCGGGATCCTCGCGCACTTCGAGTCCGAGGCCGAGCTGGCCGGCGTGCTCGGGCACGAGATCGGCCACGTGACGGCCAGGCACAGCGCGAGCCAGATGAGCCGACAGCAGATCCAGCAGATCGGGGTCGGCGTCGGGATGGTCGTGTCCGAGGGCTTCCGTCAGTACGGCGGCGTCGCGGTGGCCGGGCTCCAACTCCTGAATCTCTCGTACTCGCGCGGCGACGAGTCCGAGTCCGACCGGCTCGGGCTGCGCTACATCTCGCGCCTCGGCTACGACGCCGACGCGATGATCGGCGTGTTCGAGATGCTCGGCCAGGCTTCCGGGGGCCGCGCCGGTAGCCTCCCCGAGTGGCAGATGACCCACCCGCTCCCGGAGAACCGCGAGGCGGCCATGCGCGAGGAGATCGCCGCGACGGGGGTGTCCCGCGACGGGACGGTCAATCGCGACCGGTACCTCGACATGATCGACGGCATCGTTTTCGGCGACAACCCGCGGGCCGGGTACTTCGAGGGGCAGCGGTTCCTGCATCCGGAGCTGGCCTTCGAGCTCACCTTCCCGGCGGGGTGGAACACCGTGAACCAGCGCGCGATCGTGGCGGCGATCGCCCCGGCCGAGGATGCCGTCGTGATGCTGAGCGTGTCGGAGGAGGGGACCGAGCCGGGTGCCGCCAGCCGCACGTTTCTGAGCGAATCCGGGATTCAGGGCGGCACGGTGAGCGAAAGCGCCTCCGACGGGGTCGAGGTCGCGCGGGCGGACTTCGAGGCGACGACGGAC
>JBDHDM010000594.1:0-2311 GCA_039591515.1 Gemmatimonadota bacterium | reverse complement strand
GTGAGTATCGCGGCCGTTTCTCAGCATCTCTCGAAGCTGCGTGCCGCGGGGTTGGTCCGCGTCCGGGCCGAAGGCAGGCGCCGCTTCTACCGGGCGACGAAGGCCGACATGGGCGCGCTGGCCATCGTCCTGGAGTCGTTTTGGTCCGAAAGGCTCGATGCCCTTGCCGCCATGGCGAAGCGCCTCGAGCAGGACACCTGAACCTGCGGGCGACCTGGCCCGGTGCCATGAGACGAGGAGCTTAGTGTGACCGAAGCAACCGAATCCCCGATCATCGACCTCTCGCGGAGCGTCGAGGCCAGCCCGGAGACCGTGTGGAGCATTCTCACGACGCCAGCCTTGTTCTCCAGCTGGATGGATGGGATCGTGACGTTCGAGCTTGACGCCGGTAGCTCGTTTCGGGCCGAGTTTCCGCAGTTTGCCACGGTGGTCGCGGGTGAGATCATCTCGGTCGATCCGGCCGCCAGACGACTCGAGCTGACCTGGGGTGTGGAGGAGGGGCCGCAGGCCGAGGGCTTCCCCGCGGGGTCTTCGAGGGTGTCCTTCGAGGTCACGGCGGAGGGCGACGGCTGCCGTGTCCAGGTCGTGCACGGACAGCTCCCCACGACGGACGAGGCGGCGCAACATGCGAGCGGGTGGGGGTTCCACCTCGGCAGGATGGCTCTGTTCGCGAACCGCAGGGACCTCGAAGCCGGCTTGGAGCGAACGCTGGCAGGTTGGTTCTCGGCGTGGAACGAGCAAGATGACGAGCGGCGTCTGGAGCTGCTCGAGAGCTGCTGCGCGGAAGACGTCGAGTTCCGCGATGAGTGGGCGGACGCGCGTGGTGTCGACCTCTTGAGTCAGCACATCATGATGTGCTTCCGGTTCATGCCGGGTTGGAGCATCGAGGCGACCGGCGACGTCCGGATCTGCAGAGGTGAGGCGCTGGTCGGCTGGCGGAGCACCGGACCCGGCGGCGCCGTAGAGGGCTTCAACCTCGTTCGCGCCTCGCCCGACGGTCTCATCAAGAGGGTTGCGGGCTTTCCGCAGGCCCAGGCGCGGGACGGATCGTAGGAGCTTTCAGTCCGGAGACGGCTCCCTGCGCCGCCCCGAGAACCTGCTCCGCGCGTACTTGGACATCTGGTAGCCGACCGGCAAGCTCGATTCCTCTCCGAGCGCGAGGGCGGCGAGCATGCGACCGGTCGCGGGGCTGTGCTTGAAACCGCTGCCCGAGAAGCCGCATCCCACCACGATGCCGCCGCCCAGACGGTCGAGGACGGGCTCTCCGTCCGGCGTACAGGTGTACATGCAGCTCTCTTCGATCGCCGGCCCCCGGTGGTCCAGCGGCGGCAGATGTCGCTGAACGTAGGCACGCACCGCCTCGACGTAGGGTCCACGGTCGGACGCGTCGCGAGCCTCTGGCCTCGCCTCGGCACCTCCGTGAAACAGGACCTTCACCAGGCCGGGATATTCCAGAGTCGGCAGCGCGTACACGTCCGTCAGTCGGGCGTTGTAGAGGATCGGGAAGCCGTTCGCCACGCTGCACGCTCCCGAGGTGTCGCGCCAATAGGTGACCGGGATGGCGTAGGTCGTCAGGAGGCGTCGCACATCCGGGATGAGGTCACCCGTCCACGGCCCGGCCGCCACGACGGCGCGGGCGCAGTGGACGCGCTCCACCTTCGTGCCCGACGCGCTTCGGGCTTCGATACGGACGCTGCCGTCGGTCTCGTCTCGGATCTCGACGGCCTGCGCGGCCACGATGTGCCCCCCCAGCGCTTGTAGGCGCGACTGCACCGCGGCCAGGCAGCGGTGGGCCAGGAGCACGCCGCCATTCGGGTCCCACGTCGCGCCCCACTCGTCCGGATAGCGAATCTGAGGAAAGCGCACGCGGATCTGCTCGGCGTCCAGCCAGTCGTACGGCTTGTCGGCACGCGCCAGGATGTCCATGTGCCGTTCCAGCCAGGGATCACCGGAGGGCCCGAAGTTCAGGAGGCCGGTGCGTGCGTAGAGCTCCTGTCCGAAGTCGTTCTCCAGCCCCAGCCAGCGCTCCAGCGAGTAGTCCAACCGGTCCACGGTGTCGTCCCCCAGGAAACGAAAGGCCCGTGAAGCGCCGTGGGAGCTCCCACGCGTGTGGGGCAGGGGAAACTGCTCCAACAGAATCGTGTCGACGCCGGCCTCCGCGAGGTGCAGCGCGGTCCACGAGCCGATGATCCCGCCGCCGATCACGCAGATGGTCTCTGGCTTCACCGAGACGAGGCTCGGCGGGCTCGTGGTGCTGTCGGTCACCGATACACTCCCTGTGAATCGTCAGAGTGCGGAGGCCGATCGGCTG
>JBDHDM010000593.1:0-2314 GCA_039591515.1 Gemmatimonadota bacterium | reverse complement strand
GAAGCGACGGACCCTGACCGGGGCTGCGCCTGCCGTCCCGTGCGTGTGTAGCCGGTGGGGCTCTCCTTGTATCGTGCATTGCCCGCATAGTACGGGGTCGGATACCCATAGCTCGGATATCCATAGCTGGGATAGTTGCCGTACGCGTAGTAGTACCGGTGGCCGTAGTAGCCCGTGTAATACCCGTCCCAGTACCCGTTCCAGTAGGAGCCCCACGGGTCATAGGCCCAATACGGGCCCCAAGGCGCCCAGTAGGGGTCCGCTACGTAGGCGTAGCGGTAGCTCGGGCCCCAATAACCGTACCCTCCACCGTACCAGCCGTAGTCGGGGTAGTAGCTCGCCGTGACCACGCAGCCGTCGTAGTACCAGTAGTAGTAGTCCCAGCAGCTTCCTGCGTAATGGGCGCCCGACGAATAGACGCCGTACCCGCCGTAGGCCGGATGCGCGGTACCGAAGGATGCGCCGACGAAGACGGATCCGGTGGAATAGGCGGGACCACCGACGCCGAAGGAGACGCCGGCAAAGAGGGGCCCCGTCGAGAACCCGAGGGAAAACGACCCCTGGGCGCGGGCTTCCGCCGCGAACAGGGTCGACAGGGTCGCGACTGTCAGAATGGCTCGGCCTGCGCTACGCACCGTGTCCTCCTTCGCTGAATCCACCCTGCAAAAGGGCACGCACCGTGCCAAACGCCCACGATGACGTCAACCAGATGCGGGATAACATGTTAGCCATGCTGGCATCGTGTAGGGCGTCAGGTCTATGGTGTCCGACTTCGCGGACACCGGACACCGGAGTGGACACCGCGAGGCGACGTATCATGGCGCCGCGCGCGCCGCGGCCTCGAGGAAGCGGTCGAGCTCTTCGTCCGTGGTCATGAGATTGGGGGACACGCGCAGCGCGTTCAGGGAGCCACCGAACGCTCGCGCTTCTCCGCCGATCTCCTCGAGCAGCCGCGGAGCGACCTCCGGTGCGCGGGCCCCACGAACCTCCACGGCCATGATCATGGAGCGGAGCTCCGGCTCCACCGGGGAGCGCCAGGTGAGCCCGGGCTCGGCTTCGACACGCTCACGGACTCGCCTCCACATGGCCGCGTACCGGCGATCGCGCTCGGCCTGCCCGATGGTGGCATGGAAGTCGAGTGCGTCTCCGAGGGCGACCACGGCCGGCCACGCCCGCGTCGAGTAGTCCTCGTACTTCCGAGCCGTCGCGTCCAGGCGGGCCGCGCCCGTCTTGTGCCACATGCGAGGCAACCTGGGCTGTAGCTCGGGAGACACCCAGAACAGCCCGAGCCCCTTGGGAGCCTGCAACCACTTGTGCGGGCTCATGGCGTAGGCGTCCACGCCGGCGTTCTCCAGATCGACCGGAAGCATGCCCACCGACTGGGCACCGTCGACGACGACGAAGTCGACGCCGCGGGCGCGGGCGGCATCGGCGATGGCGCGGACCGGGTGGTTCAGCCCGATCATGTTGTCGACGTGTGGCAGGACCATGACTCGCGTTTCCGGGCGGATTGGGCGGACATGCAAGTCCACGACCTCATCCACGGTGAGCTCGTGTGACCGCGAGAGCGGCACGTCGAAGCGGCGCACCGAGAATCCGTGTCGGGGGGCGAGCGCATCCCACGCGACCGACGCACCTGCGTGATTCAGCGAGCTGAACAGGACCTCGTCGCCCGCCGCCAGAGGGAGTCCGTGCGCCAGGATGTTGAAGCCCTCGGTCGTGTTGTGCGTGATCGCGAGGTCGTCGGGCTGGCAGTGAAGGAGCGCCGCGGCCTGGCGGCGTGCCGCCTCCGTCACCTCCCGCCACACCGACCCCCACACGTAGAGGGACGGATACGACTCACAGAGCTCCAGGTACGCGGCGTGCGCTCTGAGGACGGGTCGTGGCACCGTGCCGATCGAGGCGTGATTCAGGTAGATGAGGTCGTCTGCGAGGAGGTACTGGGTCCGCAGCCGCCGGACGGACTCGGCACTCCCCCCGTCGAAACGCGGACCCGACGAATGGGTCGCGAGCGAGGCTTCGAGCCGCTCGGCACGGGCGAGGATCGGGGCCGATGCTCCGGCCACGGCGAGCGTTCGGAGAAATCCGCGCCGGCTCGTTCTCGTATCCATCTTTCGACAGCTCATGAAGGTTTGACTTGATCATTGACCAACTTCGTGGAACATTGATCACGTCCAGCCGACGTGGCAAATCGCCGTCGGCCGCGGCGCGGCCCTCCGGCCCGCCGATCGGACGAGACCCTCGACACCCGGTCGGGGAATCATCTCGCGATGGCCGCCGCCGATGCTCGGATCCGGATTTGGTGGCCGACTCA
>JBDHDM010000592.1:0-2320 GCA_039591515.1 Gemmatimonadota bacterium | reverse complement strand
ATCTCGTGAATCGGACGCACCGTCCGCCCGGCCAGCCACCAGGCGCCGCCGAAGCCGGCCGCTCCCAGGGTCAGCGTGAGCAGCGCGAGGAACACCCCGGTTCGGCGCAACATCCCGTCCCGCCGGACGAGGGGAGCTGCCACCTGCAGCACGTGGGCCTCGTGTGCCGGCCCGAGCCGTTCGAGCGGATAGAAGACGGTGCGCACAGCGGCCCCTTCGAAGTCCTGTCGCGCCCACACGATGTCTCCCGCCAACGCCCGCTCGAGCGATTCCGCATCCACCGGCAGGTCGGAAGTCATATACCGGCTACGTAGGAGGCTCGCGCCGCTTCCGTCCCAGACCTGCGCATACTGCACCAGGTCCCGCACCGAAGCCGCTTCGTCGGGCGTGAGCTCCCACTCGTGAAAGCGCATCTCGCCGGATGGGCCGTCCGCGAGAGAGGCGGCCTGGATCGACGCCACGCTGAGCATCGACGCGTCGATCTCGCGATCGAGCACGATCTTGAGACTCATCAGCGTGACGCCCGATAGAACCGCGAGGCCGAGCACGGCCGTCACCGCAAGTCGGGCGGCCAGAAGAAAGCGGAACGAGCGGGTCACGCGGGTGCATCCCGGTGCAGCATGTACCCGACCCCCCGCACCGTATGCAGGAGCTCGCGGTCTCCGGCATCTCGTAGCTTACGACGCAGGTTGCCGACATGTACGTCCACGACGTTGCTCATTGGATCGAAGTGAAGATCCCAGACCTTCTCGAGGAGCTCCGTCCTGCGCACGACGCGCTCGGCGTTGAGCAGGAAGAACTCGAGGAGCTGAAACTCCTTCGGAGTCAGATCCAGTCGTGCCCCGTGGCGCACTGCCCGGTGTGCGACACGGTCCAGCTCGACGTCGTCGTAGAGCAGTCGATCGGGGCGGGAGGCGCCGCCTCGCCGCAGCAAGGCACGCACGCGCGCGAGCAGCTCGTCGAGGCCAAAGGGCTTCGTAAGGTAGTCGTCGGCGCCCGCATCCAGTCCGAGGACGATGTCCTCTCGGCTGTCCCGGGCAGAGAGGATGAGGACCGGCACACCCGACTCGCGCGCCCTGAGCTCGCGCACCGTCTCGAGACCGGACGTTCCCGGCAACATCACGTCGAGGAGAAGAAGGTCGTACTCGTGGATCTTGGCCTTCAAGAGCCCCTCATCGCCATCATTCGCGACGTCGACGGCGTACCCCTCCTCGCGGAGCCCCTTGGCTAGGAAACTTGCGACCTTACGGTCGTCTTCCACGACGAGAATACGCACGATCGAGGTCCGGGTTCGGCTCCACGCAGCATGGTTGCGAGGCTCACATGCTGTCGACGCTGTAATCGGTGGGCAACTGGGTGAAGGCGTGATGAGCCGGGCGTGAAGGGTTCTTCATGTCGGCTCTTCCCTCGGCGAAGGCCTTCTACCCCTCGCTCCGTGAGCTAGCGGGCTGCCGAATCGGTGGAGCGCTCCGGAACGACGTCGCGCCCCATCGCCCTGCGTCACCTTCGCCAAGCTTCGTCCAGCCGGCCGGCCAGATCGACGTACAGCAGCCGATTCCCATGCGCCGTCAGGTGGTCCCCGTCGAAGAACACGGGCAGACCGGCCTGGATCGCCGAGCAGGGATCCTCGGGGCAGAGTGTGGGCGTGACGTCCCAGACCTCGACGGTCGCGAAGCTGCTCCGTAGACGCTCCAGGGACGCACGGGCCGCCTCCTGCAGCGGATCGAGATCGCCTCGCCGGATGGCGAGCCCGGGCGCGCACACGGGGTTCGACCGGTTGAACCAATCGCTGCAACGAAACGCCGGAGCCGGAAAGACGGGCTTGGGCGCATCGAAGAGGATCGCCAGGCCCCGGCTCGACAGCCCATCCACCACATTCGCGGCCTCTGCGTCCACCGCTCGGCGATGATCCGGCTGGGCGACCCGCGCGAGGTCCTCGCCGAGCTCGGACTCGGGGGTGCTGGCCCATTGATCACCGAGGCGCAGCGTGCGACGGGCCGGAAGGAACACGACGTCCCCGGGACGCGCGCGGCGTGCGATCTCCTGGAGGGCTCGTGCCACGGGCTCGCGGCACCCGTCCGGGATCGGGCTGAGCAGGTCCAATACGGCACACCCGCCGGTGTCGAGCTGGACGACCTCGAGCCCGGTCGCCTCCCGGAGCATCTGAAACGCCGTCCCGTATGCGAACGCGTGGGAATCGCCCGCCACCAGTAGCCGCCGACCGGCGAAATCGAACCGAGGTGCCGAGGCCGGCACCGCCGCCGGTGAATAGGCCCGCACATACCACGTCCGCGTGTCGCCGGTGACGGACAGCGTCAGC
>JBDHDM010000591.1:0-2320 GCA_039591515.1 Gemmatimonadota bacterium | reverse complement strand
GTAGGCGCCGCTCCGCCGATCGAGAGCGTACAGGTATGGCTCCCTCACCAGGATGATCCGCCGATCGTCGCCCGACGTCCACGAGTCGACACCCTTGTTGCTACGCCCCTGGGCCTCCTCTTCCGCACCTTCGAAAGGCTCTTGCAGCCACAACGTCTCGCCGGATGCAGGGTCGAACGCCTCCACCAAGCCGATGCCGTTCGGCGCATAGAGGACGCCATCGACCAGGATCGGGGTGGAGCGGAGGTAGTTGGATACGGTGACGTCCTCGAAACGCGCCCGATACGACGCGTCCGCACCCGGGCGCCGCCACACGACGTCGAGGCGGTCCACGTTGGTCCCGTCGATCTGGTCGAGCGCCACGTAACGGGTGAAGGCGCGGTCACCCCCGAAGTACGACCAGTCCGACGTCGTGGGAGCCTGAGCGACCCCGGCGGCTGGCGAGCACGCCAGCAAGAGGCCCAGTGCGACCACGAGGACACGGGGAACGTGCATCGGAAAAGTCCTCCGCGCAGGAGTGGACGGGCGGCCGACCCCGCTCCGGGCACGCCATCGGTGCTCGGTCGAGGCGTGGAGCGGCGTTCCGTCCCATTGTCGGCGGGGTCCCGGTTCGCTGCAACCTCCCGTGTGATCGGTGAGGGTCACGTCGCTGGCCCTGCCGCTGCTCGTGGCTGAGTTTGGCGGACGTTCAGCGATCGCGTCTCGCCTCTTCCGGAGTGGTCCGATGGATCTGTTCGAGTTCCTGATGGTCCTCGTCTCGATCATCGTGGGTCTCGGGATCGCCGAGATCCTCACCGGGGTCGCGCGCCTTCTTCGCGCGAGGGCCGAGGTCCGCTACTACTGGGTCCACGGCGTCCTGACCGTGGTCATCTTCGTGAGCATGCTGCAACAGTGGTGGGAGATCTGGGGGCTCCGCGACACGCCGTCGTGGAGCTTTCTCGCGTTGCTCCAGATGCTGGTCGCGCCCACCTGTCTGTTCCTGATCGCCCACCTGATCCTCCCCGACCAGCTCCGGGGTGCCGAGCTGGAGGGCTACTACCACGGACCGATGCGCCCCGTCTGGGTCCTCGGAATCGTCGCGATCTGTGGCTCCACGTCGTTTCGGCCCCTTGTCTTCGGTGTGCCGCTCTTTTCGCCGGACAACCTCACGTCGTTCTTCGGTCTGGTGGCCTTCGGGGTCCTCTTGGCGACCTCGAAGCGAAGCGTTCATGCCGTCGTCGTTCCGCTCGTCCTCGTCGGGTTGCTCTGGGACGTGCTGACCTGGACGGCGGTGATCGGGACCTGACCGACCCGCCCGGACGCGCTGGGACCACCCTGCAACCTTTCGGATTCGATTGTCGTCTGTCATACTATGACAATCGACAATGCATGCGATATCGAGTGGCCGGGATCGGGCGACCGCTCGGGGAGAATCCAGGATGAAGAGCCGCGCAGATCTGCTTCAGGGGAGCCTCGACCTCCTGATTCTCAAGACGCTGGCGCTCGAGCCGCTGCACGGGTGGGCGGTCTCGAAGCGGATTCAGCTGCTGAGCCGGGGTATCCTGGAGGTGAACCAGGGCTCGCTCTATCCCGCGCTGTACCGCCTGCGGGATCGTGGCCTGATCGAGTCGGACTGGGGAGAGTCGGAGTCGGGCCGTCGGGTGAAGGTCTACGCACTCACGAAGAAGGGGCGCGAGGCGCTCAGGGTGGAGCAGGCGGGGTGGAGACGCTTCTCCGAGGCGGTCGAGGCGATTCTCGCTTCGGGGTGATTCGAGAGCAGGCCCGGAGGGGCAAGAGCAGCTGAGACGGAGGGTGACGGGATGAGCGCGTGGCGATGGCTCGAGCGGCGGATGCAGGTGCTGTTGGACAAGGAGTCCATCGAGCGGGAGATGGACGACGAGATGCGGTTCCACCTGGAGATGGAGATCCGGCATCACGTCGATGCAGGGGTGGACCCGGCGGAGGCCCGGCGGCGTGCGCTGGTCGCGTTCGGGGGGGTGGAGCGATACAAGGAGCACGTACGGGATGTCCGCGGCGCACGGGTCGTGGACGACGTAATCCAGGACGCTCGCGTCGCGCTCCGCTCCTTCGTCCGGCAGCCCGCGTTCGTGCTCACGACGCTCGCCACGCTCGGCATCGGGATCGGGGGAAGTGTCGCGATGTGGGGCGTCCTCGACGCGTCGCTCTTCCGCGCCCTGCCGTACCCGGCTTCGTCCGACCTCGTGCTGGGGCGAGTCACTCGCTCCGGCGAGCTCGGGTGGGTCGTCTCCGGCCGGGACTACATCGATTACCGGGCGGAAGCCGCCTCGTTCTCGTCGCTCGCCGCGGTCACACCGTTCGG
>JBDHDM010000590.1:0-2328 GCA_039591515.1 Gemmatimonadota bacterium | reverse complement strand
ACGCGGGGGACAATGAGGCGACCGACTCGCTCTACCGGCAGAGCCTGGCGATCCGAGAGGACCTCCTCGAGGCGGACGATCCCGCGCTCGCCACGACGCTGAACAACATCGGAAGCCTGCTCAACGACGAGGCCGAATACGACTCTGCGGCCGCGGTCTACGGGCGGGTTCTCGAGATCCGCCTGGCAAAGCTCGGAGAGGACCACCTCGAGACGGCGATCGCGTACAACAACCTGGCCACGACCCACGAGCTGGCCGGGCACTTCCAGCGAGCCGATTCCCTCTACCGGCGCTCACTCGACATTCGTCGCAAGCTGTTGGACGAGCGGCATCCCGACGTCTTGGTGGTGCTGAACAACCTGGGCGGACTGATGCTTCGAAGCGGTCGGTCGGCCGAGGCCGTCCCGCTGTACGAAGAGATCATCGCGATCCGGCGCGAGAGCCCGCAGGAGGCCTTCGCGCTGGCGATTCCGCTGAACAACGTCGGACAGGCGTACGTGCGCCTCGAGCGGTACGAAGACGCCGTGGTCGCGTTTCGGGAGTCGTATGAGTTGCTCCTGACCGAGCTGGACGACGACCATCCGACCCTCACCTACCCCTTGAGCGGGATGGCGGCGGCTCTTTCGGGGATGGGTGACGTGGAGGCGGCTGAAGCGGCGTATCGGACCGCGCTGGACATCCGAGTGAAGGCGTACGACGGTGCCCACCCGAGCGTCGCGTTCACGATGGATCAGCTCGGCACGCTGTACGCCGAAGAGGGACGGAGCGCCGAAGCGGAGCCGCTGCTCGAGGACGCCCTCGCGCTGCGCCGCGAGTTGCTCGAGCCGGATCACCCCGAGATCGCCAACTCCCTACAGGGGCTCGCGCTGCTCCGATTGAACCAGGGCCGTCCGGAAGACGCGGAGCCGCTGCTGCGGGAGGGTCTGGAGATCCGGCTGGCCAAGATGGAACCGGGAAGCGTGGAAATCGCCACGATACGAGCTGCGCTCGGGAGATCTCTGACGCAGCTCGATCGCGTCGACGAAGCAGAGCCGCTGCTGACCGAGGCGTACGAAGCGCTCGAGGCGGCGCTGGGAGCCGAAGCCGCGACGACGAGGCGCTCGGCCGGATACCTCCGCGACCTCTACGAGCGCCAGGGCGATGAGGAGCGGGCGGCCCGCTACGCGGCGCTGGCACGCTGATCGGCGGCACGACGTCGAGGCGGGTCGCCGGTCCCGGACTTGTGGTGAAGCCCCGCGCGGCCTCATGGTCCGGGGCGCTGCAGTCGTCGTACCGTTCCCCCTGCCAGGAGCACCAGTGATCGACACACAGCCGATCGCGGCCGCCTTCGCCCGCATCGCTGACAAGCTTCGCCGGGAGCCCGAGCGCGGTCGCAACACGGCCGTTTCCCGGACCACGGTGGACAGTGGGCTGACCTGTGAGGTCGAGGAAGGACCCTGGCGGCTCGTCGCGGACATGTCGGAGAAAGCCGGCGGCGCCGGCAAAGGTCCCACGCCGGGCACGTTGGGTCGCGCCGCCCTCGGGAGCTGCCTGGCGATCGGCTACGTCCTGGAGGCGGCACGGGCCGGGGTACCGATCGAGCGCGTCGAGGTCGAGGTGCAAACCGACTTCGACGATGGAGCGCTGTTCGGCGTCAGCGAGGCCCATCCGGGTTACCTCGACGTGCGCGTCGAGGTCACGCTGTGCAGCGGTGCTCCGGAGGCCACGCTTCGACGCGTGGTCGACGCCGCGGATGCACGCAGTCCCTACCTGGACGTGTTCACGAGAGCCCAGTCGACCCGCAGCTCGCTGCGCGTCGTGCGTCCCGAGGAGTAGCAGTGCGTGTCCTGGTGGACGTGCGTCGCGCCGACGGGTCCGCGTGCGAGGGGTTCCTGGGCGCCCCGTCCGGCAATCAGTCCCGTCTTCTTGGAGCGCTGACCATGCACGATTCGACCCGGTGGGCTACGTGCCGCTCGTTCTGGCCGTGGGTCGTTCTCTGCGCGTTGAGTACCCTGCCGACGGGCGCACAGGCCCAGCAGCTCCCGACGGCCGTGGTGTTGTCGACGGGCGGCACCATCGCGAGCGTCTACGATTCGGCCCAGGGTGGGTTCGTGAACGCGGTGACCGGCGAGCAGCTGGTGCGGGCCGTGCCCGGCCTCGACACGATCGCTCGGGTGGAGGTGATCCAGGTGTCCAACGTGGGCAGCACGGACATGACCCCCGCCCTGTGGAGCGAGGTGGGCCGGCAGGCTGCCGAAGTGCTGGAGCGCACCGACGTGTCGGGCGTCGTGGTGACGCACGGAACCGACACGCTGGAGGAAACCGCGTACTTCCTCGACCTGACGGTCC
>JBDHDM010000589.1:0-2330 GCA_039591515.1 Gemmatimonadota bacterium | reverse complement strand
GAGGCCCGGGTGGTGGCCACCGGCGGCCTGGCGGGTCGCGTCGCCGCGGAGTGCGAGTCGATCGAGCGCGTCGAGCCGTTCCTGACGTTGGATGGCCTGCGCATCATCTACGAGAAGAACCGCCGGGCGGATGGCCGCCCGGTACAGCCCCCCTCGTGAGGCGACCCCGTGCCGAGGCCCGCCCCACAGCAGCCCCCCGAAAGGAGACGTGAGCCGTGAAGGACGTCCAGGTCAGCGACACCCACAACTTCGCCCTCGTCGGACACTCTGGCGACGGCAAGACGTCGATCGGCGAAGCCCTGCTGCACGCCGCCGGTGCCACCCGGACACTGGGAAGCGTGACGGAAGGGACGTCGCTCTTGAATCACCATCCCGAAGAGCAGGAGAGGCACACGACGATCACCTCGGCGATCTACAGCTTCGACGCCGGAGGCAAGCACTACACCCTGGTGGACACACCGGGCCACTCGAACTTCCAGGCCGACGGACAGATCGCGCTGCGCGCCCTCGATGCGGCGGTGCTGGTGCTATCGGGCGTCGAGGGCGCCCGGGTGGGGACCGATCGGATGTTCCGCTTCTGTCGGGAGCACGGCATTCCGCTGATCGCCTTCGTGAACACCATGGACCACGAGCGCGCGGACCTCGACGCGGCCGTGGCCTCGCTGGAGAAGATGGAGACCCACCCGGTGGTCCTGAACCTGCCGATCGGCTCCGCGGGGAGTCTCTCCGGTGTGATCGACCTGCTGACGATGCGGGCCCGCACGGTGGAGGGCGAGACCGACGTGCCGGACGAGCTCGCCGATGAGGCGGCGGCCGCCCACGAGAAGCTCGTGGAGGACGTGGCGGAGTGCGACGACGCCCTGCTCGAGAAGTACCTGGAGGAGGGCGAGCTCTCGGCGGAGGAGATCGAGCAGGGCCTGCTGGCCGGCGCTCGCAACGGCAGCATCCTGCCGGTGCTGTGCGGCTCCGCAACCGCCATGATCGGCATCGACAGCCTGCTCCACGCCATCGGCCACGTGCTGCCCTCCGCGGCCGAGCGCCTGCCCTTCCGCGGGACGGACGGCGAAGAGGTGGCGTCGGACCCCGAGGCGCCCTTCTCGGCGCTCGTGTTCAAGACCGTGATCGACCGCTACGCGGGGACGCTGTCCGTGTTCCGGGTCGTGTCGGGCCGCCTGAGTCACGACACACCCATTTTCGACGTCACGAGCCAGGGCAGGGAGCGCGTCACGAAGCTCTTCGTGCTGCGGGGCGCGGAGCACGCCGACGTTCCGGAGATCGGTCCCGGCGACATCGTGGCCGTGGCCAAGCTCAAGTCGGTCCGCACGGGCCACGCGCTGCGGGCCGAGAAGAAGGGGCCGGAGCTCCCTCCGATCCCCATTCCCGAGGGTGTCATTTCCTACGCCATCCAGGCGAAATCAAAGGAGGACGAGGATAAAGTTTTCTCTTCGCTCGGCCGACTCGTGGAAGAGGATCCGACGCTCCAGCTGGGGCGGGATGCCGCAACTGGAGAGTTCCTGCTCACCGGCCGAGGTGAGCTGCACGTACGCACCACGGCTCAGAAGCTGAAGCGGATGTTCGGTGTCGACGTGGAGCTCAAGACCCCCAAGGTGCCGTACCGCGAGACCATCCGGACGAAGGCCGAGAACGTCGAAGGAAAGCTGAAGAAGCAGACAGGCGGCAAGGGGATGTTTGGAGTCTGTTACCTGACGATCGAGCCGTTGCCCCGCGGGAGCGGTGTGGAGTTCAGCGACGAGATCGTGGGCGGGTCCATTCCCCGTAACCTCATGCCCGCCGTCGAGAAAGGCGTCCACGAGGCGTCCGAGGCCGGCCCGCTGGCCGGCTTTCCCGTGGTCGACGTACGCGTGCGATGCATCGACGGCAAGCACCACTCCGTAGACTCCAACGAGATGGCGTTCAAGCTCGCCGGCTCCTTCGGCTTCAAGACCGGTATCGAGCGAGGCAAGCCGACGCTGCTCGAGCCGATCATGGACGTCCACGTGTCCGTACCGGACCAGCACGTGGGAGACGTGATGGGCGACCTCTCGAGCCGCCGTGGCCGGGTCGGATCGGGAGAGGCCCAGGGCGCCGGCCAGGTGATCGAAGCCCAGGTGCCCATGTCCGAAATGCTGGAGTACGCGAGCACACTGACGAGCATCACCGGCGGCCAGGGCGAGTTCCACATGGAGTTCTCCCACTACGACGAAGCGCCGGCACACGTGAGGGAGAAGGTCGTCGCCGAGGCGGCCGCCGCAAAGTCCGAGGAATCCTGACCGCGGACCGTCGGCCGGCCGCGGCCTAGGGCTCCGGTCTGTCCGGGCCGTCCAGGGAGA
>JBDHDM010000588.1:0-2332 GCA_039591515.1 Gemmatimonadota bacterium | reverse complement strand
GGTCGTCGTACCAGCCGGAAGCGGGCCGGAAGACGCTGCTGCCACCCAAGTCTTCGAGGATCTCGTGCATCTCCTGGAAGCGGACTTGGAACGTCTCGGGCGCAAGATCGATGGACGGCTCGTCGACCATCATGTGGTGCCCGAGCTCGTGACCCTCGTCGAGGACGCGCCTGGCCAAGTCCGGGTGCTCACGCACGTGCTCGCCGATGACGAAGAACGTCGCCCTGGCGTCGTTCTCTGCGAGAATCTCGAGGATCTCGGGTGTGGCCTCCGAGGGCCCGTCGTCGATGCTCAGCGCAACGACCGGCTCGCGGGTGCCTACGTAGAAGAGCACCTCGGGCGACTCGGAGCGCTTCCACTCCATAGCCACTGTGGGCCCGACGACGACCGCCGAGCCGAGGACCGTGAGGCCGAAGACGATGGGTAGGAGCATGTCCATGTAGGCGATCCTACACTCGACCGCCCGACGAAGGTTCGCGCCACTTCCCGCTCCCGGAACCACCCACCCATCTGAGCCCGGCTGTGAATGTCAGCCATCCGCCCGTTCGAACGACAGGTTCCTCACCCGCCCCGCATCGACCTCGAAGCCGACGATGCGACCGTCCACACGCTCGAACCGGAGCTGGACTCCTTCGACCTCCAGGTGATCGGGCCCGACCTGTCCCACCTCGACATCGACGCCCCGACCGATTCTGAGCCGAAGAGCTCCGTCCTCGACCGACAACCTGTAGTCGACATCGAGCTCGAAGCTGTAATACCGGCCAACGTATTGACCGGGTTCGTCGACCGGCCCCGGGACGGGCGCCTCGTCACCGTCGGTCGTTCCACCGGAGAGGGGAGTGGGCTCGACGGGGCCGAGCTCGTCGGCGAGCACGATGTCGGCGATACGTAGCGCCATCCGGCTGGGGGTCGCGTCCGCCCGGTTGCAGGCCAACACGATGGAGAGGCCCTGCTCGGGAAAGCGAGTGATCGAAGCCCGGTAGCCGACGAAGGCGCCCCCGTGGCTGACCGTCGGCACGCCCCGGTACTCACCCACTCGCTGGCCGAACGCGTACGGGTTCGGATCTCCCGTGGTCAGGGGCCGGGTCGACTCGAGGACCGGCTTCAGCCCCGGTCCGATGCGGTCCTGGTTCAGAGCATCGACCCAGTGAGCGAGGTCCTCGACGGAGGTGAAGACCCCTCCATCACCGATCATGTCCAACGTCGTGACGGAGATCCGGTAGCCGTCCTCGGTCGGCGCGTATCCGGTCGCACGGTTCGACACGATGTGGTTGTGATCGTCGTGATAGTGGGAGTGCGTCATGCCCAGCGGACCGAAGACCTTCGCCTGCGCATACTCCTTCAGCGTCACCCCCGTGGCCTCGCGGATGACCTCCCCCAGCATGAAGTAGCCGGCGTTCGAATACAGGAAGTCGGATCCGGGCGTGAAGTTGAGCTCACGCTGGCGCGTGATGGCGGTCCGGACCTCCGCGCTGGTGTAGTAGTCGTCGTCCCGAAGACCCCGGAGCGACATGAGCGTGAGGTAGTCGCGAAGGCCGCTCGTGTGATGCACCATCTGCCGGATCGTCGGATCGACCGGGTAGCGCGGCAGGTCGGTGATCCACTTGCGAACGGGATCGTCCAACGAGATCGACCCCTCCTGCGCCGCGATCGCAACCGCCGCCGCGGTGAACTGTTTGCTTACCGAGGCGGTGCGAAAGACGGTCTGAGGCGTGATGGCGATTCCGTGGTCGAGGTTGGCCATGCCGTAGCCGCGACCGTATTCCAGCACGCCGTCCCGAACCACCCCGAGCGCACAGCCGGGGGAGCCGGAGCGATCGTACTCCGCAAAGAGGGCATCCACGGCCGACCAGTCGAGGGCCGAGTCGGACGCCCCCGCCCCGAGTGTCAGCGAGCCGATGACCCCGATGCCGGCGCAAGCGAGCACCGCGCCGGGTCGACACAGCCGCCGCACAGTCGATGGTCTCATCGGTCGCGCCTCATGCCTAGCCACCACGTCGGATTACGCGCCCCGGATAGGCAGACGGCACCGTCGACTCCCCGTCCCACACACGAACACCGTTGACCCACACTCCCCGGATGCCCGTGGACGCGACCTGCGGTGACTCGAAGTCCGCGTGGTCGGTGACCGCCTCGGGATCGAAGAGCACGAGGTCGGCCCACGCCCCCACGCGGATGACCCCGCGATCGCCGAATCCCATGTGCTCGGCAGCCAGGCCGGTCATGCGGTGCACCGCCTCCTCGAGCGACAGGGCGCCCTGCTCTCTCACCTGGGTCCGGAAAAACCGCGTGAAGGCTCCGTACCCTCGTGGATGGGGCCCAGCGAGGGCGC
>JBDHDM010000587.1:0-2333 GCA_039591515.1 Gemmatimonadota bacterium | reverse complement strand
TCACCTCGCGGGCGGCGCTCTCGGGGTCGGTTGCCTGCACAGCCGGCTTGGCCGTCAAAGGGTCTGGCATCGCGAGTCTCCGCGGTTCGGGTTCTTTTCGGGTCCGGTAACAGCTGAACGTCGGTGCTGTGAGTATATTCCCGCCTGTTCATCGACCGTCCACGGACCGGTGCCCTAGTCTCGGTCGCCCCGAGGCGGAGGCTCCGGTAAGGCCCTCCTTGGGGGTCTTCTCTTCCGGGAGTTAAGGTCTTTAATCCCTACTCCTCGTAAAAGCGGCGCCGGTATCGGGGGATCAGGCCGTAGGCCATCACAAGTGCCCTGTGGGCAATTACTTCTGCCCTTGGGGTGGTGTGGACAGGCTGTCGCGGGGTTGGCGGCGGGCTTTCGGATCAGGTGGTGACCCGGGGGCTGGGCCGGGTGATAGCGGCCGTAGGGGGTCTGGTAGCTGGTCGACGGCGGCTCGTGGCCGTCGCGGGACGGCGGGTGTTGTCAGGTTGTTCAGGGGGGAGAGGGGTGGAGCAGTTGAGCTGTAGGTCGGGTCTGCGGACCCGACCTACGACCCAACCTACGAATGCCCGTTGAGAAGGCGCTGCTCGACGGTGGCCACGTCCTGGTCGATCGTCGCGTCCTTCTGCCGCTTCTGGTTCACGGCCGTGACGGCGTGCATGACCGTCGTATGGTCTCTGCCGCCGAAGTAGCCGCCGATCTCCTCCAGGCTGTACCGGGTGTGCCGGCGGGCCAGCCACATGCAGACCTGGCGGGGCAGGGCTATGGACTTCTGGCGGCGCTTGGACAGCAGGTCGCTGAGACGGACCGCGTAGTAACCGGTCACGGTGTCGGCGATGTCCTGGATGGTCATCTGGTGACCGGGGTTCGAGGGGCCGTCCTCGCCCACGGCCAGCTTGGCGAGGTCGAGGTCCATCGGAGTGCCGTTGAGCGCGGCGAGGCTTTGCATCTTGGTGATCGCGCCCTCGAGCTCCCTGATGTTGTTGTCGAGCTTGGCCGCGACATAGCTGGCGACATCGTCGGGGAGCGGGGCGCTCCGCAGCGCGGCCTTGGCCTTGAGGATCTCCACCCGAGTCTCGAAGTCGGGCTTTTCGATTCCGGCCACGAGGCCGCAATTGAAGCGGCTGGTGAGGCGCTCCTCGAGGGCGGGGATCTCGTTCGGAGCGGCATCGGAGCTGAGGACGACCTGCTTGCCGGCCTGGGTCAGGCTGTTGAACGTGTGGAAGAACTCCTCCTGCGACCGGTTGCGGTGGGAGAGGTCGTGGATGTCGTCGACCAGGAGCATGTCCACGTGGCGAAACCGATGGCGAAAGCTCCGCATCTGTCCGGCCTGGACCGCTTCGTGGTACTGCGTCATGAAGCTGTTGCAGGACGTGTAGTACATCCTGATGTCGCTGTTCGCGCGCGCGGCGTCCTGGCATATGGCCTGGAGCAGGTGGGTCTTGCCGAGTCCGACTCCGCTATGGACGAAGAACGGGTTGTACGCGCACGCGGGCTTCCGGGCCACGGCCACGGCGCCGGCGTGGGCGAGGCGGTTGCCGGGGCCGACCACGAAGTTCTCGAACGAGTGGTCCGGGCTGATCAACATGTCGTCGGCCTGCCCCGCCACGCCGAATTCGACCGGGTCCGTGGATCCAGCCCCGTTGCCGGACGCCGGACCATCGTGGTCATGTCCGGGATCAGCCTCGCCGACGAAGCGCACGGCGATCAGCAGCTGCATCACGGCCTGTACGGCCTCGGTGAACTGCTTCTGGCAGCGCTGCCGGAGATACCTGAGTTGCACCGGCTCGCGCACGAGCAGGCGCAGTGTTCCGCCGGCCAGATCCAGGGGCTCGATGTCGTCGAACCAACGCCTGCACATGCCCGGATAGGCTTGGCGCAGGTGCGCAAGGATAGCTTCCCACACGCGCGGGTCTGCTCTCCCCATCGATTTCCTCCGAGAGGGGATTCGCTCTTCGTTACCGTTCTTTGGTTTTCTCCGGCCAAACCCACCGGCCGGCTGGAAGGTCCTCAACGGCGGGTGCGCCCGCCAGCGCGAAATGTAAGGCAGCGCGCGGTAGTCGTCAAGCCGTCTTGCGCTGTTTTCCTGGGACACGTAACCAGCCGGTTTTCACAAGCGCGTCTCAACCTCTTGGCGCTCGTAGCGTTGCCGGTTTGTTCGGTGGTCCATCAGGAAATGAATGCGCTCCGCGTAGTCGTCGCCGACCGTGTTCGCGAGCAACTGGCGCGCCTCGAGGAGGTTTGTTCGGCGAGACAGGTGGACGAGAACGACGGCCTCGGCCTGCCAGACCTCGAGCAGCTTGGCCAGATCATCTACATGTAGGTGC
>JBDHDM010000586.1:0-2543 GCA_039591515.1 Gemmatimonadota bacterium | reverse complement strand
CTGACACGGGTCAGCGTGGTGGTCGGGACATCCAAAAGCCGCCTGAACGGAGTCCCGAATGACTGAGGAGAATCTGGGGATCTTTCTTCTCCAGGTGCTCCTCCTCCTCGGGCTTGCCCGCGGCCTCGGGGAGGTCGTCCGGCGGTTGGGTCATCCTCCGTTGGTGGGCGAAATCGCCATCGGCCTGCTTCTCGGCCCGACGCTCCTGGGCCGCGCGCTGCCAGAACTCCAGCTGGCGCTTTTCCCGCCCGACCCGATCCAACAGACCATGCTGGACACGGTATCCTGGTTCGGGGTGTTGTTTCTTCTCCTGGAGACGGGCCTGGAGGTGGACCTTTCCGCCGCCTGGAGGCAGCGGGGTCCCGCGATCAGAATCGGCATCATCGGGGTCCTCGTCCCGCTGACCGTTGGCTTCTCTTTGTCCCTGATGCTGCCTGAGCAGTACCTGGCAACCCCGGGCACGAGGCTGCCCTTCGCACTCTTTCTCGGCACGACCATGGCAATCAGCGCCATGGTGATCATCGCGAGGGTGCTCCATGATCTGGACCTCGTAAAGAGCGACTTGGGGCTCATCACTCTGTGCGGTTACGCCGTAAACGACGTCGTGGCCTGGGTGATCTTGAGCGTCGTTCTCGGCCTCGCCACGCCCGCTGGGGTCAGCTTCTCCGGGGTCGCGTTGGCGATCGTCTTCTCGATCGGCTTCACGGCGTTTTGCGTCACCTGGGGCCCTCGCCTGGTCGACCGAGCGTTCAAGTACGTCGGGGAGACGCTTCCGAACCAGCCGGGTGCTGTCCTCACACTCGTGAGTTGCATCGGGCTCGCTTGCGGCGCGCTCACGCACGCCGCGGGCCTCACGGCACTTCTCGGCTTCTTCCTGGCGGGGATCATGGCGGGTGAGTCCCGCGCCCTCACCGAGCGGACGAGGAACGTCGTCAGCCAGATGGTTCACGCGGTCTTCGTCCCCCTCTATTTCGCGGGGATTGGGTTGCAGTACGACTTCGTGGCCGAGTTCGACTGGTTCATCGTGACGTTCGTGACCGTGATCTCGATCGCGGCCAAATTCGGAGGCGCCTGGATGGGCGCCTTGGGGACCGATCTATCGAAAGAGGATCGCTTGTCGCTCGGGATCGCCTTCACACCGAGCGGCGTGACCGGCATCGTCGTCGCCGATATCGCGTTGGAGCAGGGGATTCTGACCTCGTCGGTCTTCGTCGGAATCGTGGTGTCTGCGCTCGTGTCGTCGCTGCTGGTGGCTCCCTGGCTCATGTGGTCGATTCGCCGCCGCCGGGCCGTGGACCTGCTCTCGTATGTGGTCCGATCGGGCACCGTCCCGAGCCTCGGGGCCGCCACTCGGGAAGCGGTGATCCGTGAGCTCTGCGCGGGGTTCGCCGGGGAGCCGGGCGTTCCGGCCGTGCAGACCTGCACCGACGCGGTGCTCGCTCGCGAGCGGGTGATCGGCACCGGCGTGGGCGGAGGCCTGGCGATTCCCCACGCACGGCTCGGGCAACTCGAAGGACCGGTTCTCGTGTTCGGCCGCTCGGAGGCCGGAATCGATTGGGACGCGCCCGACGGAGAGCCCGTTCACCTCGTCTTTCTGCTGCTGACTCCCATAGACGAGCATGGGCTCCAACTCCAGATCCTGGCGGCGCTCGCCAGGACGCTGAGTCACGGGGCGATCCGCGATCTGTTGATCGCGGCCGACTCGGACGAAGGGGTCTGGGCCCGACTAGTGGAGACCCTGCGGGGGCAGGAGCTGGGCAAGTCCTGACGGGCCGGCGAGATGCGTCACAAGCCGGAGAGTGAGCCCACGATACGATCGACACGGTTCGCCAGGCGATGGATCGCCGCTTCGATGATGTCGGCCTGTTCCTGGGCGGCTGACGCGTCGTCCCACTTGATGGTCTGCTGCAAGCCCGGCATGGGTTCCGGGGCAAAGCCCGTGTTGATTCCCGTAGCGTACATCACGTGCCTGAACCACTCGCGCTCGGGGAGCCCGCCCTCGTGCAACAGATCGCGCTCGGACCGGTAGATGTCGCGGTTGATGTCTCGCAGTCGGTCGGACCGGGCATCCAGCCAATCGGATCCGTTCGCCATGGCATCTTTAGGACCGGAAGGCCCGGGCCGCATCGGTAAACGACCACGGGAGGATGGGTGCGTCGGCGAGGCGTACCGTAGCGGTCGCCATCATACCTGCCTGCGCGACGCCGTACGTGAAGCCGGGGTCGAGGAACCGGGTGAAGTGATCGAAGCTGTCGTAGATCGAGTGGTAGGCGCCGGCGCGGCCCGGTGCTCCGCCGTAGGCCAGGTTGAGCGTGGCCGCGCCAAGGCGCTCGAGGAATGGTTCGAAATCGGAGCCGGATCCCAGCGGTCCCAGCGGGAAGGGTCGGTTCATGATGTCCGCGGAGTCACTGAGGGTGCCCGCGGACTGGAGGTACGCGCTCCGGGAAACGTCTCGCGTGGGGCGACCCGAGCGCGGATCCGGTACGTCGCGCGCCACCTCGCCGACGAAGCTCTCCAGCGTATGTGAACCTCCCGCGCGGAGC
>JBDHDM010000585.1:0-2352 GCA_039591515.1 Gemmatimonadota bacterium | reverse complement strand
CTGCGTCAGATCGGTGAAGAGCTCGGCGTACCCTACCTCCTCAGTGGGAGCGTGCGGCAGGACGGTGATCAGGTGCGCATCAGCGCCGAGTTGGTTGACGCCTCGGACAACCTCAGACTGTGGTCGGAGACGTACGATCGCCGCCTCGAGAGCATCTTCGCGGTGCAAACGGAGATCGCCGAAGCGATCGCCGAGGCACTGCGGGTCCCCCTCGGATTGAGCCGCGACGAGTTGGTCCGTGCCACGCTCGACCTCGACGCCTACAACCTGTACCTGAACGGGCGGGCCGAGATGCGCCGCCGTGGCGCGAGGGTCGAGGAAGCCGTCCGCCTATTCCGCGCCGCGGTCGATCGGGACCCCACGTGGGCGCCAGCCTGGGCGGGACTGGCCGAGGCACTCGCCATGAGTCCAATGTACGCGGTCGACGGCGCCGAATCCGCGGACTCCGCGGAGTGGGCCGAGAGCCTCGAGACGGCGGAGCTGGCGGCCAGGCGCGCGCTCGAGCTCGACCCACGCAGCGCTGCGGCTCGAGTCGCTCTCGGAGGTGTCCACCGGGACCGGTGGGAGTGGGCGGACGGTGAACGGGAGCTGCTTCGGGCGCTCGAGCTGGACCCGGACAACGAAGAAGCACATACCCAGTACGGTGAGCTCCTCTGGGGCATGGGGCGCCTGGACGAATCGCTGCGTGAGGCGCAGCGGGCGCTCGCGCTCGACCGATCGCCGATCCGCCTGGATGTCCATGGCTTCACACTCTACATGAACGGTCGCCGGGACGAAGCGGAAGCCGTCCTGGAAGAAGGGATCGCGCTGGACAGCGCGGGGGACGTCCACTTTCTCCGCACCGTGCTGTCCAATCTGTTGTTGGTCGACGGGCGATATCGCGAGGCCCTCGATCGCTTCTCCGCCTATCTGCCCGACCCCGAAGCATTCCGGCTGATGGGCGAGGCCCTGGAGGCCGGCGACCCCGCCCTCGTGCCCGACCGGGTCACACAAGGGTTGCCCCAGACTCTGGTGCTGTTGGGCGAAACTGATCGCGCACTCGACGTTCTGGAAGAGATGGTGTTCGCCATGCCCTTCCGGGTGCAATACAACATCTGGGACCCCGTCCTGGCCCCCATCCGGGATGCCCCGCGGTTCCAAGACGTCATCCTCCCAAGAGTGCGGCTCGAAGGAGCACGCGCCCGGTACGCCGATCCCCCCGAGGGCCGGTGACGGGATGAGGCCCGATCCCCTGGTCGCTGCCTAATCGTCCTGAGCGATCCGGCCTCGTTGTGTTCGCAGGACCTCGTCGTATCGGTCTTCGAGCCGCGTGCTCACCCCTCGACAGCCGGCGACCACGGCTTCGGTCCACGCCAGGTACTGCTCCCTCCTCTCCTGATCCCATCCAGATGGAGGATTCTGACCGATGTCGATGACGTTGCAGATCTTGTCCGAGATCTTCACGAGCTTGGCACGCGCCGTCATCGTCGGAGCGTGCTCGACCTGCAGCTCCTTCCGCCGACGCTTCGGGAGGGACTTGTCGTCGGTGACCTCGAGCACCACCTCCGTGACGTCGTCGCCGAACTCGGCTCGCAGGTCGGCCTCCGTCGTCTCCGTATCCTCGATGGTGTCGTGCAACACCGCGGCCATGAGCGTGATCGGGTCACGTACGCCGTGGCGGGCCAGAACAG
This sequence comes from Gemmatimonadota bacterium, assembly GCA_039591515.1. Classification (GTDB taxonomy): domain Bacteria; phylum Gemmatimonadota; class Gemmatimonadetes; order Longimicrobiales; family Gaopeijiaceae; genus UBA2589. Next base: position 682 of record JBDHDM010000585.1, on the reverse strand, counting down.
CCGCCACCGCCAGCGGGTGGTTGATGTAGGGTGAGGCCGCTGCGTCCTTCCGGCGCTGATCCTTGTGACGGAGGGACGCAAACTCGGCGGCGTGCAGCAGTCGATACAGGGCGTCGTTCAGCGATGACGAGGCGTCGTTCATGGGCGTTCGATGGATGTCGATGTCGACGGTCTCCGCCCGGCGCGGAGTCGACCGATCACCAGCTCGGGTGGGCGTCGAAGTGGTCGTTGTGGGTAAGGCGACGCAGACCGCTGCCATCGCGACGGACGACGTAGATCTCGAGTCCCGCGAACCACTCCCCCTGTGTCGTCGCGCCCGAAAGGTGTCGTGCGCTTTGAAATGCGATCCACTCGCCGTCGCGGCTCCAGCCCCCGTAGTTGCTGATCCCCTCGTCTACTACGAGGGCACGGACGGTCTTCGTTTCCACATCGACGATTTCGAGGTCGCCGTCGTCGGAGAGGGAGCTCAGATCGAAGAGCCGGTTGCCGGGAATGTGGTACCGGGTGAAAACCACCTCGTCTCGGGTGGGTGACCACTGCGGGCAGTCGAAATGGGAATCAGTGCTGGAGATGAGCGTGTCCAGGACCGCCCCGGACAGGTCCATGACCACGATCGAGCTGCGGTCGTCCGCGCTCGCGGCCACGGTCACCCTCGCCCCATCTGGCGACCAGCTCGGACATC
>JBDHDM010000584.1:0-2363 GCA_039591515.1 Gemmatimonadota bacterium | reverse complement strand
CCGGCGGGTCGCGCTCGTACACGAAGCCGTCCCAGAGGCCATTGCCCAGGATCACGAGATCGTCCCAGACGACGGGAGGCGACGTCTGCGTGAAGTGGAGCCGATTCGTCGCCCACTGGAGGTGCTCGGTGAGGTCGACCTCGCCGTCTTCCCCGAAGCTCTCGATCGCAGCCCCCGTCGCCGCATCGATGGCGATCAGCCGCCACCGGGTGTTCAGAAAGATCCGGCGCTCGCCGGCGCCCGACCACATCGCCACGCCACGGTGGACGAAGCCGGTGCCGTTGGGGGGCTGCCCCCAGTCGACCGTCCTCGGATCGTACGTCCAGTGCTCGGCGCCCGTGGCGGGGTCGAGCGCTACCACACGGTTGTAGGGCGTGCTCAGGTACATCGTGTCGTTGACGACGATGGGGGTCACCTCGAAGGCGCCCGGGCGGACCGACGCGCCCGGAACCGGAAGTCGGGGCCCCGCGAGCGGCTCCTCGCCCGTTTCCCACGTCCAGGCGAGCTCGAGGCCGGAGACGTTCGTTGGATCGATCTGATCCAGGGGCGAGTAACCCATCGCCCCCGGGTCGCCCCCGTAGCTCGGCCACTCGCCGGAAGCGAGCTCCCCTGCACCGCCCCCACCTGCAGCCACGGGAGGCTCCGTACAGCTCGCGAGCACGATCGCGCTCGCCGAAGTCAGCGTGAGCCGGAGCGCGCGCTGCCTCACGGGGCTCATGACCCGAGCCTCGCCTGCAACCGCTCGGCCTCGAGCAACGCGAGGTCCAGCGCCTCCAGGAGTCGGTTCCGCTCCCGCACCAGCGTCGTCTCGGCGAAGAGATAGCGGTCGCTCGACCGCTGCTCCTCGGCGAGGATCGTCACGGGCGCGAGCCCCGGCAGCAGCCCGACGCCGAAGCCGGGATCCGGGTGGAAGGGATCCACAGGGTCGTACATCACGCGGTAGACCGGTCGCAGGACGGCGAGCATCCCGCGGTCGAGGTCGGGCCCCTCGTGACCGGCGAGCGACGCGGCCAGCTCGCGGACGCGGTCCAGCAGCGCCCGCTGCCTGTCGCTGGCCCCGGACAAGTCGAAGCGTCCACCCGACTGCTCCGACCTGTGCTCGATCACGGCCCCGAGCGCTGCCACTTCCGCCGCCATGTCGATCGGAAGCAGGGGGTCGGTTGTCAGATGTGCGATCGCGTTCGCGTAGAGGCGGGCATCGGCCCGGAGCACGTCGAAGTCGATCTTGTCGTACGTGTCGTCGGGGGTGTGCCACCACCAGTAGCCGCCGTCCTCCGCCGAGCGCGAGTGATTGAACTGGAGGAGCGGCACGCCCACGCCGTTGAACGACTGATCCGAGTTGCGGCCGGGCCTCGAGCCGGGGAGCTCCCCCTGGCCGACCACGTCGCGCACCACCCTGCGGGCCAACTCGTCCATCGAGGCCGTGGCCGTCGAGCTGAGCCGGACCGCGTCGATCTGGCCCACGCCGTCGATGTTCAGGTAGGCCACGGCGCGGTCCCGGAGCTCCTCGAAATGGTGATCGGCGAACCAGGTGGACCCGGCGTAGCGGGCGTTGCTGTGCCCGGGCCACCACGCGACCACCAGCCCACGCCGGAGGCGGTCTCGCTGAGCGTGAAAGGCCTTCGCGAGCTCGACCATCGCGGCGTTGGAGGCGCCTTCGTCGGTGCCCCCGTGGTACCACCCGTCGATGTGACCGCCGAGCAGAACGTACGGCGCGTCCGGCGTCGGGCCCTCGATCCTCGCCACCGCGAGACGCAGCGTCTTGCGGCCCGTCGCAGCCTGAGCGTCGATCTCGACCTGGACCGGACCACTCGCGAGCAACGACCGCAGTCGGTCGCCGTCGCTCTTCGTGACCTGCACGGTCGGAATGTCGGGCAGCCTCGAGAAATTTCGGAGCGACGGCGTACCCCAGGTAGAGGTCACGATCAGGTCGTTCAGCCGCTCTTCGGGGTTGGTGAAGATGATCCCTTGGGCGCCGAGCAGCGCGAGCACCGCCGTCGGTACGTTGCGCGGTTGCCCCTCGACCAGGGCGATGGCGCCGCCGACGTCGGGGAGGCCGGCCCCCTGGCGATCCAGCGCCGCCGCGCCCTCGAGCGCGAGAAGCTCGCCCGTGCCGACCTCGAGGTCGGGCAGGTCGGAGAGGCCCCCCACGTCGACGAGCGGCCCGCTCAATCCGCTCGTCGAGCCCGAGTACGCCATGGTGATGGCCGCCAGGGACAGCCCGGCGGCCGGGACGCGAACTTCGGCCGACACCGGGTCCGAGGCGTACGTGTCGAAGGCGTGGACCTCGACCGGCACGCCGTCGGCGCGGAGCGACGCCACGATCGAATCGATCGCGGCATTCTCACCGGGACCTCCCGAGG
>JBDHDM010000583.1:0-2365 GCA_039591515.1 Gemmatimonadota bacterium | reverse complement strand
CGGGTCTTCGCGAGGCCGGGCAGGCCCTCGACGAGCAGGTTGCCGTTGGCGATCAATCCGATCAGGAGACGCTCGATCATGTGCTCCTGTCCGACGATCGATTGGCCTATCCGGGCCTTCAGCTCGAGGATCTGGTCACGTGGGGCGTCAGGCATGAGTCCTCAGGTAGGGAGCGGATGATCACTCGGGCGGTCTTCGAGGATTGCGGCCATCGCGAGTCGAAGCATTGGCGATTCGGTGGCGGGTCCAATCCACCCAGGTATCCTTGTAAGGCATTGTAACAAAACGCACTAACACCACAACGGGGCGTGGCGCAGTCCGGTAGCGCACCTGCCTTGGGAGCCGGTGGACCCATGTCACATCTCCCGTAACGAAGGGGGCGGAAGAGCTGCTCGCCCTTCCGCCCCCAGGTCCTCCGGAAGAGGATTCCTACCCGTTCCCGGCTCAGCCTCCCGGAGGCGCCAGCTTCTCCATGACCTGCTCCAAAGAGAAACTCGCGGCCCGCTGGCGCGGAGGATACTCCGCGAACGTTTGGAGGAAGCCGCCCACGTACTGCTGTGCCGGCACGAGGAAGAAGACGTGGTCCAGCAGCCAGTCGTAGTAGGTGTTCGACGTGAGCTGCGCTCGCTCGTACGGATCGCGGCGTAGGTTGAAGATCAGAGGCACGCGAAGGGGAACGAACGGCTCGGCCCACGCTTGGAGGGTCGCTTCGACGCGCTGCTCCATGAAGATGATCTTCCAGTCGTCGTACCGGAGAGCGGTCAGGTCGCCGTCGTCGGAGAAGTAGAAGACCTCGTGGCGGCCGGTCTCTTCCGATCGACCCTCGAGGTGCTCCGACATGTCGTACCCGTCCAGATGGACCCGGTACTCCCGTCCGAGCGCGGACGATGTGTAGCCGTCGAGCAAGTCGGTCTTGATGTCCCCTGCGCCGGCCCACGTCGCGAAGGTCGGGAACCAGTCCATGTGGTGCACGATCGCGTTCGAAACCGAACCCGCCGGGATCTGGCCGGGCCAGCGGATCATAGCCGGCACACGCCAGCCGCCTTCCCAGTTGGTGTTCTTCTCACCACGGAAGGGCGTCGAGGCCGCGTCGGGCCACGTGTTGTAGTGGGGCCCGTTGTCCGTCGAATAGAAGACGACGGTCTCGTCGGCGATGTCGAGCTCGTCGAGCAGATCGAGGAACTGCCCGATGTGCATGTCATGCTCGACCATGCCGTCGGAGTACTCGTCCTGACCCGAGATCCCGCGCAGCTCTTCCTTCACGTGCGTCCGGAAGTGCATGCGGGTTCCGCTCCACCAGACGAACCAGGGTGTGCCCTGTGCCTCGGCGTTGCGGATGAACTCGAGCGCACGCTCGACGGTGTCATCGTCCACGGTCTCCATGCGCTGCCGCGTGAGCGGGCCCGTGTCCTCGATGCGACCGTCCGCATAGGAGTGGATCACGCCCCGTGGTCCGAATGCGTCGATGAAGGTCCGGCCGTCCTGGAGCACCATGTCGGCGGGGTAGTCCTCGAGCTCGGGCTCCTCTTCGGCGTTCAGGTGGTAGAGGTTGCCGTAGAACTCGTCGAAGCCGTGGTTCGTCGGCAACATGTCGTCGCGGTCGCCGAGGTGGTTCTTCCCGAACTGACCGGTCGCGTACCCGAGGTCCTTCAGGACCACCGCGATCGTGGGGTCCTCGACCTGCATGCCCAGCTCCGCCCCGGGAAGTCCCACCTTGGATAGACCCGTGCGGAAGACGCTTTGGCCCATGATGAAGGAGGACCGGCCCGCGGTGCACGACTGCTCACCGTAGTAGTCGGTGAAGATCATGCCTTCGTCGGCGATCCGGTCGATGTTGGGCGTTCGGTAGCCCATCATCCCCATGGTGTAGGCACTGATGTTCGAGCGACCGATGTCGTCGCCCCAGATGACGAGGATGTTGGGCCGGTCCTGCGCGAATGCGGGGGTGGACAACACGGCCGCCATGGCGATCGCGCCCGCGAAGCGCGCGAACGTGTGCAGTGGATTCATATTGGTCTCGGTGTCGAGGATGGTCGAGTCGGGCTCAGTCGCCCGGGGGGAAGGAGCGCATGACCTGCCAGACGGCTTCGTCGGTCCGCGCTTGGCGATCTGCGGGATCGCGGGCCTGGTGCACCTCACCTTCTCCGGTGCCGCGCCAGACGAGCTCCTGCGCAGCGACGTCGAAGACATCGATGATGAGCGTACCCATCGTGTATCGGCGCTCCGTCGTGGTGGACGTCGTCATGGTCGGGCCATAGGGGTAGCGGTACATGCCGTAGCCCCAGCCCGGGCCGTAGTACGAGTTCATCGTCTGGTAGCTCACGGCATCGTCCAAGGCGAGGTGAAAGCCGACGCGGAGGTCCGG
>JBDHDM010000582.1:0-2369 GCA_039591515.1 Gemmatimonadota bacterium | reverse complement strand
AGGTACGCCTTGCTGGCGAGCTGCGGTCGTGCCTCCTCCCAGACGATGCCGCTGAGCACGAGCTCCTCGAGCGCCCCGTACCGGCCGACGTTGGCTCCGTCGTCCAAGGTCATCGGGCTGAAGACGCGCGAGCCCTCCACCAGGACCCCGATCTCGCCGTCCGTCCCCGCCGAGAGCCAGTGTTCGGTGTCGAGGATCACGCGGAGGATGGCGCCGGGCACCCCCTCCGGGGCCTCGTCCTCCGGGACGATCTCCTCCAGGTAGTCGATCGGCTGCTCGGGCGTCTCGGCCTCGTCGGGATCCGTCCCAGCGGGCCGACCACCGCGACGCTCGGACTCGGTCGACAGGATGCCCGCGCGGGTCGCCCACGTGGTCGAGTTCGCGATGGTGACGAGGGTGCCGCCGTTCGAGACCCAGTCCAGGAGGTCCTCGACCAGGCCGTCGCCGATGGCGTCGCCGTAGTTCCCGCTCGGGAGGACCACGACGTCGAAGTCCGCGAGATCGGCCCGGCCGAGGCTCGAGGCGCGGACCGCGACCGTCGGCTGTCCGTACCGCTGCTCGAGGACGTAGCGTGCCCACCCGACCGAGTACGCGGACCCGGGCTCGTCGTAGACGAGGAGAACACGGGGCGCGCGGAGCGAACGGACGCTGTTCGAGCCCAGCGAGGCTCCCTCCGACACGTAGGAGTCGTCGATCGGCACGACCTCGGCTCCGTGAGAGGCGGAGATGGCTCCGAGCGTGGCCCGCAGGTCGGGGCCGTTCTCTGCCGTGCGGACGATCGCGGTGCCCACCGGAAACCGTCGCCCGTCCAAGGTGAAGCTCTCACCTGCTGCCCGGACGCGGACGCCCGCGTGCAGCGCCTCGATCGTGGCCGAGGCGGCCGCCGTGCCCCAAGGCAGTAGGTATCCCACCACGGCGTCGGGAAGCGTGGTCGCCGAAGAGGGTGCCGGAGCCGCGACCGGTGGCTGCCCCGGATCGAGAGGCTCGGCGAGCGAAGGGAGCTCCTCGGGTCCGATTGCCGGACCCGCGGCGCCCGTGGCTCGCTCGGCGCGCAGGAGCTCCACGTCCCAGAGGAGCGACTGACTCCAGGCCGTGAGATCGTAGATCTCGTCTCCTTCGCGGCGCGAGCGCCGTTCGATCTGGCGCTGCACGAAGGCCTCGTCCATCGGGACGTGCTCGTCGAGGAGGTTGCGGGCGATGTGATGGGTGGGCCGGTCCATGGGCACGATGTAGGTGCCGGCCGACGGCAGCTCCCGGCCCGCTACGGTCACCGGTCCCGTGGCCTCGCGGACCTCGATGCCGTTGCGCACCAGCATGTGAGCCAGCCGGGTCGCCATCGCGGGGTCGTGGGCTGAGTGCAGCACGTACTCCGCGACATCGGCGCCCAGCTCGATGCCGGCGCGCCGGTAGGCGAGATAGTCCCGCAGGATCCGCTCCCGGTTCCGAGCCGCCGTCTCCGCCGTCGTCATGGCCGCGGTGAAGTGATGCAGGATACCGTCGCCGTAGGTCATCAGGTCGCCGTCGTCCTTCAGAAACACCAGGGCTCGGGCCGATGCCTGCTCGTACGTCATGCCGAGCGCGCCATGGTTCATCGGCCACATGTCGACGTAGCCGGGATAGAAGAGGTCGTAGACGTCCCGGTTGAAGTATGCGAAGCCCCGACGATCGAAAGCGGCCGCGTTCGCCCTTCCGAACACGTCCATGAGCGCGATCTGCCGCTCTCCGTACCACGGGTTCTCCGGCGGCGCCGTGGGTGGGAAGAAGTACGTCGAGTTTCCGCCCATCTCGTGCAGGTCCGCCACGATGTGCGGGCGGAAGTCCAGGAAGACGCGCACCTTGCCCCGCGTCTCCGGCTGCGACTGGATGAAGAGATCGCGGTTGAGGTCGAAGAGGTAGTGATTCGTCCGGCCGCCGGGCCACGGCTCGTCATGCTCGGCAGAGTAGGCCTCGGCGTTCGGCCACCGGGCGCGCGACATCGTCGTGTGCTGGACGAAGCGCGCACGGCCGTCGGGGTTCTCGACCGGGTCGATGAGGACGATCGACTCTTGGAGGATCAGGTCGACCGTCGGATCGCCCGTGGCCGCCAGGAGGTGGTACGCCTCGGCCATGGCGGCGCCACTCGAGCTGATCTCGTTGCCGTGCACACCGTGCATCAGCGCGGTCACGACCGGTAGCGTCGTGACGAGCTCCTCCAGCTCCGCCTCCGGTCCGTCCGCGGCCGCGAGGCGTTGGAGCCTGGACTGCACCTCGTCGAGCGAGGCCGTACGCTCCTCCGAGCCGATGGCGAGAACCACGAGGGGTCGCCCTTCCCAGCTCTGTGCGTACCGGATGAGACGGGTCCGCCCGGGGGCTGCGTCCGCGAGGGCCTC
>JBDHDM010000581.1:0-2384 GCA_039591515.1 Gemmatimonadota bacterium | reverse complement strand
AGGCGAGTCGTGCCGCCCCAGGCGGGGAGAATGCCGAGCTGCACCTCCGGGAGGGAGAGATTGGTCTTCTCCGAGTCCGTGACGACGCGGTGGTCGCACGCGAGTGACATCTCCAGTCCCCCGCCGACACAGACGCCGTGAATGGCAGCCACGGTCGGCACGGGGAGAGAGGCGAGCACGTTGTAGATGCGTTGCCCTTCCAGCACCTGTCGCTCGGCCGTGACCGGGTCCTCGACAGACGCGATCACCTCGACGTCCGCACCGGCGATGAACGAATCCTTCTTACCGCTCCGGATCACGACCGCCGTGACTCGGTCCTGCTCGGCCGCGGCGAGGACCTCGGCGAGCACCTGTTCGAAACGGCGCATCACCTCTTCGGTCAGGACGTTCAGCGAACGATCGGAGGCGTCGAACGTGATCCACGCGACGCGCTCGGTGTCGACCTCGAAAGCTGGGCTCTGACGGTCCGTCATGTCACTCGAGGGTGAGGAAGGACAACGGGACCAGAATACGGCGCCCCGGCACGAAAGAAAGCCGCCCGGACGCGAATGCGCCCGGGCGGCCGAAATCTGGTCGTGCCCAGAGGGTCCGGATCGCCGTCAGAGCTTGATCCGCTCCTCGGCGTTCGAGCGGTTGAGCTGGACCGTCATCGGCTCACCCTTCACAACCGTAATCGGGATGTTCCAGTAGAGCTCGGTGTAGGCGAGCTCGTAGCGGGCGTACACCCAGTACTGTCCCGGGGCGACCATCAGGTTCCTCCTCGCGATGCCGCTGGCGTCCGTAGTGTCGACGACCCAGTCGAGACCCGTAGCGGTGTGCGCGTCGGCGAAGACCGTGCCGATGTCCGCGAACGCCTCGTCCGCCCAGTTCTCCTGGAGGATGCGCACGGAGTCCGACTCACGGATGGTGCCGCGCTGCAGCTCGTCGAAGGCCTCGAAGGTGCGCTCAACGTCGCGTTCGGCCTGACCGTACTGGCTATCCCAATCCTGCCACTCGCGGAAGAGCGCCACGTAACGAGCCTCACCCCGGGCGAGAGGCTCCATGGTGTCGTTCAGCTTCTGGAGCGTATCGCGAATCGTCGCCCAGCGTCGATTGGCAGCGTCCCACTCCGCTTGGGCGGCCTGGACGTCGTTACGCCGGTCGATGAGGTCCTGCGGGACCTCCGGCTCCGGCGTGCCGTAGGTCGAAGCCATCTGACCGAACAGCTCGTCGCGGTCGAAGGGGATGAGCTGGACCTCGATGTCCGAGAGAGGCTGGACGATCGTGCCCTCGCCCTCGGGATTCGGCATGTCGACCTCGATCGAAACGACGACCTCGGCGGGCCCGCAGGCCGCGGCAGCGACCACCAAGCCCAGGGCGAACGGGAGGGACCTTCTCATGTGACTGACTCCGTCGATCTTCGGACTGGAAACGTGAAGCGCACGAAGGTAGTCGTGCGGAAAATCGGTATCAACCTCGTGACGGATCTTACCGCGGGCATGCAATCGGAGATCCCGGGGCTGCCGGCCGCCGAGTTACGGGAGCACGGGAGCCGCGCGTCCGATCAGTTGCTGATGCGGTCGGGGAGGATGAACCCCGCCGGATCCTGGGCGACGCCGTTGATCTTGACCTCGTAATGCAGGTTCGGCGCTGTCGTGATTCCCGTGCTGCCCACCTGCGCGATCACGTCACCGCGGGTCACCTCATCGCCGACCTGCACGATGAGCTTGGACGCGTGCCCGTACAGAGTCGAGAATCCGAAGCCGTGATCGATCTCCACGGTGAGGCCGTAGCCGACCACCCACCCCGATCGGAGCACCGTACCCTTCGCGGCCGCGAAGATCGGGGTCCCCGTCGGGGCCGACACGTCGATACCCTCGTGCGGCAGCGGCCGGTTGTGGACGGGGTGCATCCGGGAATGTGAGAAGCGTGAGCTGAGCCACCCGCGGGTCGGCAGGATCGAAGGTGTGGACTCGAGCAGGTCGCGGTGAGCGAGCGCGGAATCGGTCGCCTCCTCGAGGCTCTCGGAGAGGAGTCGAGCGCGTCGCTCGAGGGCGGCCAGGTCGTACCCCGTGGCGAAGATCGTCTTCGTGGTGGCGGAGTCGACCGACCACAAGGGCGACGCTTCGGGCATTCCGAGGCCCGGGCCGCCGACGCCCGCTTCGAGCACCTCCGAGTCGATCATCTCGAGACCGGCGATGCTGCGGAAGTGAGCGTCGTTCGAGGCCACCCGGTCGAGCGTGGATTCCAGCTCGGCGAGCCGGCCCTGGAACTGGGTCAGCTCGTCTTCCAGGACCGCGTTACGCGTGGTGAGGGCCCGAGCCCGGAGGCTCTGGACGGAGAACGTGCCTACGATGAGCACCGACGCGACGACCACGATCGCCGCGAAACCTCCGGCCCAAGCA
>JBDHDM010000580.1:0-2386 GCA_039591515.1 Gemmatimonadota bacterium | reverse complement strand
CGCGTTTCACGGCACCTCGACCGAGGAGCTCAGCCAGCTACCGGCGTCGCTGATCCTGGTCGGCGACGAAAGCCGTGGTCGGTCGGTCGGCGACGCGCTCGTCGAGCTCGGGAGTATCTACGCCGGCTCGATCGGTTACGAGTTCGAGCACCTCGACGATCACGAGAAGGTCGACTGGCTCTGGGAGCAGGTCGAGGCCGGAAGCCATCTGCCCGAGATGAGCGCCGACGACCGGCGTGCGCTGCTCCGTCGTATCAGTGAGGCGGAGGGACTGGAGCAGTTCCTTCACCGCACCTACCTGGGCCAGAAGCGGTTCTCGCTCGAGGGCAACGACGTTCTCGTGCCCATGCTCGACCTCGTCATCGAAGAGACGGCCCGCAGCGGCGGACGGGACGTCGTGTTGGGTATGGCCCACCGGGGCCGGCTGAACGTTCTGACACACACGGTCGGCGTTTCGTACGGCGAGCTCCTCGCCGAGTTCGAGGGCCCGTCGTTCAAGGGTGGACAGCTCGACGTCTCGGGCACCGGCGACGTGAAGTACCACCACGGCGCGCGAGGCTCGCGCACGGTGGACGGCGCGGGCGACGTGCTCGTCACCCTCGCGCCCAACCCGAGTCATCTCGAGTTCGTGAACCCCGTCGTGATGGGAATGGCCCGTGCGACGCAGTATCGCGGGCTGAGCAACGGGTCCAAGCCGGACCCGGACGCGGTCGTGCCGGTCCTGATGCACGGCGACGCCGCTTTTGCCGCCGAAGGCGTGGTCGCCGAGACGCTCAACATGGCTCGCCTGGAGGGTTACGACGTCGGCGGCACGGTCCACATCATCGTGAACAACCAGGTGGGCTTCACGACGGACCCGGGAGACGGACGCTCCACGTACTACGCCTCCGATCTGGCCAAGGGGTACGGCATCCCGATCATCCACGTGAACGCCGACGACCCCGAAGCCTGCCTCGGCGCCGTCCGCCTGGCGATGACCTATCGACAGAAGTTCAACGACGACTTCGTGATCGATCTCGTCGGCTACCGTCGCCACGGTCACAACGAAGGAGACGAGCCGGCGTATACCCAGCCGCTCCAGTACCGGACGATCGCCTCGCACCCCACCGTCCGGCAGCTGTACGCCGATCGGCTGGTCGAGGCGGGCGTGGTTTCGGAGGACGAGGCCGACGCGATCCGGACCGAGATCAATGACGGTCTGCGCGAGGTCCAGGACCACGTCCGCGAGTATCAGCCCGTGGGGGACGACCGCCCCGACCAGGAGCGCGAGATCCCTGTAGTGCCGGAGACGACCGGTGTCCCGCTCGAGGTCCTGGCACACATCAACGACGCGACGGTGGATCTCCCGGATGGCTTCTCGCCCCACGCGAAGCTCTGGCGCCAGCTGAGTCGGCGCGCGGAGGGATTCGATCCGGAGCGCCGCGTCGATTGGGGACACGCCGAGACCCTCGCCTTCGGGAGTCTGCTCGTCGAGGGGATTCCCGTCCGGCTGACGGGGCAGGATGCTCAGCGCGGCACGTTCAGTCATCGACACGCCGTGCTGCACGATGCCGAAACCGGAGAGGAGTTCGCCCCGCTCGACGGCCTCTCGGACGCACGATTCGAGGTGTACAACTCCCCGCTCACGGAGACCGCGGTCATCGGCTTCGACTACGGGTATTCCGTGGCCGCCGAGAACGACGCCGTGCTCTGGGAAGCCCAGTTCGGGGACTTCGTCAACGTGGCCCAGGTCATGATCGACCAGTTCCTGTCGTCCGGGCACACGAAGTGGGGACAATACTCCCGCCTCACGCTCCTGCTTCCCCACGGATACGAAGGTCAGGGTCCGGAGCACTCCAGTGCGCGTCTCGAGCGCTTCCTTCAGCTCTGCGCCGAAGGGAACATGCGCGTCACGTACCCGACGACGCCGGCCCAGTATTTCCACATGCTGCGTCGACAGGCGATCCGACGCCCCGAGCGCCCGATGATCGTCATGACGCCGAAGAGCCTCCTTCGCCTGCCTCAGGCCACTTCGCCCGTCGCGGAGCTGACGGAGGGTGGCTTCCGCCATGTCCTCGCGGACCCGACCGTCGACGATCCGGCGGCCGTCCGACGGCTCGTGCTCTGCACGGGCAAGGTGTACTACGATCTCCAGGGCCACGCCCGGAGATCGGAGCGGGACGACCTCGCGATCGGCCGCTTGGAGCTCCTCTATCCCTTCCCGGTGGCCGCGCTCACTCAGCTCGTCGAATCCTACCCAGGCCTGTCCGAAGTGGTGTGGGCACAGGAGGAGCCGCGGAACATGGGCGCGCTGACGTTCGTAGGTCCGAGGCTGCGAGCCGTCGTTCCACGCCACGTTCCGCTCTCGCACGCGGCCCGTCCCGAGCGTGCCAGCCCCGCGGAAGGA
>JBDHDM010000579.1:0-2388 GCA_039591515.1 Gemmatimonadota bacterium | reverse complement strand
CTCCTCCGACTCGGCTCGCCGCGCTTTCCGATCCTCGATACGAGCTCGGAACGCGGGAATCCGCGGCCCGAGCAGGCGGGCGGATACGGCTCCGAGCACGAGGAAGGCTGTGACCGGGACCGCCCATCGGCGAAGGCGCTCGGCGAGCGAGATCGAGGTCGTTTCCGTCTCCTGAGCCTGGGCGAAGTCCAGGCTGTCGGGCGGGAGCTCGATCTCGGAGGCGAGGTCCGGGTCGGGCTCCACGACGAACGTCACCGGAGGAAGCTCCGCCGTACGCAGAACTTCGTCCGTCCAGTCCCACCAGGCGATCGCGACTGGAGGCAGCGTGTACGTCCCGTCGTCCTGTGCCACGTAGCTCACCGATTCCGTGCGTGAACCGACCATTGTCGTGCCCCGCTCGCCGCCTTCGTCGGTCACGCGGGGCTGGTCGGGGTAGATGGCCAGCCCCGGTATCGAGTCGAACCTGAAGGGCGGAATGACCAGGGAGAGAGTTCCGTCGACCTCGGCGGTGATCGTGCGGACGAAGGCCTCGCCTACCAGGAGCGTGTCGGGCCGCGGCTCGAGCGACTGCTCGAGCCGGAGGTCTTCGGCGGCGACGAAGGCGGGCAGGCCCTGTGCTTCCTGCGGTATGGTCGCCTCGAAGCTCAGAGGTGCGGCCGAGGCCGTGTCGGTGGCGAGACTCGCCCCGTCACCGTAGTGGACCTCGACGGGAATCGCCGGGACGCCATACCGGCCCTCCCGGTTCGGGTAGATGGTGTAGCTGCGCCGCTGCCCCGCCCACGTACGTCCGCCGTCACGCTCCGTGAAGTTGGTGCCCCGCTCGTTGAAGAAGGTGATGGCGCCGTCGAGGTCGATGCTCGGGTAGCGAGGGGCGCCGCGGAAGAAGGTGGGAACGAGAACCTCGATTCGGATCGTCACGGGCTGGCCTACCACGACGAGAGCCGGGCCCGTGATTTCGGCACGCGCGCGGGGAGCGGGCGTCTCCTGAGCGTGGAGCGTCGGCGCGCCCGAGAGCAACAAGGCCAGAGCGCACAGCGGGCACCACCTCACCACCCGCCCTCCCCTCCCGAACGCCGTTGCTGCTCGATCAGGAAGCGGCGTCGCAGGAACTCGCTCGGCGAGGGCTGAAGGCGTCGGAGCCACAGCTCCGCGAGCTGATCGTCGGTCAGGAGCTCCTGCGGCACCTCGCCCCTTTGGCCTCGCTGCTCGTCGTTCCCGACGTCGACCGAGTCCGCCTCGAACGTCGGCGGAGGAGCCGCTTCCGGCAGGTCGGCACTCTCCTCCGGCGGGGGCGGAATCAGCGACTGGACGTAGTCGCGGTTCTCTCGTGCCTCCGCCCATCCCGGACGCAGCGCGAGCGCCCGATCGTAGGCGGCCACGGCCGACTCGTATGCGCCCCGACGCGCGTAGGCGTTCCCCGTACCGAAGTGTGCTTCGGGCTCGTCGACCGGTGCCCACGCGAGGATCGCGTCGTCGTACGCCTCGGCGCGGTAGGCCGCCGCCGCCCGCCAGCGCGGATCCTCGAAGCGATCGGCGGCGTCCGCGTAACTCCCGGCTTCGAAGAGGCGTCGACCCTGCTGGTCCAGGGTGAGCCAGAGGTCGATGAAGCGGAATTCCGGGGAGGCGCCCGACCGTTCGGCGGTGGGCGCGCATGCGCCGAGGACCGCCACCAGCGCCACTGCGCTCCACCGCACCGTCCAGCCCTTTCGGAACCAGAGGAGCGCGAAGAGCGCGATCGGATACAGCAGCCAATACCCTGCGTCCTTCCACCGGGCCGTCTCATCCTCCTGCTGAACGCGTCGGAGGTTGCTCTGGATGCGTCGGTCCAGCCGTTCCACGTCACGCGAGTCTACGGTCGTGCCGGCGACGAAGGCCGACGTCTCGGTTGCAAGTGCATCGAGTCCCTCGCGGTCGAGCGTCGCTACGATTCGCCTTCCGGCGGCGTCCGTCGCGAACTCGTTCGCACCCGTCTGGACGGGGCCTCCCTGGCTCGTGCCGACCGCCAGGACGAGCACCGCGTCCGTGCTTCGCGCTTCGTGGGCGACGAATGCCGCGGTCGCTGCTTCCGAGATTCCGTCGGTCACGAAGAGAATGGAGCCCGGCACCGAGTCCCTTGCGAGGAGGGAGTCCGCGAGGGCAAGCCCCGTCGTGGGGTCCTTTCCGGGCACCGGCATGACCGCTGTGCCGAGTCCGTCGAGGTAGACGTCGAACATCGACGCATCCGTCGAGAGCGGCAGCACCGTATGCGCGCTACCCGCGTATACGATGAGGGCGGTCCGCGCACCGGGGCGAAGCGCCACGAGGTCACGGATCTTCTGCTTGGCCCGTTCGACCCGACTGGGCTGAACGTCGATCGCGTCCATCGATCGCGAGAGGTCGAGTGCGATG
>JBDHDM010000578.1:0-2393 GCA_039591515.1 Gemmatimonadota bacterium | reverse complement strand
CGGCCGCCACCTCTCCGGGCACGTTCGACGGGGGGACCCGCCGCTCTTCGATCGGCCACAGGGGCTCGCCGGTCTCGCGGTCGAACGCGAAGACGAACGCCTGCTTGGTGACCTGGGCGACTGCCTTCACGGGTCGCCCGTCGATCATGACGTCGAGCACGTTGGGTGCCGCGGGCGGGTCGTAGTCCCAGAGCCCATGGTGCACCATCTGGTAGTGCCAAACGGGCTCGCCGGTTTCGACGTCGACGGCTACGACGGACTCGCCGTACAGGTTGTCGCCCGGCCGAGCTCCGCCGTACCAGTCGTTCGTCGTCGTCTTGAGTGGCAGGTACACGTGGCCGAGCTCCTCGTCGGCGCTCATCAGCGTCCACACGTTGCCATTTCCGCTGTAGACCCACGAGGAGTCGGCCCAGGTCTCGATGGCGGGGTCGCTCGGCTCCGGGATCGGGTTGAAGCGCCAGCGGAGCGCACCGGTGCGGACGTCGTACGCGCGCACGTAGCCGGGGGGCGCCGTCGTCCAATTCCGGTTCGGGACCATCGCGGTGGTCCCGACGATCACGACGTCGCGGACCACCAGAGGGGCGGAGGTCCAGGAGTACGTGAGCACCCGCGGGTCCGGGTCATCCGAGAGGTTCACCGCGCCGCCTGCTCCGAACGCCGGGTCCGGTGCCCCCGTTTTCGCGTCGAGGGAGACGAGGTACTCGCCGGACCCCAGAAGAACCCTCTCGTCCTCGCCGTCCGACCAGTACGCGACCCCCCGGCTCGACCGTCCGCCCGGCGTGTCACGCAGACCCGACGCGTACGGGTCGAACCGCCACAGCTCCGCGCCGGTCGACGGATCCAGCGCGGCAGCCTGTCCGAGGTTCGTCGAGGTGTAGAGCCGCGCCCCGATCTTGATCGGTGTCGCCTGGTAGTTGGGGTTCACCGACGTGCCTTCGTGCTCACCCGTGAGCCGATAATCCGACGACTCCCAAGTCCAGGCGACCTGGAGCGTCCCGACGTTGTCCGCGTCGATCTGGTCGAGCGGCGAATACTTGGTCGCCTCGAGGTCTCGGGCGTAGTGAGGCCAGTCGGAACCATCGCTGGCGGGCTGCGTGCAGCCCGCGGCGAGAAGGCCGGCCAGGAAGAGCAGCGGGAACCGGAGTCATGGGGTCTTCACGGGGCGATAATGGACGCGCAGGGGTGGGACGTGCAATCGGCGGTTGCTCGGCCGCACCGGGGGGGACCACGTTTCCTCACGCCGGATGGCGCGGCATCGCTTCTTCACCAGGGGGGACGACTACGATGGGACGGGACCAGAAGCGGACACTGTGGATGGCGACGCTGGTCGCGATGCCTCTCGTCGGCATCCTGGGCATCCCACTGGCGGCCCAGCAACCGACGTTGGATGCGACCGACTACGATCGCTGGGAGCGATTGGGAGCCTTCGAGCTCGATCCGACGGGGCGATGGCTGGTCGCAGCGGTCACTCGCGTGGACGGAGAGCGGGAGCTTCGGCTCCATCGCAGCGACGGTTCGGGTGAAGCCATCGTGCTCGAGCACGGGCAGGCGCCGGAGTTCAGCCGGGACGGACGATGGATGGCGTATCGGAAGGGCGTTTCCGCGGTCGACGCCGAGCGCTCGGAAGCGGAAGAGGAGGTGCCCGTCGAGGACCGTCTGGGCCTCGTGAATCTCGAGAGCGGCTCGGACTCCGTGTACTTCGATGTCCGCTCCTTCGGGTTCCGTGACGACGGCACTTGGCTGGCTGCCCGGGGCGTACCGGCGTCGGACTCGGTGGGCGCCGACCTGATCGTGATGCGACCGGGAACGCCGGACCGGACGGTCATCGGCAACGTCGACGAGTTCGTCTGGCAGGACGGCGGGGCGCTCCTGGCGGCGACGATGCGAGCTGCGTCGGATGGCTCCAACGGGGTGCTCCTCTTCGTTCCGGAGGCGGGTACGCTGCGAACGCTGGATTCCGGGGGTGCCGAGTACGCGGCACTGACCTGGCGCGAGGAGTCCAGCCAGCTCGCCGTGCTCCGATCGGTCGAAGACGACGAGCGCGAAGAGGCGAGCCACGACGTGCTCGTGTGGTCGGACCCGCGGCAGGGCGGCGCACAGGTTCTGTCTGCGACCGAGCGGGCCGACCTCGGCACGGAGCTTCGGGTCACGCCGTACGCGGGCATCGACTTCTCCGCAAACGGGGACGTCGTCTTCGTCGGCGTCCGGCCGTGGGACGTGAAGCCGGACGACGCATCCGACGACGATGAGGGGCCCGAAGAAGGGGGGGACGGAGAAGCGGGGGACGGAGAGGACGTGGAGCCGGCGGACGTGCAGGTGTGGCATTGGAACGACGACCGGATCCTGAGAGCCCAGGAGTTCGGCGCGGACCGCATCGCGCGGCAGACCCTGGC
>JBDHDM010000577.1:0-2393 GCA_039591515.1 Gemmatimonadota bacterium | reverse complement strand
GGAGGGCTTCCGGGTGGGGTCCCGAGGACGCCTGGTGCGATCCGACAGCGTGCTGGTGATCGGCGACTCGTTCATGGCCGCGATGCAGGTGGAGTTCGAGCAGAGCCTGCCAGGAATCATCGAGGATTCCCTCAGCGGGCCCGGGTCGGAGGACGTCGCGGTGCGCAACGGTGGCGTGGATAGCTGGGATCCGTGGCATTACGGGATTTTCGCGCGCCGCCGCCTCGCCCAGCACGCTTACGGGGCTGTGCTGATCTGTGTCTACACAGGCAACGATATCGTGGCCCGGAAGCGGGACTACTTTCCTCCTCGCGAGCCGGCCGAGCGTGGACGCTTCTCCGTCCCGCTGAGCGTCTCCCCGCAGGCGTGGATCGACGGAGTCGCCCGCCCGGTCAACGATCTCTTGGAAGAGCGGTCCCATCTCTTCACACTTCTCAAGGCGCGCAGTGAGGCGCTCCGGATACGCCTCGGTCTGTCCGCGGCGGACATGCCGCGGAGCCTTCGGAAGGCGAGAGCGGACGCTCCGGAGTGGGAGGTCACGACGGACATCCTGGCGGAGATCGACAGCCTGGGGCGTGCGACGGGTCAGCCCGTGCTGTTCGCCCTGATTCCCAGTGAGTACCAGGTCGATCGCGTGCTCTTCGACGCGCACGTGGGCGCCTTCGGCCTCGATGCCTCGGCGCTCGACCTGGACCAGCCGAACCGCAGGCTACGCGAAGTCATGGAGGGGAGAGGCCTTCGCGTGATCGACGTGCTCGACGATTTCCGCGAGGCGCACGAAGCCGGCGTACGGGTCTACGGGGCGGTGGACCCACATCTGTCCCCCGAGGGGCACGCGATCCTGTATCGGGCTCTCGAGCCACATCTACAGGATCTACTCTGGGACTGATCCGCCGGAGATGAACCTCGCGGTACGACGGTTGTCACCCGCCACCCGGCTCTCACCCACCCCTCGGCTCCCTCCGGCGTGCCTGATTGCGCTTGCTGCAGCGTCGGCGGGCCTTGCCCGACTCCCACGCTCCGCTGTCTCTTGCGACAGCGTCCCCGTGGGCCGGCCGCGGAGCAGGACGATGTGACGAGCGCTCACCAGCCAGGGTGAATCGGACATGCCGAAACTGACGTTTCACGGACACGCCACCTTCTCGATCGAGACGGACGAGGGAACCCACCTCGTCATCGATCCGTTCTTCGTCGACAATCCGGGATTCGAGGGGTCGCTCGACGACATCCAGGCGGACTTCATCCTCCTGACTCACGGGCACCAGGACCACGTAGCCGACGCGATTCCTCTCGCCGAGCGCACGGGGGCGACGTTCATCGCCTCGTTCGAGATCGCGTCCTACCTGGAGAGCCGGGGCTTCACCGCGAGCCCACAACACATCGGTGGCGGTGTGCACTATCCGTTCGGGTACGCGAAGATGACGGCGGCGCTGCATGGCGGAATGGTGCAGCTCCCGGGGGCCGAGTCGTTCACGACGGTCCCTGGCGGCTTCCACATTCAGTTGAATTCGGGGCAGCGCTTCTATCACGCGGGCGACACGGCCCTCCTCACCGACATGCAGCTGCTACGGGGCAAGGTCGATGTCGCGGTCCTGCCCATCGGTGACCGCTTCACGATGGGGCCCGAAGATGCCGTGAGGGCAGTCGAATTCATCGAACCGGCTGTGGTCATTCCGTGCCACTACGACACCTGGCCGCCCATCGAGCAGGATGCCGAGGCTTTCGCGTCCGCCGTCGGTGATCGGGCACGCGTCGAGATCATGAAGCCGGGTTCGACGTACGAGCTCTGATCGTCACCGCCATGCCGGCACCATCGCCATGACGAAGGCCTCGATCGGAGTCTCGAGAGCCCGGCCGAGGCACCGAAGCGAAGGTGACCGTTGGCCCTTGGCGCTGCGCGTGGTGGTCGACTCGCGTCGCTCGGGCGCCTGGAACATGGCATACGACGAGGTCTTGGCGCGCCGGCTTCCGGACGGCTCGGCCGTGCTGCGGCTCTACGGTTGGTCGCGACCGACCATCTCGTTGGGTCGCAACGAGCCGACCGAGGGTCTGCGAACGGCTCGAGAGGCGGGCGAGCAGGGGACGGGCCCCGGGGGCCTCGACCTCGATGTGGTTCGACGCCCCACGGGGGGGCGGTCGGTCCTTCACGACGAAGAGCTCACCTACGCGCTGGTCGCGCCCGTCCGAGCCGTCGGGGGAGCGAGGGCGGCGTACGCCCGTGTGAATCGCGCACTCGCCCAGGCGATGCGAGCACTGGGGGCGCCGGCCGAGGTCGCCGGTGCCAAGCAGACGGAGGGAGTCGCCCGCATTGACGGCAGCCTGCCCCTCGAGGCGGGTCCGTGCTTTCAATCGCCGGCTCCCGGTGAGGTGGTCGCCCGAGGAAAGAAGCTGAT
>JBDHDM010000576.1:0-2394 GCA_039591515.1 Gemmatimonadota bacterium | reverse complement strand
GTCGGCCTCGACCTGCGCGAAGTCTGGGTTGACCGTGACGTCGAGCGTCAGGCCCGGCGTGAGACCGTACTTCAGGTCGAGGCCCACTTCCCCGTCGCGCACGAAATCGTCACCTCCCGTGGCGCGCACGGTCTCGCCGAGCACGAAGGGCTTCACCCGCAGGTCCCGTCCCGCCGCGGCACGCGGCAGACCGTCGAGATCTCCCCCCAACGAAAGGCGGTTGAACGTGTAGGCACGGGGGATCGGAGCCCAATAGGAAATTTCGTTGTTCCGGCGTAGGAGACGACCGAAGTTGACGCCCCATCCCTCGCCCTCCGGATCGAACCTCAGGGATCGGAACGGAATCGCCATCTCGACGGACCAGCCACCGTCGAAGCGGGCCGTCTCCACCCTCCAGATGGCGTCCCACGAGCGGTTGACCTCACGCCCCTCGTTCGCGACCTGGCGGTCACCGCGGGCTCCCTCCGGGTTGGTCTGGAATACGTACCCGTTCCGGCGGTCACGGAAGGTGTCGAAGATGACCTGAAAGACGTCTTGATTGCCCTCGTCGAAGTCCTTGCGGATGTCGTTGACCGTGGGCTCGGCCTCGTCGTGAAGCCTGGCGGCCACGTAGAGCGTGGAGGCGTCGTACGCGACCCAGACCTCCGTGTCGGCGGTGGCCGGAAGTCCCTCACGAGGCTCTGCCTGGACGAAGCCGCTCTGGGCGACTCCGCGCCACACGGCCTCGTCGAGCCTTCCGTCCAGGACGATGTCGCCCTCGACGCGCACCGCGGTGACCCGCCTCCGCTCCGCATCGGTGATCGTCGCGGGGAGCCCGAGAGGTTCCTGCGCCAGGAGCGTGAGCGGCGCGGTGATCGACAGCGTGAGGAGCACGACGAGCAGCCGGCTCAACCGAACCTCCCGGGAATGAGGGGAATGGAGGAGACGGGAGGTAGGCCGGATGATATCGCGATTCCCAGCGATCGCCATCCGTGTTGCGGCTCTATGGGGATTCTCCCCACGAGGTCCCGCGGGAGGTCCCCCACGGGTGCGGCAGAGGGCAAACGCCAAAGCTCGATACTTAGTCGGCGCCCTGCCCACCCTGGGGCCTCGGGCCTTCCGTTTTCGGAGATGAGATGACAGACGCGATTACGCGACCCGCCGGCGAACAACCCGACCTGCGGCTGTCGCTGGAGCGGTAGGAAGACGATGCGCCTGTCCTCCGGCAACCCGGACGCGTTCGATCGATACTTGGAGGACATCGGTAAGTATCCGCCCATACGTGACCGCCGGGAGGAGCGTGAGCTGGGTCGCCGCGCGCGAGCCGGGGACCCGGCGGCCGCTGAGAGACTCGTGACTGCGAACCTCCGGTTCGTGGTTTCCTTCGTGCACCGGTACCGGGGCCGAGGTCTCGAGCTCAACGAGCTCGTCTGCCTCGGCAACGAGGGGCTTCTCAAGGCGGTCGAGAGGTTCGATCCGGACAAGGAGGTACGGTTCACCTCTTACGCAGTGTGGTGGATTCGCCAAACTGTCCTCGGCGCCCTGATCGAGCAGACCGGTTCGGTGCGTATCCCGCGCGATCAGAACTCGAACCTCGTCAAGCTCGCGCACACGAACTCACGGCTGGCGCAGACGTTGGGCCGCAGCCCGACCGATGGCGAGGTCGCCACGGAGATGCAGGCGTCCGTAGGCACCGTACGAGCCCTTCGCTCCGCCGCGGCCACGGAGCTCCGGCTCGACGCGCTCATCACGCGGCGGAAGGGGGGCAGCACCACGGTCCTTGACCGATTCCATACGGCTGAACCGCCCGACATCGAGGCGCACATCGACGCGGTCGCGTGCCGGAGGTGTATCGACGTGATGCTCGAACAATGCCTGACGCATCGCGAGCGGAAGATCCTCTACCTGCACTACGGCCTCGACGACGGCGAAGAAAAGACCCTGCAGTCAATCGGGACGCTGCTCGGCGTCACACGCGAACGCATCAGACAGATTCGCAATCAGGCGCTGAAGAAGCTCGTCGAGAGCCCACAGAGTGATGTGCTCTCGGCGTACTGGAACCCCGCCTGACGAGCCCCACCATAGAGCCTCTTTCGAGAGACGCGATACGTTGAGGGCTCGCTTCGGCGGGAGGCTCCATGCCGCGAAATAAAGCACCTCGAGAGCTGCGACGCCTCGCCGCGGTCGGCATCCTGCTCGCCGGGTGTGTCGACGGTGCACCCACGGCTGACCTGGTGCTCACCGGTGGCTCGGCATACTCGTTCACCTGGGACGCCCCCGGGGGGGACGGCACGCCCGCGTCCGGGGCACCATATGATCCCGCGACGGGCTGGCACCCCGATGCAAGCGCGATCGCGATGGTGGCCAGTCAGATCGTCTACGTCGGCGACGACGCGGGCGCAGCCGCTTTCATCG
>JBDHDM010000575.1:0-2396 GCA_039591515.1 Gemmatimonadota bacterium | reverse complement strand
GGGGGCGGCGCGTCGTGCCGAAGATCCCAGGCGACGCGGTTCATGCCGGCCTGCGGCTGTAGCTCGAGCTGGCGGATCCGCTCGCCCCGCTCGTCCATGATGGTCAGGACGAGTGCATCGTCCTCGGGCGCCGTGGCACGTACGTGATACGTCAACACGGCCCCGAACGGCGGGTTGGGCGTCGTCTCGTTGCCCCAGGCGGCCTGCACGTAGTTGCGCTCGCCGTACAGGTAGGCGCGTCGTGCGGGGAAGAGCCACGCGTCTGCCACCAGAGTCTCGTCGTCGACGAACCGAAGAGGTGTGTAGTCGTCGAAGATGTACGCGCCCCGGCCGAACGTGCCCACGACCAGATCGCTCTCCCGCCGCTGGATGTGGAGATCCCGCGCTTGGCTGGCGGGGATCCCGCCCCTGAGCGGGGTCCAGCGGGTGCCGCCATCCACGGAGACGTGCACGCCGAACTCCATCCCGACGAACAACAGGTCGGAATCCACGTGGTCCTGCACGATGGACCAGGCTCCCGACCGCTCCGGCAGGTTGCCGGTGATGTTGGTCCAGCTGCGGCCCCGGTCCTCGCTTTTGACCACGTACGGCTTGAAATCGCCGCGCTGCCAGTTGTTGAAGGTGACGAAGACGCTGTTGCCGTCCCGTCGCGATGCGAACACGTCGGTCACGTAGCTGTTCGCCGGGAGGCCAGGGAACTGCTCGACGTGCCGCCAGCTCGAGCCGCCGTCCTCCGAGATCTGCACGAGTCCGTCGTCCGTGCCCACGTAGATTAGACCCTCGAGCAACGGTGATTCGTCGACCGTGGTGATCACGCTGATGGCTGTCGTGTAAAGGTTCCGCGCCACGGCGCCCTCCGGCCACAGTCGTCCCATGATCGGGATCGTGTCCCGGTCTAGCTGCCGGGTGAGGTCTCCGCTCACGGCCGTCCAGGTGTCCCCGCGGTCGTCGCTGCGATAGAGGCGGTTGCCCGCGTAGTAGAGGCGGCTCGGCGAATGGGGACTCACCAGCAACGGGCTGTCCCAGTGCCACCGGCCTCGGTCCGCCGCATCGTCGCTCAGGCGCGCGTCCGCGACCGGCTCCTCGCGCAGAGGACGGATGTCCGTGCGCTCCCCCCTGCGGAGGTCCAGCCGTCCGAGGTTCCCGTTCTGCGACTGGCTGTAGACGATGTGCGGGAGCTCCCGGTCGTAGTAGCTCTGGAAGCCGTCGCCCCCACCCACCCGGATCCAATCGCTCGTGCGAATCCCGACCGAGTTCCGGGTCCGGGAGGGGCCACAGTGCGTGCCGTTGTCCTGGGTGCCGCCGCAGACGTTGTAGAACGGCCGGGCGTCGTCGGCGGACACGCGGTAGAACTGAGACAGCGGCAGGTTCGTGAAGTGGCGCCAGCTCCGCCCGCCGTCCCGCGTCTCGTACAACCCGCCGTCGTTGCCGATGATCATGTGCGACGGGTCGGATTCGTCGAACACGATCTCGTGATGATCGACGTGGATCGGGTAGTTCATCGGCTCGAACGTGTGGCCGCCGTCCACACTGCGGTGGATGCGAATCTCGACCACCCAGATCGTCTCCGGCTGATGCGGATCGACCCAGATCTCACCGTAGTACTGCGGATCTCCACCCGCGTACTCGCTGGTTCGTGTCCACGTCGCGCCCGCGTCCTCGGAGCGGAAGAAGCCGCCGTGATCTCCCTGCGCGACGACCAGGGCGTACACCCGCCCGGGGATGCGCGCATCGACCGCGAGGGCGATCCGCCCCTTGTCCACCGTGGGCAGACCCTCCTCCAGCCGCTGCCAGCTCGCTCCCGCGTCCGTCGACTTGTAGATGCCCGCCTCCTGGCCGCCACCGATCAACTGCCCGAGCGCCCGGCGTCGCTGATACGCGGCGGCGTAGATCACGTCCGGGTTCGTCGGATCGAGGGCCATGTCCGTAATGCCGGTGTCGTCGCTCACGTGCAGCACTCGCGCCCAGCTGGCACCGCCGTCCGCGCTCTTGTACAGGCCGCGATCGCCGCCGGGAGCCCAGAGCGGCCCCTGCGCGGCGACGTACACGACGTCCGAATCGCGCGGGTCGATGACGATCTCCTGGATGTGCTCCGAGTGCTCGAGCCCGACGCGTTGCCACGTCTGACCGGCGTCGGTCGACTTGTAGACGCCGTCGC
This sequence comes from Gemmatimonadota bacterium, assembly GCA_039591515.1. Classification (GTDB taxonomy): domain Bacteria; phylum Gemmatimonadota; class Gemmatimonadetes; order Longimicrobiales; family Gaopeijiaceae; genus UBA2589. The sequence continues at coordinate 238 of JBDHDM010000575.1, read as the reverse complement.
CATAGCTCGCGCTGCGGCTGTTGGAGTTCTCGCCCGTGCCGAGCCACACGACGTCGGAGTCGCGGGGGTCGACTACCACGCTCCCCATGGAATACGAGGGGTAGTCGTCGAAGATCGGCGTCCACGTGTCACCGCGATTCCAGCTCTTCCACAGCCCACCCGAGCCTGCGGCCACGTACCACACGTTGGGGTCGTTCGGATCGATCTCGACGTCGGCGATGCGACCCGTGGTCAGGCT
>JBDHDM010000574.1:0-2397 GCA_039591515.1 Gemmatimonadota bacterium | reverse complement strand
GTCGTGGACACGGTCTCCGAGATGCTGGGGAGGCTCCAGACGCAGCCGTGGGATGCGACCCTGCTCTCTTTGTCGTCAGACCTCGTGGACGAAGGGCTCGTGGAGCGGATCGCGGGGCTCGGCGCTGCGGGTGCCCTTCTTCTCTCGGTGCCGTCGGCTTCCTTGGCGGTGGCAGTCCTGGCCGAGCGCGTAGGGGCGCTCGCCGTCCTCTCCGAGCCGATCGACCCGACCGAGGTACGTCGACGGCTTGCGACGCTCGCGAGCGATGGACAGCTCGTGCGCCTGCCGACCGAAACGCGGGCGACTGGAGAGCTGGTCGGTGAGAGTCCAGCGATGGCGGAGGTCTTCTCGCTCATCGCGCGGGCCGCCCCCTCGGACTCGACCGTGCTCGTCACGGGCGAGTCGGGAACGGGAAAGGAGCTGGTGGCCCGCGCGCTGCATTCGCTCAGCGGCCGTTCGTCCGGGCCGTTCGTTGCCGTGAACTGCGCCGCGATTCCCGAGCATCTTCTCGAGACGGAGCTCTTCGGACACGAGCGGGGCGCGTTCACCGGAGCCGTCGCTCGGCGCAGGGGCCGCTTCGAACGAGCGAGTGGCGGCACGCTCTTCCTCGACGAGATCGGAGACATGAGCGTCGTGCTGCAGGCCAAGGTGCTGAGGGCGTTGGAGGAGCGGACCGTCGAGCGTGTCGGCGGCGAGAGCACTCAGCCGATCGACGTGCGGGTCATCGCAGCGACCAACCAGGACCTTTCGGCGGCGATCGAGGAGGGGCGGTTCCGAGAGGACCTCTACTACCGATTGGCTGTGATCGAGATCGGCCTTCCGCCGCTCCGGTCGCGCGGCGCCGACGTCGGCCGGCTCGCGCTCCACTTCGCCGCCCACTTCGCCCGCCTGCACGATCGTCCGATCCGCGCCGTCACGGAGGCAGCCCTCGCCCGCATCGAGGAAGAGACGTGGGCCGGTAACGTGCGAGAGCTCCGCAACGTCATGGACCGGGCCGTTTTGCTCACCCGCGGCGACGTGATTCGCAGTCACGCGCTCCGGTTGGGGCGGGCTGCTCCCCGAGTCTCGGCTGTACCGGACCGGCTCGAGCAGCCCGGTTACCCGACGACGGCCTCGCTCGCCGGGGTCGAGGCGGACCACATCCGTCGGGTCCTCGAGGACGTCGGGGGTCAGGTCGGCAGAGCGGCGGACGTGCTCGGGATCCATCGCAACACGTTGACCAGGAAGATCCGGGCGTACGGACTCGACCGATTCGGCGAGGCGCCGTGACCACGGTCGGACGAGAGCACTGTGGGTGCAACCTCAGGTTGGTGCACTGATCGGTCTGCTGCACCGAATGAGTGCACGGCCCACCGATTTCGGCGCTCTCCCGTCGCGCCCAAGATGACCCAAGTACTTGATGGGTAGCGACTTGGGTGTCATCGCCGCCGCTGGCATGACTCCTGCTAATCGTGTGCTTCCATGACGAGGCACGACCCAAAGCCGCTGACCTTCGACCAGGCCCGGTCGCTCCTTCCTCCTCTGGAGGAGCTGCGGCCCCTCATGGGACGGCTGCTCGGGGACTCGCGGCCGGATCCGTCCCGGGTTTGGGCCGGATCGGGAGAGCTCGGCAGTGCCGGGTCGAGGCTCGTGCATCCGTCCGCCCTCGAGGCAGCGGCCGAAGAGCTCGCTCGGACCGAGGCCCAGCACCTCGAGGCCGTGTACGGTCATGCCGTCGCGGCCCTCGTTCGCATGGACGCCGGAGACGCGACAGGAGCGGCGCTCGCGCTCCTGGAGGCGGCTCGGGTCGAAGAGGCGCGCGGTCGCCCGGATCGTGCCGAAGCGTATGCGGACGCAGCGTACCGGGCCGTTCGTGACTTGGGAGAGCTGGGCGTTCGGGGCCGCGCCCTGCGTCGACGCGGTCGAGCCCGGAGGGCTGCCGCCCGGTACCGGGAAGCCGAGCGGGATTACGCGGAGGCCTGGGAGATCGGAGATGCCTCTTCGGACGCTCGTGGCGCGGCTGAGGCGGCGATCGGTGCGGGTAACGTGCTCGAGGACGAGGGACGGTGGACCGACGCCGAGGCGTGGTATCGTCGGGCGCTGTCCACGTTGCCCGAGGGTCGACCCGTCCCCGAACGATGGCACGCACTTCTCAACCTCCACGTCGTCCTGCGGTCGCGTGGAGCCCTGGACGAGAGCCTCCCGCCCCTCGACGAGGCCGAGGCCGTGGCACGCGAGATCGGGGATGAATCCGCCCGACCGTTCATCGAGAATGCCCGCGGCCAGTGGTGCATGGCGCAGGACGCGTTCGACGAGGCGGTCGCCCATCTGCTGGCTGCGCTGGACTCGGCAACCGCGCCGAGGGCGAGGGTCACGATCCGGGTGAATCTGGCCGAGGCTCTGCTCGCCGTCGGGCGT
>JBDHDM010000573.1:0-2879 GCA_039591515.1 Gemmatimonadota bacterium | reverse complement strand
AGTCGTAGAAGAACCAGGGATTCCAGAATGGAAAGGTGAGGATACCAACCGTTGCCTGCCATACACGTTGCTGCCAGCGACCTCGAATCGCCGTCGGCCCGTACATCACGGCATCGCGGATCCACGTGCTCTCCGCGGAGGGCGGCTCGGAAACGCGGGCGCCGGTGGCGCAGGCAATGGCAGCCGCCAGACTCAAGATGAGGAAAATGGCCGGAGTTCGGGGGGCGCGACTCATCGAGGTGCTCCGCGAATCGGGGCCATCCTACCACGCCACACACCGACCCGTGCGAGATGCCACCGATTCTGATAGCCAGATGATGGCCAAGGGGGCGGACGTCGGCGCTCGCGGTGGACGTCGGTGGAATCCCGGCCGGCGCCAAGTACTTGGGAACGTACGTATATGGGCGCGGTGGACGTCCGTGGACGGTCGCCGTCGCGGCCTGAAAACCAAGGTGTCGGCAGTTCGATTCTGCCCTGGGCCACCCGGTAACCCATTGAATAGTAAGTGATTCCTTCTCCACTTCCGCTGAAACTGCGGCCGGACCATCCGCGTTTACTGCAACGGCGCATGCGCGAAGGCCGTCCGGCCTCTACCTCGCTAGTCGCGGAAGAGTGGAAAGCGTTGGGGGCGGCAATTAAGGAGCGGCTCTCGAATGCCCGCATCGACTTTCACCTACGAAGACCTCTACGCCTGGGCCGAGGAGCACCTTCCGTGCTGGCAGCAAGACGCCTTGCGGCGAGTTGTCGCGCAAGGAGAACTCGAAGAAGCCGAATTAGACGAGCTGGTTCAGATTGCTGAAGCCAGGCGCCCCGAGCCAAGCAAGACCGGCTCGACTCAGTCGGCTGGTCCAGATCTCGACAGAACTTCGCGAAGTCGCGCTCGTGCGTGAACCTGAAGACAGGCGCGTCCGCATTGAGGAAGCATTGTCTGAAGCGAGCGATCCCGATTCCGGCGAGCCTCGCCCGTATCCTGGCCGACCATCGGAGGCGTCAGGCTCGGCAACGTCTACTCCACGGACCGGCGTGGCAGGAGCACGACCTCGTGTTCGCCGGACGCTGTGGTCCGTACGGAAGGCCGGAGTGACTGCACCCGCCTTCGGCAGAGTTGGAAAGGCCATCCGGGTCACCTTCGCAGTCACCAACATCAACGTTGGCGGCTTCCCCCCGCGGATCTTCGTCGCCATCGGCCGGCCGTAGCTCTCTCCCGTGGAGTGGGCTTGCAGTCGTTCGCCGAGCTCCTTCGCGGGAACAACCCCGAATCCGACCCGGGTGCGGGGTTGTGCACGAGCTTCGTAGAAGCGGGCCGTTCGGAGTTACGGGCGACCGATCACGACGTACAACCTGGTTATGTTGAAGTCCCCGACGCCATAGGTGAGTCGGATCGCCTTGGCCGTCTTCCGGAACGCAGGCGTGTGGACCTGGAAGTGTCCCCCGAATGCGGCGCCGTCGGGGGTCCGCAAGGTAATCGAGTTCGTGGCCCGCGGCGGGATCGTGACAAGGTCACCCAGGCTTCCCTCCTCGAGTTCGCTCCCGTCACTACGGAAGAATCGCACGACCACCTGGACGGGCACGGCACGAATGTTCGTCACCAGAAGTGACAGAGACTCCTCCGGAATGGCAAAGAGGTCGGGCGTAGCGAGGTCCGCCCGCGCGGTCGGCGTGGTGCCGACCAGAAACGCCAGAACCGCGATGATGATTCCTAGCCTCATGGCATGTCTCCTTGATTCCCTGTTGAGATTCATGTCTTCGGGCACGGGTCCTCCTACGGGCGGCCGATAGCGGCCTGAACGTTGGCTCCCTCGAAGTCTGTGATTGCATAGGTGAGACGGATCAGCCTCCCCGACTTCCTCCCGGGTGTCTGGACGCGGAAATGCCCGTTGACTTCACGCTCAGGGTCCCTGAGGATGAACTCGGCCGTGCCTCTCGGTGGGATGGTGGTGACTTCACCACCCAGGTTCCCTCCGGTGCTCTCTCCCCCGTCGAAACGGTAGAATCTCACGACGACGTCGACCGGATCGTCCGTGATGTTGGTAATCCTCAGCAACAGGGCCTGATCGGTCGCCGCCCAGAGCGCCGGCGTGACGAGGTCCGCACGCGCGACGGAGGTCGTCGCGAGGAAGATCGCAAGGGTTGCGAGTGTGATTCGTAGCTTCATCGGCGTCTCCTTTACTTCCTTGATTGAGAAGGCGCGATCGACGGGTCGTCCGTCGGCGCCGGGTCATCCGAAGAGGTCAACCTGTTGGCCTCTCCGTTGCGGATCTCGACCCAGTCGACGGTATCCGTTACCGGACTCGCGTCGGCAGGGCAGCTCTCGGCGCGGATGTAGGGGCGGAGCTGATCAGCTCCGCTGACCAGGGGCCGTCGGTCGGGGTGGGTGCGCTGAGTTCTGTTCGCACGCCGTCCGCGATGGAGCGGAGCTCAATCTCGAACGCGCCGGCCTGCCCGCGGGAGCAGAGCTCGACGACGTTGCGCAGGTCGTCGCCGCGGGCGAGGCCCAGACAGAGCAGCCCGCCGCCTGCCCTTCGGGCCGCCAGGCGGTAGCGCACGTCCCGAGCCTCGACCGTCGCGAGGCTGACCAGCGCGCTGCTGGCGCAGCGATCCCCGATCGGCTCCAGATCGATCCGGAGCCCGGCGTCCTCGTCGTAGCGGCTCCAGGCGGTCGGCGACTCGAGGCCGACGGACCAGCGATCCGCGAAGGAGCGATCGTCGAAGAAGTCGCGGAAGAGCACCGGGCCGAACCCGGACGCTTCCTCGGGCGCGGAGTCCGGATCCCAGGGGTCCGTCCCCGTCCGGTACTCGTCGCGATTGGAGGCCCCGTCGCCGTCCGGGTCGAGGACGCCGTCGTCGGCGCCGACCTCGAGGCTGTGCAACGACTCCCA
>JBDHDM010000572.1:0-2634 GCA_039591515.1 Gemmatimonadota bacterium | reverse complement strand
CCGGAGGTCGTGCGGCTGCTGCTCGAGCTCGGGGCGGATCCGACCGCCCGAGAGCCGACGTACGGCGGTGCTCCGGTCGATTGGGCTCGGCACGCGCACAGGGAGGACGTCGTGGCCCTCTTCCGGGGCTGGAGTTCCGGCTCCTGACCGATGGTGATTCGGTCCGCTCCCGGCCGACCGGCCTTGCAGCCGCCTGTTCGCCGACGCCACGTTGGCGACTCCTCATGCGACTCCACGTCGGCACCAGCGGCTACAGCTACAAGGAGTGGAAGGGCCCCTTCTACCCCGAGAAGCTGCCGGCCAAGGAGATGCTCTCGTACTACGGGGAGCGCTTGGGCGCGGTGGAGATCAACAACACCTTCTATCGGCTTCCGAAGGTGTCGGTTCTGGAGTCCTGGGCGGAACAGGTGCCCCCCGCCTTCCGATTCTCGATCAAGGCTTCTCGCCGCATCACCCATTTCACCCGCCTCAAGCCCGAAGCGCGGGAACCGACGGACTACCTGCTCTCCACCCTGAAGACGCTCGACGAGCGGCTGGGAGCCGTCCTCTTCCAGCTGCCCCCGAACCTCAAGAAGGACACGGAACGACTCGCTGGCTTCCTGGACATGCTCCCCGAGGGCACACCCGGGGCCTTCGAGTTTCGGCACCCGAGCTGGGCCGACGAGGAGGTGCACGAGCTGCTACGAGGTCGCGGGATGGCCCTTGTGTGCGCCGACACGGACGATTCGGAGGCGGACGAGCCGCCGGTGGAGACGGCCGGCTGGGGATACGTGCGTCTTCGGCGTCCCGACTATTCGGATGCCGATCTCGAACGATGGGCGGAGCGTCTGAAGGCGTGCCAATGGACCCATGTGCTCGTCTTCTTCAAGCACGAGGACGAGGGGGCGGGACCGAGGATGGCTCGTCGCTTCGCGGAGGTGTTCGAAACGTGACTCCGAACGAGCGAGGATCCGGTGTCGGCGGCGAAACTCGCAGCTTCGATGGTGTCATCGAGGCCGCCCGAGGGGGTGGCGCCTTCGTGCTCGTTCCCTTCGACGTGAAGGAAGCGTTCGGGTCCGGCCGGCCCAAGGTGCGAGCGCTCATCGACGGTCACGAGTATCGGGGCAGCCTGGCGAACATGGGCCAGGGGCACTGCCTCGGCATACGCAAGGACGTACGTGCCGCTATCGGGAAGGAGGTGGGCGACTCGGTCCGCATCGACGTCACGCTCGACACCGAGCCACGCACGGTTACCGTGCCGGACGAGCTGGAGGCCGCCTTCGCGGAGGCGCCCGAGGCCCGGTCCCGCTACCAGGGCTTGTCGTACACACATCGGCGGGAGTTCGCCGAGTGGGTCTCGGAGGCCAAGCAGCAGGAGACCCGCGATCGGCGTGCCAGGAAAGCGGTCGAGATGGTCCTCGAGGGTAAGAGCCGGTAGTGTCCCCGGGGCGGCGGACACCAGCGGGCGCCGGATGCTCGTTTCGGGCAACCGGGGCGCGGCGATCGGCGTCGAAGCACCCGTGGACAGTCCCTCGGCTCTTTTTTAGAATCGGGGCCGGAAAAAATCGGTTAACCCTCGCTCGACCGGTCGCCGGCGTCCCACGACGGCCATTCGTGCCAGCGCCACGTCGAGCCGAGGCCCGACGTGGCTTTCTCGTATGGGAGTGCGATGATCGCGGTTGAAGGAGTCACCAAGCGCTACGGTGAGGTGATTGCCGTGGACGGTCTGAGCTTCGAGGTGCAGCGCGGCGAGGTGGTCGGGTTCCTGGGCCCCAACGGGGCGGGGAAGTCCACGACGATGAAGATGATCACGGGCACGCTTCAGCCCGACGAAGGTGTGGTACGCTTCGATGGCGCTTCGATCGCCGACGATCTGACGGCCGCGAAGCGCCGCGTCGGGTATCTGCCCGAGTCGAACCCCCTGTACGACGAGCTCCTGGTATCGGAGTACCTCGACTACGTGGCCGAGCTGCGTGGGCTGTCCGATGAAGCGACACGGTCGGGTGTGGCCGACGCCGTCGACGAGACCGGGATCGGCGAGGTCTTCTACCGACCGGTCGGCGAGTGCTCCAAGGGATATCGGCAACGTGTGGGCCTCGCGGCGGCGATCCTGCACAAGCCCGAGGTCTTGATCCTCGACGAGCCGACCGAAGGCCTCGATCCCAACCAGCGGGTCGAGATCCGACGACTGGTCGGCTCGCTGGGGCGCGAGCGCACCGTGTTGCTGAGCACGCATGTCATGCAGGAGGTCGAGGCGACCTGCTCACGACTCGTGATCCTGAGCCGCGGCCGCCTCGCCGCCGAGGGTGGCGTGCGGGAGCTGATCGCGAATCGGACCGGCGGCGTCCGCTACCTGGTGGAGGCCGTGGGCGAAGGGGTCGCCGTGGGCCTAGCCGGGCTCGCCGGCGTCTCCGCGCACCATGCCGAGGAGCGGGACGGACGGGTGCTCGTGCGGCTCGATGCCGCGGACGGAACCGAGCTCCGGCCCGAGATCTTCGGAATGGCTCGTGACCGGGGGTGGACGCTCTGGGAGCTCCATCTGGAAAGGGCGAGCCTGGAGCAGGTATTCCGCACCCTTACTGCGGAGGGCGAGTGATGAACCACGCCCTCACGATCGCCCGGCGCGAGCTCCGCGGGTACTTCGATCAACCCACG
>JBDHDM010000571.1:0-2422 GCA_039591515.1 Gemmatimonadota bacterium | reverse complement strand
AGAAATCCCCTCGAGCGCCACCGTCCCCACTCTCCGGGCCCTCGTCCCCGCCGCCGCCAGCGGGCGCGTCGATGCGCGCTCGAATCCGGAAGCGGCGCTCCAGGAGCGCCTGTCGGTCGCGCACGCGATCCAACCCCGCCTCGAGTTGGGACTCGGGGATCGCCGTAAGGAACCCGAGACGCCCGAGATTCACTCCGAGAACCGGGATCTCCGTGCCAACCACCAGACGGCTGGCCCGCAGGAACGTGCCATCACCCCCGAGTGCGACCACCAGATCGACCGGGTCGGCGACCGGGTCGAGTCCCGGCTCCGGCCCCCGGCCCGCGTTCGGCTCCACGGTGACGGCGACCCCGTGCGTGTCGGACCAACGGGCGACCCGGTCGAGAATCGCCAAGACCTCGGGCGTGTGTTCCCGGTACACCACGCCGATGCTCCGGACGGGTCCCTCGAAGGGGCGAGACCGGGGCACGTCAGGGCTCCCCGGCCAGGCCTGCCGCTGCGCCGCGATCGATCTCCAACATCGTCCGACGGCTCAGGGCGAGCCGACGCGAACTCCGCGTCCGGCCCGCACGCGCACGTGGCTCGCGATGCCCGGGGCATCGAGACCGAGCTCGGCAAGGGGCTCCCCACGACCCCCGTGCTCGATGAACGCGTCGGGGATCCCGAGCGAGGAGACCATCGGCGGGTGATCGAGGGTGAGCTCCGCGATCTCGCGCGCCATGAAAGCACCGAACCCGTTCGAGATCTGGCCCTCCTCGACCGTAACGACCACGGGGTGGCTCCGCACCATCTCCTCGAATACCGCTCGATCGTACGGCTTCAGGAATCGGCAGTTCACCACGGTGCAGCGGATCCCTTCTTCGAGGAGGGCGTCGGCCGCGTCGAGGGCAGCGAGCACCATGGTGCCGGTGGCCAGCACCACGCAGTCTCCCCCGTTGCGGAGGACTTCCCACGTGTGTGGTCGGACCTCGGGGATCTCACTCAAGTGGGGCACCTCGTACGGTACGGCCGCGCGCGGCCACCGGACGCTCCAGGGCCCATCCACCGACTCGGTGCCGAGGCGCAGGAGCGCGAGCATCTCGGCTCCATCCTTGGGCGCCGTCACCGTCATCCCGGGAACCGCGAGCATATACGCGATGTCCAGCGTCCCGTGGTGCGTCGGCCCGTCCTCGCCGGCGATCCCCGCGCGATCCATCCCGAAGACGACCGGAAGCCCTTGCAGGGCGACGTCATGAACGATGTTGTCGAACCCTCGTTGCAGGAACGTGGAGTAGATCGCCACCACGGGCTTCACACCCTGGGTCGCCAAGCCAGCGGCGAACGTCACACCATGGCCCTCGGCGATGCCCACGTCGAAGTAGCGGTCGGGATGAGCCTCCGCGAACATGTCGGTCGAGGTTCCGTCCGGCATGGCCGCGGTGATGGTCACGACCTTGGGGTCGGCGTCCGCAAGCTCGATCAGCCCCTGTCCGAAGACACGCTGGTACCGCGGCAGCCCGGCGGCCGTCTTCCTGCCTTGGCCCGTGACCTTGTCGAATGGCCCCGACGCGTGCCAGGTCCACGGATCGTCCTCGGCCTTCGCAAACCCCTTCCCCTTCTGCGTCAGGGTGTGCACGAGAATCGGGCCTTTCATCTTCTTCACGCGATGGAACGTCTCCACCAGCTTGTTCACGTCGTGGCCGTCGATCGGCCCCACGTACTGGAAGCCGAGCTCCTCGAAGATGAGGCCGGGCGTCAGCAGGTGCTTGAAGCTCTCCTCCATCCGGCCGGCGAGCTCCTCCATCATGTCCCCAACCGCCGTGGGCGTACGATGGAGCACCTCCTTGACGAGCCCGCGCACCTTGGTGTACGCCGGGTTCGTGATCATCGACGTCAGGTACTTGTTCATCGCACCGACGGCCGGGGCGATCGACATGTCGTTGTCGTTGAGAACGACGATGAAGTCACGACCCGTATGTCCTGCATTGTTCAGTGCTTCGTAGGCCAGACCGCAGCCCATGGCCCCGTCCCCGATGATGGCGACCACGTCGAAGTCCTCGCCGTTCAGGTCGCGGCCCACGGCCATGCCCCACGCCGCCGAGATCGACGTCGCAGCGTGCCCGGCGCCGAACGCGTCGAACTCGGACTCGTCTCGGCGACAGAAAGGCGCGAGCCCACCACGTGTCCGGATCGTCGGCAGCTCCTGGTTGCGCCCGGTGAGGATCTTGTGGATGTAGGCCTGGTGGCCCGTATCCCACACGAGCTGATCGCGGGGCGTCTCGAACGCGTAATGGAGCGCCACGGTGAGCTCGGCCACGCCGAGGCTCGCGCCGAAGTGTCCTCCCTTTCTGGACACGACGTCGATGTGACGCTCGCGAACCGCCTGGACCACGCTCACGAGCTCCTCCTTGGGGAGCGCGCGAAGGTCGGCGGGATACTTGAT
>JBDHDM010000570.1:0-2428 GCA_039591515.1 Gemmatimonadota bacterium | reverse complement strand
CACGCGCACCGACTGCAACACCGCGGATGCCGTGTAGCCAAGACCGAGCCCGGCGACGAGAACGGAGAGGTCGTGCCCGGGATGGCGTGCGAGCGCTTCGGTTGCCAAGGCTCTTTCGGACACGGTGTTGTGGCTGCTCATCAGCAGCTGGTGGTCGAGGGTGATCTCGGTAATCACGGTCCCGGGCCTCGATAGGAGCTCGCGGCGGCGCAAGCACAGGTCACCAAGGGGAGTCGTTTCGTAGGCGAGGACTTCGAGGTTGGATCGGCTCATCGGGACGAGGACCCTCCCGGTGGGAGTGACGGCTCGACGAGGGTGCTGTGAAGGGTCAGCCGAAAGTCGCTCCCGGCCGATTCCAGCATGTGGTTCATGATCTCGCCGAGCGCGAAAAGCTCGTCGGGAAGGTAGGCTCCCGGAGCGGGATTCGACGAGGCCATCACGGCGACGGTCGCAGCCAGCGCGTGGGCTGTCGCGGTGACGCCGTCGTCGGTGCGCAGGGCGAGCTGATCTCCGGCTCCCGTAACCACGTTGATCTCCACGAACTCCGGCTTCGCCCTGAAGAGGACTGTGCGAATGGTGCGCAGGTAGCGCCTGAGGAGGGGCACGAACACCTTCTCGGCGCCGGGCCCCTGTGGCATCCATCGGAGCAGCGGGGCAGTCAGCCAGCCGGGCAGCGTCGGGGTAGTCGCGACGTACGTCGAAACCGATGGGATACCGAGGCTGGCATGCAGCATATGCGCTTCGGGGAGGCCGATCCCCATCGTTGGCACCGTCGTCTTTCCAGTGAACAACCGTACACCTGGTCGAATTGGGGGTCCCGACACGCGGGCGCCGGCCTCGTAGTACACGGTGTCATCCTGCGTGGCACGAACCATCAATTCGACCAGGCCGGGGCCCCCTCCGCCGAGGGGATTGAGCCGAACCACGACGTCCAGTCGCTCGGGTCGTCCGACCCACTGCAGCAGCTGGCTCGCCAGGAGGTTGCTCAGTCCGGGAAAGAGCCCCATCCCCAGCACGAGCGTCCCGGTCCAGCCCTCCGCGTCCGCCGCTGGTCCGCGCGTGCGCCGCATGAGTGCCTCCATGGTCGCCGGGTGGGCACCGGCCTCTATGAAGCGCACTCCGTTGTAGAGCGCGTAGTCGATGGCGAGTGCTGGCGGCGCGGCGAGCGTGTCGGACGTGTTCACGACGAAGTCGAACTTCGTCATCTCGGAGAAGGTGGAAGGATCCTTCAGGTCGAGTCGCGTCGAGTCCGTGGCGCCATGTTGGCGAGACCCGTTGGTCCTCGCGTCCCCCGCCCGATGGCCCGTCGCCACCCGCACCCCGGGCAGCTTGGCCAGTGCGTGGACGGTTCGGGAGCCAAGGAAGCCGCTCCCCCCGATGACGAGGACGCGCATCCCGGAACCTGGCGCACGCGATACGGTCGCGCCACGTGAGCGGGTGGCCGGGGCCCGCCTCAGCGATCCTGGGGACTCGGTGAAGATCGCCTTGGATCGCAGACGTCGCTTCGGCGTAGAGAGGTCGTCTCACACCGACCCTGCACCATACCCTCGACATGATCACGCGCATTTCCTCTCTTCGTACGCCCCTGCCGCTCCGCTCGGCCCACGTGGCGAGCGTGCTCGTCGTCGCCGCAATGCTCGTCGCTTGTGGCGACGTGGAGGATGCTCCGGACGCCGCTCCCGCTCCCGCCCCGGAGCCGGAGACGTCCGTGATCACCGTCGGCGGCTTTTCCGAGTCCGAGGCTGTCCGGCACGACCCGGTGGCCGACGTCTATCTCGTCGCGAACATCAACGGCGACGCCACGGACGCGGACGACAACGGCTTCATCAGCCGCGTATCGCCGGACGGCGAGATCGTAGAGCTCCGATGGATCGACGGAGCCGTGGGGGACTTCACGCTCAACGCCCCCAAGGGGATGGCCTTGACGGATGACCTCCTCCTCGTCGCGGACATCGACGTGGTCCGGGCCTTCGACCGGGGGACTGGGGCGCATGTGCACGATTGGCCTATCGAAGGAGCGGCCTTTTTGAATGACGTCGCCGTTGCCGACGACGGGACGATCTACGTCACGGACACGGGCGCGAACACGCTGTACCGCTTCGAGGGCTCGAGGCCGGTGGTCGTGGCCTCCGGGGAAGAGTTCGGCAACCCGAACGGTGTGGACGTCGCCGGTGGTCGGCTCGTCGTGGTGCTCTGGCGTGGGGGCGTGAAGGAGGTCGATCCCGCGACGGGAGAAGAGACGGAGCTTCCCGCGCCCGAAGGAGAGCAGATCGACGGAATCGTGCTCCTCGACGACGGTTCCTACGTCGTCTCGAGCTGGTCGCAGACGGCGGTCCTGCACGTTCACCCCGACGGATCGATCACGCCGGTGCTCGACCCGGTTGAACAGGCGGCTGACATCGGCTACGACGAAGGCCGCGAGCGCATC
>JBDHDM010000569.1:0-2439 GCA_039591515.1 Gemmatimonadota bacterium | reverse complement strand
CCTCATGGACGAATCCGTGCTCCGGTTATCCGAACAGGAGCAGGTCGAGCGCGTCATGCTACTGGACCATCGTTGGCGGATGCACCTCGCGTCCGACGCCCCCTCCGCGAGCCAGGTTGTGGATCGGGAAGGTGATCCGATCTGCGCAGTGTGTCATGTGTCCGGGTCGGACTCTCCGAGCAGCCGTACGATCGTGGCCAGTACTGCAGGGCGTCGCGTTCTCCGCTCGATGACCGTGATTCATAACGAGCCGCAGTGCCACAAGTGCCACGATCCTGAACATCCGATCAACGGCATCTTGGTCATGGATCTCGCCCTCGAGGCTGCGGATCAGCGTTTCTTTGCGGACATCGGGCGCACGGTCACGCTCGGAGCGATCATGGTCCTGGTGACCATCGTTGTCTTGGTCTGGCTACTTCGACGTATGGTCCACCGGCCGCTCCAGTCCGTCGTAGAGGCTAGCCGGCAGATCGTGGAGGGGAACCTCGATGCTCAGGTCGTCGTTTCCGGGGCCGGCGAGTTCGCTCAGCTCGCCTCCCAGGTCAACGGGATGACGGCTCACCTTTCGCGGTCGCTCCGGACCGTCGAGACCCAACACCAGGAACTGCAGACCATTCTGGATGCCATCGATGACCAAGTCGTCGTGCTCGACTCCGAGCAACGAATAGTCACCGCGAACGAGTCCTTCCGCAAGGAGTCCGGCCGGCAGAGCTTCGACATGACCGGAACGCGATGCTGCGATGCCGTACACCTCACGACAGCTTGCGCGGACGGGTCGTTGCAGGGTTGCCCGGTGCAGCGTGTCTTCGAGACGGGGCACCTGCAGAAGGGCATCGTAACCCGAACACGTCCCGACGGAGAGGAACAGGTCACCGAGATTCACGCATCCCCACTTCATGGCCCGGACGGGGCGGTGACACGGGTGGTCGAGGTGCGACGCGATATCTCCGAACGGCGGCAGATGGAGGCGGTCGTCGCCCAATCCGAGCGTCTCGCCTCGTTGGGCCTGCTGGCGTCGGGCCTGTCGCACGAGATCAACAACCCGCTGGGTGCGATCGCCGCCACCGTTGACGGTCTTCGGCGCCGGTTGCCTGACCAGCCCGGGGTCTCGGCGGAGGCCGCCGAATCAATGGAACGAGTGCTTTCCCGAATCAGCCAGGAGGTGGAGCGCGGCCGGACCATCACCCACAGACTGCTCAAGATCGCACGCCCACCAGGAAGCACCCGGAGTCTGGCCGACGCGAACCACATAGTTGAGAGCATCGTGGCCCTCTTGTCGTACGACATCAAGCGGCGTCGGATCAGGACGAGCCTGCAACTCGGAGAGCTGCCGCCGCTTCGCGCAGACGAGACCCGGCTGGGACAAGTCGTGATGAACTTGACCCTGAATGCCATCCAGGCGATGTCCGAAAAAGGAGGCGAGCTGAGGATCGCTACCTCCTTGACGGATGGGTTGATCCGGATCGAATTCGAGGATACAGGGTGCGGGATTCCGACGCCGCTGCTCAAGAGGATCTTCGAACCGTTTTTCACGACGAAGCCGGTCGGCAAGGGAACCGGCCTCGGGCTCTTCATCACTCACCGAATCGTCTCCGACCTGGGCGGTACGGTCAGCGTGCGGAGTGACCCGGGCGAGAGGACAACCTTCACCGTCCAACTTCCCGGCGGCGACGGCGAGAGAAGATCATGACCAGGAACGCACCGACGATCAGCGTGCTCCTCGTGGATGATGACGACTCCTTCCGCGAGGTGCTGGCCGACGAGATGCGTCGCGGTGGATTTTCAACGACGACTGCGCAAGATGCCGAGTCGGCGCTGCTCGCCATCGAGGACCGGGTGTTCGACGTCGCCATCGTCGATCTCAACCTCCCCGGCATGTCCGGCGAAGAGCTCGTGAGTCAGTTTCGTGAACGAGCGGCGGCCATGGAAGTCATCGTGCTCACCGGACACGCGACGGTGGAGAGCGCTGTACGCACGCTCAAGGACGGTGCCTACGACTTTCTGACCAAACCCTGCAATCTCGAGGAGTTGGAGACGCTGACGCGCAAGGCCTTCGAGAGACGATCGCTGGTTCGCGAGAACAGGCTGTTGCACCGGGAGCTCGCACGGCACGACCGGTTCAAGGAGTTCATCGGTGAAAGTGAGGCACTCCGCGCCTCTCTGGAAATCATCTCCAGGGTTTCGCAGACCGGCTCAACCGTGTTGATCCAGGGTGAGAGCGGCGTGGGCAAGGAACTGGCGGCCCGTGCAATCTACCGCAACAGCCTGCGGG
Source organism: Gemmatimonadota bacterium (assembly GCA_039591515.1). Lineage (GTDB taxonomy): Bacteria > Gemmatimonadota > Gemmatimonadetes > Longimicrobiales > Gaopeijiaceae > UBA2589. Next base: position 167 of record JBDHDM010000569.1, on the reverse strand, counting down.
CTCGCGAACCGTTCATCGTGGTCGACTGCACGTCGCTCCAGGAGTCCCTGCTGCAGAGCGAACTGTTCGGCCACGAGCGAGGCGCGTTCACCGGCGCGCTTTCACGGAAGCACGGCTTGTTCGAAGTCGCGGACGGGGGAACCCTGTTTCTCGACGAGATCGGCGAG
>JBDHDM010000568.1:0-2440 GCA_039591515.1 Gemmatimonadota bacterium | reverse complement strand
CGACCGCCGTGTTAGTGTCTTGAGCTGCCGCAGCGACCACTTGGTCCTCCGCCGTGGTGATTGTATGGGCCGGGAGTGTAGCGGACATAAATCAGGATATCAAGAGTCGGGATTAACGGTTGACGTGGCTAATCAAGTGGAGTGTGCTCAGCGATTCGGATGTAGGAGGAACAGAGAAAGATCGTCGCATTTTCAGGCGCGACGAATGTCCCGAAAGTGGCAGGTAATGTCCCGAAACAGGTCTACCGCGCCTAGCGGTGTCCACCATCTTTGGCGTTGCCGACGAGGCCCATAAGCTCGCCCGCACCCGCTGCCGCCGCGACGCCTGAACTGTAGACGCCCCCGACTCCGAGTCCTCCGAGCGCTGTGCTCCCCAGGACGGCCGAAATTGGTGCTGCGCGTTGAAAAGCCTCGGTACCAGAGTAAGCGCCTACCCCCGTTGGGGGCCAGCCGGGTCAGCGCTGTCGCCGCGTCGAGGCTGCGAGGGTGGCTTGCTTCTTCATTATAGGGACCCGATCAGCAGCCTCTTCAGCGCATCTTGGTATCGCTCATCGTGCAAAACCATCCGACCGTCCCAGCGAAAGGAAGGGGGCAGACATACAGCCCTTGTCGTTCCCTTCTTCTCTCTCGTTCGGGGGTAAAGCGTTCCTCACATGGCACGACGGCGTGATCACGATGCCTCCGCGGTCTGAGACCACGGATTATCGGGAAGACGTTCTGTACGGAGTGCTACGGGACGAGCTCGATGTGCAGTACGTGCTTGGCGTGCGCATCGAAGGACTGCCGGTCCGCTGAGGGAGCTGCGTGTCCGAAAACACCGAGGCGACCGTGGGTCGCCGCAGGTGGTCCCCGAAGCGGTTGCCCGCCGCGTTCCTTCCGGGGTTCCCGCCCTATCCACAGCACTCATGAAACATGCAGCGGCCTGTCCCGTACGGTCTCGCACTGATGACCGCGACGGGTGGGCGTCGCCGGAGCGATGGACGAACACGGCATGGGGGATGGGAGCATGCGTGGATTCCGAGCTCGTGTGAGCATTGTGGTTGTGGCAGCAGTGATCGCGACGTCGTCCGGAGCGGCGGCCCAGGGAAAGTGGCCCTTGGAGGTCGCCGTCGATCCCGCGGAGGCATCGTTCGTGACGACGGACGTGCACAACTTCGTGAGGGCTCATCACCGCCTTGCGAGTGAGCGCGATACGCTCGCAATCCTCCAGGTGGAGTACCTCGACCAGGGATCGCCGGGGCTTCGCGCATTCGTCGCGCGGTACGATCTCACGGCCGAGGGGCTCCGGGCAGCCATCCGGGAACACCCCGACGCGTATGCGGCGCTGGCGTCCAACGTCCAGGTGATGGAAGCCGAGGTCCCGACCTACCGCGCGGCGTACGCGGGGCTCAAGCGCCACATCCCGGACGCGGTGTTTCCACCGACGTACCTGATCGTGGGCGAGTACCGAGGCATCGGTACTGGCTCCGAGGCGGGCCCGATCGCGACGGTTGAGAACCGCGGTGTCGAAGCCCTGCGGGGGAGCTTCACGACGCTGTTGGTGCACGAGATGGTGCATATGCAGCAGGCGATGATGCTCGGGGCCGAGGAATACCAGGCCATCTATGGTCCCGAGCGAACCGTCCTCGCCCTCATGATCCGCGAGGGCATCGCGGAGCACTTCGCGGATCTCGTGACGGGACGCATGACGCAGGAGAAGGCGCGGCCGTACGTCGTCGAGCACGAGCGGGAGCTGTGGGAGCGGTTCACCCCCGGGATGCTTGAATCGGAGGACGCGGGGTGGATGTGGTCGCCGCCGCCGAAGCCCGGGCAGCCGCGGGGGGTGGGGTATGTCATGGGGGCATTGATCACGCGCGCCTACTACGACCATGCCGATGACAAAGAGCGCGCCGTCCGCGAGATTCTGGCCGTGACGGATTACCGGGAGTTCTTACAGCGTAGCGGGTACGATCCGGAGTAAGCGGGGGGCACCTCTCAGTCTTCGCGTTCCCGCAGTTCCTTGTCGCGGAGAGCCGAAGAGGGATTACTCCGCACTCGAGCTCACGGTGGACGGGATGGCCGGACGGAGACTGCGGTACTTGGTGTCGTATGTCCTGTCCCGTACCCACGGAAACTACTCCGGTCTGTATGTCGGGGATCACGGGGTCGCCATTCCCGGATCCAACGAGATGCTCCATCTGCCCGAGTAAGGGCCGAACAGTACTGGACTGCTTCCGAATGACCGGGCACACGTCTTCCGGCTGTTCGGATCCTACGCGCTCGACTTCGGCCTGACGGCTGGTGCGTTCTTCACCCTGCAGTCAGGTACGCCGCTCAGCGAGTTTGGCGCTGGTCGCGTCGTCTTCCGACAGGTCAACTTGATCCCGCGGGGGACGGCTGGTCGGACGCCGACGATATGGGATCTGAATCTGCGGCTCACGTACGACTTTGGTCAACGTGC
>JBDHDM010000567.1:0-2455 GCA_039591515.1 Gemmatimonadota bacterium | reverse complement strand
GCGGCGCGTAGCACGTCCGCCGCCGGCATCCCGTATTCGACCATCATCTCGAGCTCACGGACGTTGTCGCCGTGCGGGTACACGCCCACGTCCCCCCCGAAGCAGATCTGCACTCCCGCATCGAGGGCGCGACGGAAGCTCTCCCTCTTGGCCACGATACGGGCCGGCTCGGGGTCGACGCCCTTTCTCCAGCCCGTGTACTGCGAGATCGCGTCTCCAGCCGCCAGCGTCGGGCAGAGCGCGACTCCACGTTCGGCCATGAGAGCGAAGGTCTCGGCGGTGCCTCCGTCTCCGTGGTCGATCGTTCGAACTCCGGCCCGTGCCGCCCGTGCCATACCCTCGGCGGTCGCGGCGTGAGCGACCACCCTCCGTCCCGAGCTCTCCGCCACCTCGACGACGAGCTGGAGCTCGGCCTGGGTGTAGGTCGGCCGCGCCTCGCCGCTCGGGCCCCACCGGTAGTCGGCGTAGACCTTGATCCAATCGGCCCCGGCACCGATCTGTCGTCGGGTCTCACGAACGAGGTCGTCGACGCCGTCGGTCTCCACGGCACCCTTGGGGAAGTCGATCTCGGGCGCCCCTTTCGGGTTGTAGCTCCCGGTTGCCACCATCGCGGGACCTGAAACGAGCATGCGCGGGCCGGGAATCACCCCCTTCTCGATGGCCGCCTTGATGCCGATGTCAGCGTAGCCGGCTCCCTCCGCCCCGAGGTCTCGGGCCGTCGTGACCCCAGCCAAGAGGGTTTCGCGAACGTGCACGACGGCCCTCGCCGTTCGCTCCCCGAGCGACTCGAGTAGGACCTGATCGACCCACGGCGTCTCGTCGTAGGGATGGAGCAGGATGTGAGAGTGGCCCTCGATGAGGCCGGGCAGGAGCGTCGTACCGGGGAGCGGAATCGAGCGGCTGCCTTCGGCCGTCAGGCCCGGTCCGACGGCTTCGATCCGTCCATCGCGCACGAGCACGGCCCAACCCTCGTGGGTCTCGGTACCGTCGAAGACGCGGTCCGGCTGAAGAAGCCACGCGTCCTGGGCCGAGGCGGTGCCGGTCGGGGCGAGGCAGGCGAGTAGGACGAAGGTGACGGTGCGGTTCATGGCTCCTCCGCGGGGCGACGGTCGGCGTCGAACTTCGGCGGCCCGGCCGCTCGCGGCCAGTGGAGGTCAGATGGTGGAGGCCCACCCTCTGGGTGCGAGGCCGGCCACCCGCGAACGGGTCGAATTTCCTCCATGGGGCATCCGACCTATCTTGACCGCTCCCCGAGCTCTGCTCGGGCACGCAAGGAGACCGCGAAGAGGAAGACCATGACCGAACGGGCCAAGACGCTCCTCACCGGTAGGCGCGAACGCATGGAGCGGATCCTGGGCCGCGCGCTCGAGCCGCCCCAGGCAGGGGCCGCGGTGCCGGTGTCGGAGGCGACGTTGGAGTACCTCCTTTCCGAGGCCCAGGACCTCTACTGGAACGAGTTGGAGTGGGAGAAGCTCACGGACGAGGAGGCCCTCGATGAAGGGCCGGTGGCGGAGCTGACCTTCCCGGGGCTCCTCGCCTACGTTCGAGGTCTACTACTCGCGGAGGTCATGCCGGACTCGCTCTCTCCCGCGAACCCCCGACCCAAGGCCGTCGTCGCGCTGCTGCAGTTTCTGGCGGATCGGGTCGTCGAGTTGGAGGACGGGCTGGCGCGGGCCGACGGGCCGGACGAGCAACGCCTGCGCGCCGAGCTCGACATGACCAGCAGCGTCATCGATCGTGTGCTTTACGCCTACCACGGCCTCCAACCGGAAGACATTGAGCAGATCGAGGGGGCCGGCGCATCGGCCTGATGTGCCGCCGTCGTGACCAGCCTGCTCCGCCCACGCCCGGGGTGTGCCTACCTCGCCGGTAGGCCGCAGTTCGTCGCACACAGGGGCGGCTCCAAGCTCGCGCCGGAGAACACCCTCGCGGCCTTTGAGTCGGCCGTGACGGATTGGGGCGTGGACATGCTCGAGCTCGACGTGCGACTCAGCGCCGACGGTCACGTGATGGTGGTTCACGACGAGACCGTCGACCGGACGACGGACGGGGTCGGGCTGGTCTCCGGCAAGACGTTGAGCGAGCTCCGCGAGCTCGATGCCGGGTATCGGTTCGTCGACCTCCAAGGGAGGCGCTCGTTTCGGGGACGTGGGGTGCGAATCCCGACGCTGGAGGAAGTGCTGGAGGCCTGTCCCCACGTCTGGGTGAACGTCGAGGCGAAGGAGCGAGCCGTGGCCCGGCCGCTCGTCGACATGATCCTCCGGCGTGGTGAGCAGCACCGTGTGCTCGTCACGGCGGAGCTCGAGCGGAACCGCCGGGACGTCTCCGACTATCCGGGGCCGTGGGGTGCGAGCCGGAGGGACTGTCTCCTCTTTCTTTTCCTGGAGCGACTGCCCGGCGGGTCGGCGTACACGCCGCGGGTCGACGTCTTTCAGGTCCCGGAGCGATATCGTGG
>JBDHDM010000566.1:0-2464 GCA_039591515.1 Gemmatimonadota bacterium | reverse complement strand
CAGGGCCTGCTGGACTCGATCGCGATCATGCGCGATCCCAAGCTGCTCGCGCTCGGTTTCGCGTGGTCCCTGTTCTTCTGGACATGGCACGGGATGTCGTTTTGGCTCGGGATGCTCGCGTTCGGCATCGACACGGGTCTGGTCTCGGCGATCTTCACCGAGGCCGTCGTCGGCTTCGGGGTCGCGATTCCGTCGGCACCCGGGTTCTTCGGCACGTTTCACTTCGCGGCCAACTTCGCGCTCACCACGGTCTACGGTGTGCCGGAGGCGGAGTCCTTGGCCTTCGCTTTCGCCTACCACTTCGGCGGGTGGATCCCGATCACGCTCATCGGACTCTGGTACGCGTGGAAGGTCGGACTCTCCCTGGGTGAGGTCGAAGGGGCGGAAGAGCAGATCGAGGAGGCGCTCGAGGCCACCCCATCGCCGTGAGGGGCGCGGCGTGAGAGGCTCGTTGTGAGGCGGTCGCGGACGGCCACGATCGACGCGCCGGCGAAGGTCAACCTCTTCCTGCGGATTCTCGAGCGGAGGGCCGACGGCTATCACGAGATCGAGACCGTATTCCAGCTGATCGATCTCGCCGACACCGTCCGTGTTCGGGTCGACCCGTCCTTCGAGGGGGTCTCGCTCACGGTCCAGGGGCCGGATCTGGGGCCGGTGGAGGAGAACTTGGCCTATCGCGCAGCCGTGCTCTTCAGACGGGCCTTCGGTATGGGCGACGGGATCCACATCGAGTTGTCGAAGAGGATCCCGGCCGGCGGAGGCTTGGGCGGCGGGTCGTCGGATGCGGCGGCCGTCCTCCTTCTGCTACGGGAGCTGACCACCCGTGGTGATGAGCTCCGCGACGTGGCCGAGGAGCTCGGATCGGACGTGCCCTTCTTTCTATGCGGAAGCACCCGCGCCTTCGGCCGCGGGCGGGGCGAGCTCCTCACTCCGCTAGAGCCGTTACCCGAGGCAGCCCTCGTGGTGGCTTTGCCTCCCGTGCACGTCTCCACGGCAAGTGCCTACGGGCACCTGTCGGACGTCCGCGGTCGACCGTCCTCGCGGATGGTCGATGTGCCCCGGACGTTCGAGGGTGCGACCGCTCGGGCGAGCCTGGTCGGCTGGCTCGAGGTCGCGGAGCTGGCGACCAACGACTTCCAAGCGCTGGTGTCGGCGGGGTACACCGAGGTCGAGCAGTCTCTGAGCGCGCTGCGGGAGCGGGGTGCCAGCCTCGCGATGCTCTCGGGGAGCGGGGCTGCCTGCTTCGGCGTATTCCCCACGAAGGTGCGGACCGAGCAGGTGGCGGCGGAGCTGACGGCCGCCCTCGGCTGGCCGTTCGTCGCCTCCCGGACCCTCTCGAAGCCGCCCCGACCCTCCGTGCTCGCCTCGGAGGGCGGGGAGCGGTGAGGGGCCGGGGGTTGAACCACCCCCTCGCGCTCCGGTACGATTCGATCCGATGGCCCGTGGTCTAATGGCAGGACACCGGTCTTTGGAACCGGTAGTGGTGGTTCGAATCCACCCGGGCCAACTCATGCTCACGCTCCTGGGACTCGCCGTGGCGTTCGCGGGGTTTGCCGGATCCGCATCGGCGCAGGCGGTGACCGAGCCGCCGGATACGATCGCTGTGGCTCCGAACCCGTCGGATGTGGTCGGGTCGGCTCAGGCTGCGCAGGCCTCGTTCGAGCGCCGTAGAGTCCGACACTTACCTCTGTCGTACGGTGCTCCGGGGGGTACGTGCGACGAGCATGTGGGCCGTTTCTGCACGTGGTACGGCGAAGGGGAGTGGTACCCGGTCCCCGAAGCGCCCGAGATCATCGAGATGCGGGCCGAGCTGATCTCCCGACTCGACTCCCTCCAGGGGCTGGCCCCCGACAGCGACTGGATTCTAGGCCAACGTGTGTGGTACCGGTCCGAGGCGGGCGATTGGGAGAGCGCCAGGTCGACCGCGGCGCGTTGCGGGGGTGCGGAGCCGTGGTGGTGCGCGGCGCTGGAGGGCTTCGCACTCCATGGACTCGGGCGGTACCCGCAGGCCGAGTCTGCCTTCGGCCGAGCCCTCGTGCTCATGTCGGACGAGCAGAGGGACCGGTGGGCGTGGCCGCGCTGGCCGGTGGACTCGGACGTCCGGGATCTACTCCAGGTGGAGCCCGGTGGGGCGGACGAGGCGATCGAGCTGCTGTGGACGCTCGCGGACCCGCTGAACCTGGTGCCCGGCAACGACCGCAAGACCGCGCACTTCGCGAGGTGGACGGTCGCCGGTCTCCGAGATCGAGCCCGCAACCCATTCCAGATCCGATGGGGGGAGGACCTCTCCGAGCTCACCGTCCGGCACGGGTAGGAGCTCGGTTGGGAAAGGTCGCCATCCAGGGACTTCTCGTCGAGCGACAACGTCATCGGGCACAAACATCCGGAAGGCCGGGATTACATGCCTGCCGGGTCCGTGCTGCGGGCGCCCGCCGAAGCGGACGCCGAGCAGTTGCGCGCGGAC
>JBDHDM010000565.1:0-2892 GCA_039591515.1 Gemmatimonadota bacterium | reverse complement strand
GGGTGGGCGATGTTCGCGGCGTAGTTGTCCATGTCGCCGTCGTTGTCGAAGTCGCCGAAGTCGCCGCCGAACGTGTTTCCGCCGCGCCACGGGATGTCGTCCTGGGCGAGCCCGAGCGTGTCTCCCATCTCCGTGAACGTGCCGTCGCCGTCGTTGTCCCAGAGGAAGTTCAGGCCGTAGCCGTAGTTGCCCACCCACACGTCCTGGTGCCCGTCGTTGTTGGTGTCGGTCCACAGGACGCCGTAGCAGGCGCGGGCGGGCGAGAAGTCCATGCCGGCCGAGACGGTGGCGTCCGTGAACGTCCCGTCTCCGGCGCCCGTGACGTACACGTCCGGGATGGAGGAGGGATCGGGATAGTGCGCGAGCCAGTTGCCCCAGTAGACGTCCAGGTTGCCATCGGCGTTGCCGTCGCCGAAGGCGGCCACGAGAGGAGGGCACGAGCGCGAACAGGCCCGTGCCGTCGTTGAGCAGGATCGAGTTGACGAGATCCTCGTCCGCGTCGCCGTCGCAGTCGTTGTCCCGGTTGTCCTGGAGCTCCACGGCCCCCGGGTAGGTCGCGTCGTGCGTGTCGTCGCAGTCGCCCGCCGCGATCGTGACCCCGTCGGCGTCCCCGTCCGAGGTGTCGGTGCCGTCGTCGACCGTGCCGTCGCAGTCGTCGTCGAGCCCGTTGTCCGCCACCTCGGTCTCGGAGGGGTTGATGTCCGCATTCCCGTCGTTGCAGTCGCCTTCCTGCTTCGTCGTGCCGTCGCCGTCCGCGTCCGGACTGATGTTGGTCAGCGTGAAGGCGTCCACGTCGCCGTCGTTGTCGATGTCGCCGAACACGAGGGTGTCCGCGTATGGCGCGTCCGGGAAGGGGTCGAACCCCGGCGCGGCGAAGCCCCCGTCGCCGTCCCCGAGGAAGGCCGAGGGGCCCCCGTCGTTGAAGATCAGGTCGTCGTGCCCGTCGCCGTCGATGTCGCTCACCGTGGCGCGCGACGAGTTGACGTCCGCGAACGGCTGCGAGACGTCCTCGTCGAACCAGTGCTCCGCGTCGTCCCACGCGCAGAAGGTGTCGCCCGCGACCTGCATGCGGAAGTTGCCGTCCACGCCGTAGGGCGTCGTCGACGTCGGGACGATCATCAGCGCGTGCGAGTAGTCGCCCTCCACGAGCTCCTCCACGGACAGCATGGGAGGCGTGGGAAGCGTCTCCTCCACGTGCTGGTAGACGATGGCGTAGTGCTGCGTGGGCTCCAGGTAGACCTCCTGGTCGGAGATGTCCATCTCCCACCACAGATCGGCGCGTGCGCCCGAGACGGCCAGGTCGATGGGCTCGATGAGGTCGCCGGGCTCCTCGGCGTAGAGGTCGGGGTACGATCTTCCCCACGTGTTCATGAGCCGGATCCGGGCCGTGCCCATACCCGCGGCGAACGCGACGCGGATCGTCCTCGCGTGGAAGGGATGCTCCGGGATGATCTTCATCACGTCCACCGTGCCGAGCGGCTGGTCCGGGTAGTAGCCGGCGGCGGCGCCGCCCAGCTCGTGGATCGTGGCCGGAGTCAGGACCGCATCCCAGTCCTCGCCGTCGCAGAACCTGTCGAACGTGTCGCCCGGGCCGGTCTCCGCGGCCTCCTCCTCGTCCACGTCCCCGGATGCGTCGTCCTCCTCCACGAGGTCCACGGCCGCGTCCTCGTCCACGGCGTCCGTCGTGCCGTCCTCGCCTCCCTTGTCCTTCTTTCCGCATCCCCAGGCGAGGATCAGGATCGCCGCGATGGCTGCGCCTCTGTACCCTGCATTCATGGTCGCACCTCACATGTCGTACGCGAGCGAGTTGCCCTCCGCGTCACGCAGCTTTCCCATTCCGATCAGGATCGAGTCGATGATGGTCCAGATCCCGAACCCGCCGCACGTCAGGAGCTTGAGGATCCCCAGGCCCGTGAAGCCGAGGTAGAAGCGGTCGATGCCGAGCGTGCCGAGGAAGTAGCTCAGGACGAAGGCCGTGGCCTGGTTCCTCGTGGGCGTGCCGTAGACCGGGCCGTGGTCCAGCGGATAGCCGTTCACGTCCCGGATCTTCCCCGTGCCGATCAGGATCACGTCGATGATGGTCCAGATCCCGAATCCTCCCGCCGTGAGCAGCTTGGCGACGCCGAGGCCCGTCTGCCCCATGTAGAAGCGGTCCGCGCCGTAGACCCCGAGGAACGAGGCGAGCAGGTAGGTCATCCCCTGCTCCTTGGGCGCGGGCGCCACCGCCGGAGGCGGGGCCCCGGGCGGCTGGGGGAGCCCGTAGGAAGGGTTGGTGTATCCCGGAGGATTCTGCTGTGCCATGTCCGTGCCTCCTGGTGCCTCTGTCACCCGGCGAGCGTGCAGCCGCAGCCGACTCCCCGCTGGTCCGTGTCGCCCGGCTCCTCTTCTACGTCCGCCCCCAAGCAGTCCATTGGCTCGCTGTCTGCGTCCAGCGTTGGCTCGGCCTCGGATTCCTCCTCGGGAACCGGCTCCGGCTCCGTTTCGGGATCCTCCTCGACCGGCGGCGGATCGAACGCGCAGGGCGCATCCTCGACGAGGATCTGCGCGCTGGTGCGCCTCCACTCCGAGCCGCCCACCTGCACCTCCAGCATGTGGATGCCCGAGGTCAGGCCCGTCGCGTCGAACCAGCCCAGCCACTGGCCCGGCGTGGACGGGTTCTCGGTCATTCTCTCCAGGCTCCCGCCGTCGATCTGGAACAGCACCTCGCTCACGCCGGCCGCGTCGAACGCCAGGACCCGCACCGGAGCCGCGCTGCATCCGTTCGGGACGGCCGGCGCGTAGGGGTTGTCCAGCGAGTCGTCCGATCCGAGCCGGGCGTCCACGGGCGCAGTGATCAGCGCGGCCGGCCACGGCGCCGAGGCGTGCGTCACGCTCCACGAGACCGCGTCCGAG
>JBDHDM010000564.1:0-2474 GCA_039591515.1 Gemmatimonadota bacterium | reverse complement strand
ATTTACGATACTCGCCTGCCGGAGTCCAGGTCAAGTGGTATCCAAGAACGCCGCGCCCGGCTACAGTTGGCGGAACGTGGCCCTCCGAGGCGTGTGGAGCTCGGAACGCCGCGCAACGTGTGCAGCCGCCACACCAGGAGCCAGCAATGGGCGACCGACCTTCCCTGTTCGAGGACGCGATCGAGGCCCTCGGATACTCACGCCAAGGCACGATCGCCGAGGCCGCGAACATCCCCGACGAGCGATGGGACTACCGGCCACACCCGAACGCGATGAGCGTTTCGGAGTTGGTTGAGCACATGATCCAGGGCACGGCAATGCTGATCGGGGAGGCCGCCGACCCCGAGGGGGACTTCACACGGCGCTCGCCCGACGAGCACGTGGAGGCGCACGGCCCGGCCCTCGCGGAGGGTGCGTCACCCGCCGAGTTACGCCACGCCCTCGAGCAATCGCACGAGGTGAGCGTCGGCAGGATCCGCGAAGCCGGCGAAGCACACATGGCCGAGTCGATCACCCGCTTCGACGGGGGCACATGGGCCCGCCTCACCTACATCTTCTACGCATCCTCGCACGAGGACTACCACCGCGGCCAGCTCGCCACCTACGCGCGCTCCATGGGGCTGATTCCCGCCCTCACGCAGCGCATTCACGGGGACGACGCCACGTAGGCTTGAGCCTACCGACAGCCGGAGGAGGGGGAGAATCATGGAACGCAAAGAGTTCTTGGTGACCGGAGTGGCAGGCGCGCTGTACGCGGGCGACGGGGCCCTTCTCCGCCGACCCGATCAAGCGGGGGGCACGCCGACAGACCCGCTTCCGCGTCCCACGGCCCCGATCGCTTCGACTCCCACGCCCCAGGAGGTCAGGGCGCTCTTCCCCCGGCTCACTCGTGAGACATTCGTCAATGCGGCCGGAGGGACGCCGCTCGCCGAGTTCACGGAGCAGGCGATCGAGCGCTACGTGGAGGTGATGCGCTACGGTGCGAGCGGTGAACGAGCCGAGTGGTGGGGCGGCGTCTGGAGCGGCGTCCGGGGCCGCTTCGCGTCGCTGATCGGGGCCCAGCCGGACGAGATCGGTCTGGTCGAGTGCACCAAGGCTGGTGAGCAGATCGTGCTCGACCGCCTCCCGGCGCTCCGCGACGGCGGCACCATCCTGACGAACGACCTCCACTTCTCGGGTTCGCTGCACAACCTCGAGGGCCTGCGGCGCGCGGGCCGCTCCGTCCGGGTCGTGCGCAGCGAGGGCCTGCGGGTTCCGGCCGACCGCATGATCGACGCGATCTCGGACGACACGGCGCTCGTCACGATCTCTCTCGTGTCGAACGTGAACGGACATGTCGAGGAGGTCGCCGAGATCTCGCGCGCGGCGCACAGACACGGAGCGATCGTCTTCGCCGACATCATCCAGGCGGCCGGGATCGTGCCGATCGACGTCGAGGCGATGGGCATCGACGTGGCGGCGTGCTCGTCCTACAAGTGGCTCTACGGCATCCACGGCGCCGGTTTCCTCTATGTCGCGCGCCGCCACCAGGGCACGACGCTGCCCGACACCCTCTTTCCCGGGCACGTCGTGCGGGAGTACCCGCCTTTCGCGGAGAGCGGGGCCCCCGGTACGGTCCGCTACAGCGCACCCACCGACGCGAACCGGTACCGTCCCGGGCACGTGAACTACCTCGGATACGCCGCCGTCGATGCGGGGCTCCGCTTCATCGAACAGCTCGGCGTGGAGACGCTGCTCGGTCGCAGCGTGGACCTGAACCGCCGCATCGCCGAGGGCCTCGACGGCGATCGGTTCGACGTGATCTCCTCACACCCCGCGCGCTCCCCGATCCTGGCGCTCGCGGCTCGCGACCTGGCTGGTGTCCGGGGGCGGCTCGCCCAGTCGAATGTGGTCGTCAGCACCGGAGGTGACCGACACGACCTGATCCGTATCTCTCCGGCCATCTACAACGACGTGGAGGATGTGGACCGGCTGCTCGCAGTCCTGAACGGCTGACGGCTAGCGCCCGATCACGTAGTCGCTCTTCGCCGGGCTCACCCCCCCGTACATGACTCCCGTCTCCGGATCGATCATCACCATCTTCACGGCGCCCGCTCCGGACGCGGCCTGCCGGTACGGTTGCTGGAGCTCGCCCACTTCGATGCGGTGGCCGCGTGCCGCCAGCTCGGCGCCGACCGCGTCGCCCAAGACCGCGGGCATCGTGAGCGCGCCTCGAATCGGGTTCGGATAGTTCGACGCAGCGAAGGCGGTACTGGTGACCGTCGCGGCCTCGACCGCCTGTTGCACGTTCATGTCGAACTCGGCCACCGCGAGGAACGCCTGTAACATCGCCTGGGGCTGGTTGTCCCCACCGGGCGTGTTCCACGCCAGCCAGGGACGACCGTCCTTCACGGCGAGCGCCGGGTTGATCGTGTGCCGCGTGCGCTTGCCTTCGGCCAGGACGTTGAGATCGCCTTCCTCCACCCCGTAGTAGG
>JBDHDM010000563.1:0-2479 GCA_039591515.1 Gemmatimonadota bacterium | reverse complement strand
GTTCCCTCGTCGAACGATCGCCCCTTCCCCGAGTGACTTTCTCAACCGGGAGAGTGACTCCGACAACGAAGAGCGCGCACGCTTCTCGTCGCTGCCCGGCCAGAAAAGCCCGAGCAGCTTGTCGCGGCGTACGTACCCCTGAGGCGCCGCCACCGCGAGATAGGACAGCAGCGCGAGCCGCTTCGGCTGATTCAACACCGACCGGACGGACGTGCCGTCGGCCGTCCTCAGCCTGGGTGAACCTAAGATCTCGAGCTTGATCATCAGTCCTTGGCCGCCACGGGCGGACCGCCCCTGTCGCGACCTCTCTTGAACCACTACGGCGGTGCGTCAGCAACCCTACGCCGCGTCCTCCTCCCCCGCGAGCGCGGAACCCACAACCTGTGACCGAATGCGTGCAAGCTGCAAGCCGGATATGGCTAAGCTGTGGCTAAGTCCGGGATCAGAGCTGGCTAAGGGGGCGAAGCGACCGTGTGCGTGCCGGACGATGAACCCACGTCCGCATCCCAACAATCGGCCCGGTGGGCGGGGCCGAGCCGGCGTTCTCGACAACGAGTTTTCCAACCGCCGGCCAACCTCTCAGGGAGGGGACAGCCCACACCCCTCCCCTATCGCACGACGCCCTCCCGGTACTGTAGCGCCTCACCCACGTGCGTCGCGCTCAGCCGATCGCTCCCCTCCAGATCCGCGACGGTGCGCGCGACCCGCAGGACGCGGTTGCGACCACGCATCGAGAGTCGAAGGCGCTCGAACGCTCGGTCGAGCAGGCCCGCGGCGGCGGGCTCGAGCGCACAGTATCGCGCGATCTCGGCGTGGTGCATCTGCCCGTTGGCGTGGACGGACGCCCTTCCGGCGAACCGTTCGCGCTGAAGCGCCCGGGCCGCGAAGACACGTTTGGCCACCGCCGCGCTGCTCTCTCCCCGCGAGCGCCGGCCGGCCTCACCGACCACGGGAGTCACCGGAGGGAGCGGAGTCTCGACGTGCAGATCGATGCGATCCAGGAGGGGGCCGGAGATTCGGGCCCTGTACCGGGCGACCGTCGGCGCATCACACAGGCACCGGTCGGTGCCGTCTCCGAGGAATCCGCACGGACATGGGTTCATGGCCCCGACCAGGATGAAGCGGGCCGGAAAACGCACGGCGCCCCCGGCGCGAGCGAGCGTGACGGATCCCTCCTCGAGCGGCTGACGGAGGACTTCGACCACGTCTCGGCGGAACTCCGGCAGCTCGTCCAGGAAGAGGACGCCGTGATGGGCGAGGCTCATCTCCCCCGGTCGGATGGGCCGACCGCCTCCGACCAGCCCTGCGTAGCTCACCGAGTGGTGCGGCGCACGAAAGGGCCTGCTCAGCGCCACCCCGCGGCCGGGTGAGAGGCCTGCCACCGAATGGACACACGCGAGCTCGAGTGCCTCCTCCGGTCCCAGCGGAGGGAGGATACCCGGGAGGCGCCTGGCGAGCATCGTCTTTCCGACCCCCGGGGGTCCGATCATGAGGAGGTTGTGCCCGCCGGCGGCGGTGATCTCCAACGCCCTCCGCGCGATCCCCTGCCCCTCGACATCCGCCAGATCGAGGGCCGACCCTTGCGGTGGGTCGTCATTCGACGCGGGCCCGCGCCCCCACAGCCTCGGGTCGGACCCGGCCGGGAGCTGCTCGCCCTCGAGGAGAGCGAGGACGTGCGAGAGCGACGTTCCCGATACGACGTCGACGTCCGGGACCAGTCCGACCTCGGCTCGGCACTCGGTCGGGACGATCAGCCTCCGACACGTGTCGCGAGCCAACAGCGCGGCCGGAATCACGCCCGGTACCGGGCGCAGCGCGCCGTCGAGTCCCAGCTCTCCGAGGACGATCGCGTTCCTCAATGCCTCCCGGTCGACGCGCCCGGCCGCCGCCAAGATGCCGAGCGCGATCGGTAGGTCGAATCCCGTGCCCTCTTTGCGGACATCCGCAGGCGCGAGGTTGACCGTGATCCGGCGAGCCGGAAGACCGAGCCCGGAGCTCCGGAGCGCCGTGCCTACGCGTTCCCGTCCCTCGCGGACGGCGCTCTGCGCCAGCCCGACCACCGTGAAGGAGGGCAGTCCGGAGGCAAGGCTCACCTCGACCTGTAGAAGGACCGCCTCGACCCCCCGGACCGTGCACGTCTCCACGTGAGCGAGCATGGCATCACGCTCGGCCCTGACCCGGGACACGGGAATGGGGCGATGGGCTCGCCCTTCTCCTCCGGGCCCCGCCAGCTTCGGGCGACCGCCAGGCCGCATTCCTCCTTCGCTTGTGCGCCTCGCGGGCGGCCGGTACGATCCCCCTCGCTTTTTCACGACGAACGCCGACGGAGCGAGCGCATGAAGGTCGCCGTGGTCAAGGAAACCCGCTCGGGAGAGTCGAGGGTGGCCCTCGTCCCGCAGGGTGTGAAGGTGCTGGCCAAGGCCGGTCTCGAGGTCCACGTGGAATCGGGCGCGGGTGCTGCAGCGGGTGCTCCGGACGA
>JBDHDM010000562.1:0-4709 GCA_039591515.1 Gemmatimonadota bacterium | reverse complement strand
GACGCCACCTCACGGCTGATCGATACCATGCTCGCGAGGGTGGCCTCGTTGGACAGCCGCAGATCCAGGCGCCGCTCACCTTCGCGGTGGAGATGAATGAACGCCCCGTTGACGGTCGATTCGAGCTCGTGCATCGACACGCTCGTGAGCACCAGCGCGTACCGCTCGGCGCGGTCGAAGGAGCCCCGGAGCGTGGTCGCCGACTTCCACGCCAGACCGAACGCGCCGTAGTCGTCGCAGCGCATGGCGGCCCCGGCCCGCAACGGAACGGTGGTCGGATCGGCGTCGACCGCAGCCACGCGCTCGAGGAAATCGTAGTACTCCCAGTCCTCGATCATGTGGGCCGGATCCACCGGGCCGCCCCGCTCCAGCCCGAGCGTGAGAAGGAGCGCGTCCTTGTCGGCCGGTCCCACGACCTCCTCCACGACCTTCCTGGCGAACAAGGATGTCACTCGCCCAATGGAAACCTGCGGGGGGCGGCGTCGCGGCCGTCGCTGCCCGACGAGAGGACCCTTGCTCATGGGTTCGAAGCTGCCTCCGATGGTCTACTCCACATCAGGTCCACCGCCTGCGTCACCAGATGGGGCGGACCGACGAACCTGCGTTCGCCTCGCCCCTCCTCACCGTCCGGGCCACGGGTCATGATCATGACCAGGAAGCTCTCCTCGAGTCCCTTGATGATGCTCCTCGCGCGGCCGCTGGCCGAGGCACCGGGCTCGACCTCCCAGGCCGTGAACACCTCACCGAACGCCGTTTCAGGCTGGTAGTCGAAGATCACGCCGCAGGCGTCCGGGCGCATTCCCGTGTCGATGGACCCATCGACCTCGAGCGCTCCACGCAACCACTGGCATTCGAACGTCCGGCACGATCCCGGGCGTTC
This sequence comes from Gemmatimonadota bacterium, assembly GCA_039591515.1. Classification (GTDB taxonomy): domain Bacteria; phylum Gemmatimonadota; class Gemmatimonadetes; order Longimicrobiales; family Gaopeijiaceae; genus UBA2589. The sequence goes on along the minus strand of JBDHDM010000562.1, from coordinate 3,829 downwards.
GGCGTAGATCCCGCAGCCCGCCTCGCAGAGGTGCCCGCAGGTCTGGTACGTGCCCTTCTCGATCTCATGAACGCCGATCACGGTGCAGCAGGCGGAGCAGGAACCGCAAGCGCGTGCCGAATCACTCACCATGGGTCTGGACTGGGGGCCCTACCGACCCGTCCCCGTGACCTCGAAGGTGAGGACCCCGCGCCGTCGCTGCCCGAATTCGTCCTCCGTCTCGACCACCACGCTGTGTAACCCCGGCGGCAGGTCGGCGGGCAAATCGAGCTCCCAGATGTGGGCCGAGGCCTGCGGGGGCGGAAACGCCTCCTCGGTGTCGGCAAGGCGGCGGTACGCTCTCTCCACATAGGGGTCGCGACGGATCACGTACTGCATGGGCATCGGCGACCCACCGTCCAGAGACAGACTGACTCGGTCGCGTTCACCACCGTCGAAGAGATTGACCACTACTTTCGTCCCGGCCTGGAGACCGCCTCGATTGATGCTCCCGTCGACCGGGGACACGAGGGCGGGATCGAGCGTCACGCGCAGCCGCCGTCCGGCATCGGGCCCAGAGGGAAACGGAATGAACTCGGGCACGAGCGTCACGTCGTCGAACTTCAGCAGATAGAAACCGTTCGGGTTTCCGTCTTCCATCATGGCGTCTGCCACGCCCCGTAGATCTCTCGGGCCCCGAGTCCAACCGCTGCCCCGCACCTCGGCCAGCGTATGAGCGATCCACGGCTGACCGGTCCAGCCGTGCTCGTGACCCACCTCTACCTTCCAGCTGTTGCTCGTATCGTGCCCGGCGAGGCCGTAGACGTTGTCGAACGGACGCAGCAGCTCGAGCAGACGGTCGAAGTTCTCCGTCCTCGGTCCGGTGATGGCGTGAGCGGGATCGCCATCAGAGGCCTCGGAGATCAGCGGGATGTGGGTCGCGATCACGATGAGCATGTCTTCAGGCACATGGGCCAGGTCCTGCTCGAGCCAGCGAATCTGATCCTCGGAAATGAACCCCCGGTATCCCCGTTCGTCGGCGCCCGCGTACTCGACGTTGTTCAGAGCCACGACATGCGCGTTGCCGTAGTTGAACGAGTAATAGGTGGGGCCGAAGTGCCTCTTGAACGTCTCGTTGGCGTGGTGGGCATCCGGTGACTCGAAGTTCACGTCGTGATTGCCCGGGAGATTCCACTGCGGTATTCCGATCAGGCCGATCATCTCTTTGTGGCGATCGTACAAGCCGAGGTTGTCGAAGACGACGTCGCCCACCGTGATCGAGAACTCCGCCTGATACGGATTGCCGAGCAGAGTGTTGACCAGCTCCTCGCGCAGCATGTCTTCGCCGATATCACTTCTGGCCTGCGGATCCGCGAAAGCGTGAGCTCTGAACCGGGTTTCCCGCTCGCTGAGACGATGCAGGGGGAAATCGATACTGGCGGGAAGCGGGCCCGTCGGATCGATGACCGGCCACAGCCACTGCACGGGCACGCCGTCGATCGCCGTCGATAGTGCCTGTAGTAGAACAGAGGCAAGTTGTTCGCGTCGACGGGTACGACGTATCCGCTCGGTTGAGTGACGAACAGGATCTGACCTGGCGCCAGCCCGATTTCGTAATGGCCTCCCGAGTCACTCAGGACGACGTCGCAGCCATTGCTGACGCTCACGCCCGCGACGGGTGGCTCCCCCGCCCCGCGCCCTCCGCTCCGGTCGAGGTCTTCGAAGACGACACCCGAAGCCGTCTCGAGGGCCAGCGCGTCACACTGCGCGCGTGCGTCGGCCGCAGCGAGAGCGAGGGCCACGACAAGGCCCAGGGCACTCACGACCCTCTGCCGCCCTCCACCACCTCTTCGAGCCTCACCGAGATCAGAGCCGATCACGCTCGCCTGTCGGGTCCGATCCTGAGATTGCGCACCGAGGGATCCCGACTTGCCCGCTTCCTCCGCTCCCCCGAGACCCGCCTGTTGTATCCCTCGGTGAGCCACGTTGCGATCACGATCCGATGCCGAAACTCGGGCGTGTCCGCATCGTCGCGATGGGCCTCGAACACCCGGCGCTCTGGCCCGCCGTTCATCGATACGAACCAGGCTCCGTCGCTGAACTCGGCCCCTCCACCCGGCACCGGGCCGACCTTTCCGCGGTACCGGCGACCCTCATGGATGAACGCGATCGAACGCAGCACTTTCACCTCGCTGATTGATGTTACCGTAACGGCCCCGCCACGGAGGCGACCCTTCACCACGAGCCTCCCCTCCCCGCCTCGGAGCCGCTGCAAACCTAATAGCGGCAGCGCGTGCAGGGAGCGGCACATCACAAACGGCCTCGGAGCGTGCAACGTGTGCACCCTCGGCAGGCCCCCGGTTCCCGACTCGCGGCGAATCCACCGCAGGCCTAGCTTCTCCCGCTTCGGCCCCTACGTCTTCCTGAGTTGTGGAGCACCCATGCGGGCATCTGGCTGGACAGTGGCCTTCGTCCTGAGCCTGGGGTTGGCCGCGCCGGGCGGTGCGCAGGAGGCGATTCGCGGCTTTCCGAACGACGCCGTGGCCGAACGGGCTCGGATCGAAACGACGCTCCGTGCCGCCCCGGACCCGGCACGCCTTCGAGCGTACATGCTGGCCATGTCGGAGGAACCACACCACGCGGGATCGCCCGGCGCTCGCGCAGTGGCCGAATACGCGCTGGAGACGATCCGATCGTTCGGACTGGAAGCCGAGATCGAGGAGTTCGAAGCGCTGCTGCCCTTTCCCACCGTCCGCCACGTGGAGCTCGTTGCTCCCACCCGCTTCACCGCGGTCATGCACGAACGCCAGATCCAGGAAGACAAGGACTCGGGCGACAGCGGCCAGTTGCCCACCTACAATGCGTACGCGGCAGACGGCGACGTCACCGGGGACCTCGTATTCGCCAACTACGGACTACCGGAAGACTACGCCCTACTGGACCGTCTCGGGATCGACCTGAGCGGCACGATCGTCATCGTGAAGTACGGTCGCGGCGTGCGCAGCGCGAAGGTCAAACAGGCCGAGCACAGGGGCGCCGTCGGCGTCATCATCTATTCCGATCCTGAAGACGATGGCTTCTATCAGGGCGACGTGTACCCGGTCGGGCCATGGCGTCCCGACGACGGCGTGCAGCGCGGCACCGCTCTCGACTACGCGGCGATGTACCCGGGAGACCCGCTCACACCGGGGTGGGGATCCAAGCGTGGCGGGCGGAAGCTCGATCGATCCGAAGCACGGAGCCTCCCCGGCATTCCGGTCGTGCCGTTGTCCTACGGAGACGCCCAACCCCTTCTTGCGGCGCTAGGGGGACCGCTGGCCCCCGACGATTACTGGAAAGGCGCGCTGCCGATCACCTATCACATCGGCCCTGGGCCCGCGCGGGTCCGGATCCACAACGAGTCGGACTGGCAGATCCGGCCGCTGTACAACGTCATCGCCAGAATCCCGGGAGCCGTCGACCCCGACCAGTGGATCGTGCACGGCAACCACCACGACGCCTGGGTGAACGGCGCGAGCGACCCGGTGTCCGGGGCCACTGCCCTCATGGAATCCGCCCGCGGGTTCTCCGAGCTCCTGAAGACTGGCTGGCAACCTCGCCGGACGATCGTCTTCGCACTGTGGGATGGTGAGGAATGGGGATTGCTCGGCTCGACCGAATGGGCCGAAGAGCACGCCGAAGCGTTCGACCTCGAGCTTGCCGTCTACCTCAACTCGGACGGCTATAATGCCGGCCCGCTCCGCGCGGGAGGTTCACATACGCTGGAGAGCTTCGTCGGCGAGGTGGCGCGCGACGTACCGGATCCGCGCTCGGGTCGCCCCACGCGAGACGTTTCCCGGAGCGCGTACCT
>JBDHDM010000561.1:0-2508 GCA_039591515.1 Gemmatimonadota bacterium | reverse complement strand
GCGTGCAAACGGCTCGAGCGGTCGCGCTCGAGCTCCGGCAGCACCGGCTCCACGCGCACAGCGTCGCGCATGAGGTCGATCACCTCCTCACGCACCATGTCCTCCGACTCCTCCTCGTACAGCTCGAGCTCGTCGATGATGCGCGACAGTCGCGGCCGGCTCAGGATCTGCGCGGTCATGAGGTGCAGGCGCTCGTTGAGATCGCTCGACGCCACGCCCGCCTTCACCAGCTCGGGTGAAACGGCCTGGGGCTCCACCAGTACCGTCGCATAGCTCTCGAACTCGTTCGGAAGCGCCATCGCGAGCCAGTAGGCCCCGAGCACGACGGCCCCTCCTGTCGCGATCATGACCTTGCCGCGACGCCGCAGGATCCCCCGCAGGTCGAAGAACTGCAGTCCGGCTTCGACGTTCATCGTTGCAATCCGTCCACCCGCATCTTCGTCACCACACCTCGATCGGATTGAAGGCGTAGCTGAAGCCGAAGATCACGCTGAATTCGTTGAAGTCCGTCGACGAGCCCGCCGTGCCGGAGCGCGAGCTCTGCTGGTTGAAGCTGGCCCGCAGGTTCACATCGAGGTTCGGCGTAATCGTGCGCCGGATGAGGCCGGCGATGGCCCACCGCTGCGAGTCGATCCGCCTCGAGATCTTGCGGAACACGCGATCGCCCGTGAGTTCGGCCACCGTGGGCAGCCCGATCACGTCGTCGAGGGCCTGGCACAGAGCGGGATCGCTGAAGCACGCCTCGATCACCGAGCCGGTCGCGAGGGTCGGCGAGACGGACTCCCGCTGCGTCCAGTCCGCGCGCAGCGTCGCGTTCATACGCTTGGAGACCTTCCAGCTGACGAAGGCGTTTACGGCATCGAGAACCGCGGAGCCCCCGAGGCCCGAGGCGTCGCTCTGCGTCCGTCGATAACCGACGCCCGAGTTGACCCGGGGCGACCACCGCTTGGTGAGGTTGGCCGATCCGAATATGGTCATGTTGAAATCGTTGAACGACGGCGGCGCACCCGGCGGGTCCACGAAGGTGAGCACGGTCGGCCCCGAGTTGAGCACCGCATCGATCGCAGCGGCGTTTGCCGGGATGTTTGGAATCCAGCTCGGGGCCGTGCAGAGGGACGCCAGGGTGATCGACGGGTCATCCGCGGGGGAACCGCACTGGTCGACGGCAAAGACCAGCAGATCCCCGGCGGAGACGTCCGTGTTCGCGACGAGCGTGTCCGAGGCTCCGTCGCCGTCCGGCGGCGGCTCGAGATCGAAGAGGATCGGGATGGTGCGCGACTGGTCGACCTCTTCGAACACGAATGCGCTCGGAAACTCCACCAAGGGATCGGCGCCGCGTTGGTGGGTGGCGATGAGCGTTGGGCCCGCACGGATCGAGAAGGCCAGGCTCTCGTCGAAGCGATAGACCCACGACGCGAAAATCCGAGTGGTGAGGGTCATGCTCCCCGGCTGCCCCGGCAGGTCGGAGAAGTCCTGATAGGAGAAATTCACGCCGGCGCCGACGCGGTTCCGGGAGTTGAGCAGGTAGTTCAGCCCGGTGGCGCCCGCGATCGTGTTGACCCGCCGACGGTTGATCTGCGTGCTGTCGAACAGCCTGTAGGCGACGTTGAAGTTCCCGAGGATGCGACTGGTGAAGCCGTGGTTGAGCGACAGACTCGCGTTGAAATTCGTGATCTGTTCGCCCCGGTTCACGATCCGGGGCACCGAGCTGCCGTCATCGATCTGGGTCTGGTCCTGGAACGGGCTCGTGCCATGGGTGATGGAGAATCGGCCGTCGAGCGCGAGCTTCGTCCTCGGGCCGAGGTCGAAGTCGAGGGTACCGCCCCCGAGGTGGTCGAGGTTGTCGATGACATTGGTCCGCAAGCTGATCGAATACGGAAGCGCATAATGCAGCGAGTAGCCGTAGCCGTCGCCCCGCTCGGAGAGGCTCACCCGCTGAATCGTCCGGAAGATCATGTCGTCCTCGGCCCCCCTCGAGGTCCGGGCGACGTTGCTGTCGTACTCGAGCGCCGATTCGGTCTTGAGCCCGACAGATGCCCCCCAGGCGAGCGCCGGAGACATCAGGCACAAAACCGCGACGACCGAACTGCGCAAGCTCCCCTCTCCTAGTCTGGAACGATGATCGTGTCTCGGTTCTGGAGCACGATGTTGGTCCCGGGGGCCTTGCCCTTGATGTAGTCGTCGTAGTCGAAGCGGTACTCGACCTCGGTGCCGTCCTCATGGCGCCTCACGATTCGAATGTCGTCGCGGTCGGCGAAGCTCGAGAACCCCCCACCCAGGGCGATCGCGTCCAGCACACGCAGATCGCGGGTGAGCGGAACCTGTCTGTTCGCCTTGAGGCCGTCGCCCATCAACAGCACGAACTGGCTGTCCATCCGGGTCACGATGACCGTCACGTCCGGAGACGCCACGTACTCCGAGAACTCGCGCGCGAGGACCTCCTTGAGCTCCATGGGCGTGAGCCCCTCCGCCTGCACGTCGTCCAGGAGGGGAACCGAGATCTTTCCG
>JBDHDM010000560.1:0-2529 GCA_039591515.1 Gemmatimonadota bacterium | reverse complement strand
GGATAACGAGCGCCACCAGGACGGACGCCGTGAGGTTGCGCAGAAAGCCCCAGAGCAGGATCACCACCAGCGTCCCGCCGAGGAGAAGGTTCTTCTGGATGGTGCGGGTGGTCTGCTCGACCAGGTCGGCCTGGTTGTAGAACGGGACGAGTCGAACCCCTTCCGGCAGCGTCGGCAGGATCTCGTCGATCCGCTCGCCCACTCGTTCGAGGACCCGCAGGGCGTTCGCCCCCTTTCGCATGATGACCATGCCGGCGACGACCTCGCCTTCGCCGTTGATCGTGACCGCGCCCTGCCGAGGCAGGGAGCCGCGCGTGACAGTCGCGACGTCGTGGACGTGAATCGGCACCCCATCGCGCGTCGCGATGGCCACGTCTTCGATATCCGCGAGCCCTTCGAGACGGCCCATCCCCCGCACGGTGAACCGCTCTCCGCGCGCCTCCGTGTAGGTACCACCGAAATTGCGGTTGTTGGCCGCGAGGGCCGCCTCCACATCCGCGAGCGTCAGACCGGCCTGGATCAGCCGCCCTGGCTGCACGACGACGTGATACTGCTCGACGAGCCCGCCCCACGAGTTGACCTCTGCGACACCCTGCACTGTCCGCAGCTGAGGCGCAATCGAATAATCCTGAAGGCGCTTCAGGTCCCAGGGGGTGATCGCCGGGTCGTCGGAGACCAGCACGTACTGATAGATCTCGCCCATCGCCGTGGCCACCGGCCCCATCGTGACCGACGCGCCCTCGGGCAGGTCCTGGTCGAGGTCGTTCAGCCGCTCGGCCACGACCTGCCGCGCGAAGTACGGATCGACGTTGTCGTCGAAGATGACCTGCGTCATCGAAAGCCCGAACTTCGTTGTGGACCGGACCGACTCGGTGCGTGGAAGTCCGAGGAGCGAGCGTTCGATCGGGTACGTCACGAGTTGCTCGACGTCCCCGGGTGCCATGCCCGGAGCCTCCGCGATCACGGACACGGAGTTCGCCGTGAGATCGGGGAACGCCTCGAACGGCAGGGTCCACAACGAGTAGAAGCCGAGGGCCGCGAGCGTGACGATGGCGCCCGCGATGTAGAACGGCTGGCGCAGCGAGAAGTCCGTGATTCGATCGATCACGTTCCGCTCCCCGCTTCTCCTTCCGCGGCCCCTTCCGCCTCGGCAGCCAGCTCCAGAGCCGCCTTCAGGAAGTACGCACCCTGAACGACCAGCTCCGCCCCCTCGGGGACCCCACGCACGCCCACTCGACCCGCCCGCATCGGCGTGACCTCGACGAACACCGCCCGAAAGACACCGTGGCCCTCCTGGACGAACACCACGTCGCGGTCACCCAGGCGCACGGCAGCGTCGTCGGGAAGCTCGACCCCCTCGAAGCTCTCCGAAGTCGTGACACTCACGACCGCGAAGCTCCCAGGTCGGACACCCGGAGGGACCGACTCGAGCTCGAACCGCATCTCCACGGATCGGTTCGATGGATCGACGAAGTTCCCGGCACGAACGAGGTGGGCCCGCACCTCCGGCTCGGGTGCGCCGAAGCGCACGCGTACCGTATCCCCCGTCCCCAGCGTGCTGGCTGTCTGTTCCGGCACGAACGCCGTGACCCACAGGACGTCCGTCCGGCCCATGTGAACCAGCGGCGTGCCGGGAAGCACCGCCTGTCCCATTCGGGCCGATACCTCGAACACCGTGCCGTCCCTCGACGCCACGGCACTTGCGTTGCCGCCTGCCGAGGGCACGAGGTGCTCGACCATCTCCTGGGCTCGCACGAGCTCCGCCCGCGCCGCCTCGAGATCGGCCCGCCGCCGCTCGACCTCCTCGAGCGAAACCGCCCCCGCGTCGAAGAGCTCCTCGGATCGGTTGAAGGCGTTCTGTCGGTATACGAGCTCCGCACCGGCGGCGCTCACGTCACGTTGGGCCTCGGCCACCTCGTGCGCGTGGATCTCGACGAGCACGTGGCCCCGGCGCACGACGTCGCCGGGCAGTACGTGCACGGCGACCACACGACCCTCGACGATGGACCCGATGATCGACTGCGCAGTATCCGGCGGCTGCACCGTACCTGGAACCTCGGCCTCGCGGCGGACGATCCCGGAGGGTACCACCTCGGTGCGGATCTCCGCGGAACGGATCTGCGCATCCGTCAGTCGGACCACGTCCGGCTCCGGGGTCGGGCCCCCGTCTGTCGGCTCCTCACCCGGACCGCAGGCCGCGAGCAGGCCCAGCGTCAGGGCGGCGAGCGCAGATCCGGTCTTCATGGTGCCTCCAAGAAGGGATCCAGGCAGATCACCGTCGCGGGGGCCGCTCGCCCTTCGAGGCGCTCGACCTGGAGCCGGGCGTCCCACCACTCCGCCTGCCACGTGTGGTAGTCGTCGAGTGCCTGAAGCCGCGCCCGACGGCTGTCGAGCAGCTCGATCAGCGTGCCCTCCCCGAGCCGGTACCGCGCCTCGGCTGCGGCGACCGTCCGCTCCAAGCTTCCGAACCAGCCGGCGTCGAAGTCCGCGCCGGCCCGCGTGAGGGCTTCGAGGACGCCATGGGCGCCT
>JBDHDM010000559.1:0-2530 GCA_039591515.1 Gemmatimonadota bacterium | reverse complement strand
GGCAACGACATGGGAGTCGCGGTCGCGGACTATGACGAAGACGGAGACCTGGATCTCTACAACACGAACATCACCGACGAGGGTGGGATTGGCACGACCCAGGGAAACGTCCTCTATCGCAACGAATTGGAGCCTTCGGGAAGCCTGGGCTTCACGGACGTGGCGGCCTCGCTCGGCGTGGAGGACACCTACTGGGGCTGGGGCACCGGATTCGTCGACGTGGAGAACGACGGTGATCTCGACATCGTCGCGGTCACCGGCTTCGACGAGTTCATCTTGTCGCGCGTAGGACCGGAGTCGTCCTTGTATCAGACGCCGTCCGTACTCTTCCTGAACGACGGTACCGGGCAGTTCTCGAGGCTTCTGGGTACGGGACTGGATAGCCCCGACGACTCCCGCGCCATGATCGCTTTCGACTACGACCGGGATGGGGACCGGGATCTGCTGGTCACCAACATCCAGCAACCCGTGCGGCTGTTCGAGAACGTCAGCACCAATGGGGGCAGCTGGCTGACGGTAGAGCTCCGACCGGATCGGTCCGCGGCGAACGCGCGGGTGCTCGCCACGATCGGAGGGGTCACGAAGAGGCGCGATGTGGTCATGGGGCGAAGCTACCTTGCGGGAACCCCGCCGGAGGTGCACTTCGGTCTGGGAGCCTCCACACAGGTCGACGAGCTTCGGGTCCATTGGGCGGACGGCGGCTTAGACGTGTTCTACGGCGTTCCGGGGAACCAGGTTCTGCGGCTGGAGCGGACTCGTTCCGTCCCGATCTCGAGTCCCGCCGGAGGACTCGTTCTGGCGGTGCTTCTCGCATACGCCGGGGCCAGATTGCTCTGGCGTAGGAGCCCGCCGAGACCCCTTCTCGATCGGGGCTAGGCTTCGGCAGGTGATCCCCTACTTCGAGCTCCGGCGCATCCCTCTGTCGGAAGACCTCTCCCTTGCGGTCTTCGGCCTCTGCGTCATGGCCGGTGTTGCTGCGGGCGCGCTGTTCGCCCAACGGCGGGCTATTACGCTGGGCTTCCCCCAGGAAGAGATGGCGGGAGCCATCGTCTGGGCAGTCATCCCCGGATTCCTCGTCGCCCACGTGGTCGAGATGCTTCTCTACCAACCCGCTGCGGCCTTTTTGGACCTCCGGAGCCTCCTCGCCTTCTGGGACGGTATGAGCTCCTTTGGAGGATTCCTGGGCGCCGTCCTGGGCTTGGCGATCTATTTCCGCGGCAGGCGAGGAGGCTGGGTCGTCCACGCGGAGATACTCCTCCAGGCACTCGTCGTGGGCTGGCTCTTCGGCCGCCTCGGCTGCACGCTCGTCCACGACCACGTGGGCCGGCGCTCGGACTTTGTGCTCGCTATCCAGTTCCCGGGTGGCGCGCGCCACGACCTCGGCTTCTACGAGCTGCTCTACACTGCGCTGGTCCTGTTGCCTGCCGTCCTCATCCTGAACCGGAAGCCCCGTCGCCCCGGGACGACGATCTTCGTGACCTCCCTCCTCTACGCACCAGCTCGCTTCCTGGGCGACTTCCTCCGCAACACGGACCTTCCAGGCGCGGACCCCCGCTACCTGTCGCTGACACCCGCGCAATACGGCTGCATGCTGCTCGCCGGCATCAGCCTGTACTTCGGCTGGCGTGTCCGGAAAGGAGTGGCAGTCCGCGGCTGAGCCATCGACCCGGCGACCTTCGCCGGCGGAGCTGTTGACCTCCATCTGCTTCGCTGGCCTTTGGGAATGGATCGGAAATCCACGCTCAACCGAGCGAGCCGCCAAGGCCCCGCGCGTACACGGCGTAGAGCAGCCCGTAGCACAGACCTACTCCGGCGACGTAGAGCGCCGCGATCGGCCATGCGTAGTAGGCGTGCTCTGGGCTCGGCTGCGGTAGCGGTCGGATCAGACAAGCGTAGGCGATGCCAGCCAAGGCGATCCCGGCCACCGCGTCCAGGACGAAGTGCTGCTTTACGGTGCAGACCGAAACGGCCACGGCGGACGCCCAGATCATGCCGAGCGCGCCGTAGGCGGGGCGGGCCCGGCGCGCGGCGAGCGCCGCCACGACCACGATCGCCAGGTGCAGCGACGGAAAGAGATTGACGGGTGGATCGTACGCGTAGAGAAGAGCCAGGCTCCAGGCGGTGAAGGCGCCGGCTTCGACGCTCGATGGTTCCGGCCGCAGCTCCACGGACGTGACCGGATAGAGGGCAAAACACGTGAGCGACACCGCAATGACGAGCGCGTAGGCCGCTGCCACGCGGCGGAAGAGCTTTCGGGAGCGGAGGACGAAGAGAGGCGAGAACGCGAGCGGGTACACCGAGAAGTAGACGAACACGCTGTTGGGAAGGAACGGGATCCAGGCGTCGATCGGGCTGTGAAGGGAGTGTGCCCTCGCGTGCGGGACCGATGCTGCGACGAAGAAGTAGCCGCCTGCGAAGAAAACCACGAGCGCCGCCGTCTGGGCGGCGCGCTCGAGGAAGAAGCGTCGATTGGACACCTGATTGCGCCTCGGTGACCGCGAGCTCGAGGACATCGCATCGAGGCCGGTCG
>JBDHDM010000558.1:0-2738 GCA_039591515.1 Gemmatimonadota bacterium | reverse complement strand
GAACACGTTCTGTCGCTTCGTCCGGCCCGTCATCGAGAAGCGCGCGCGCCGATTATGGGTCGAGGACGGGGAATACGCCGAACGCCGTTACGAGTTGAGACAACAAGAGTAGAATCGCGCCGACGTCGAAATGGCCGAGGAGGGCGACGCAGCAAGGAAGGAGACAGTGCCATGGCCACCATCGGTGATTGGACGGGACTCGATGAGTACGGGCGCCCGGCCGCGCACCTGCTTTGGGAGCCAACTTCTGGCGCTGGCCAGCGTCGGGAATGCTCTATTCCTGCGTCAGTTGCGTCGGTCAGCGTCGGTGGGTAACGACGCAGTTTGTGGCACAGTTCGGGATCGCTCGCGGATCGAACATGCGAGTCGCATCTTCTCCGCATGCCAGACGACCCCATTACCCGCCTCAACGCAGCCCTAGAAGGCCGCTACCGCATCGAGTCCGAACTCGGTGAGGGGGGCATGGCGACGGTCTACCTCGCGGATGACCTGAAGCACGAGCGGAAGGTCGCGTTGAAGGTGCTGAAGCCGGAACTCGCAGCCGTGGTCGGAGCCGACCGCTTCCTGGCCGAGATCAAAACGACGGCGAACCTGCAGCATCCGCACATCTTGCCGCTCTTCGATTCGGGTGAGGCGGACGGTGCCGTCTTCTACGTGATGCCCTACATCGAGGGCGAGGCACTACGCGATAGGCTCGACCGGGAAAAGCAGCTGAGCGTGAAGGACGCCGTCGCGATCACACAAAAGGTCGCCGACGCGCTCGACTACGCGCACGAGCGCGGCGTCGTCCACCGGGACATCAAGCCGGGCAACATCCTGCTGAGTGAGCGGGGCGAGCCGCTCGTCGCCGACTTCGGCATCGCGCTGGCTGTGGCCCAGGCGGGCGGGGGGCGCATCACCGAGACGGGTCTCAGCCTGGGTACACCGCACTACATGAGTCCCGAGCAGGCTACGGGCGACCGGGACGTGGATCCGCGATCGGACGTCTTTTCCCTCGCCTGCGTGTTGTACGAGATGCTCGCTGGCGAGCCGCCGTTCTCGGCGTCCACCGCTCAGGCCGTGCTGGTGAAGATTCTGACCACGGACGCGCCGTCGATCACGAGTGCGCGGAGGACCGTGGAGCCGAACGTGGCCTCGGCGCTTGCTCAGGCACTGGAGAAGCTGCCTGCGGATCGGTTCGAGAGCGCGCAGGAGTTCGCGTCGGCACTCGCGGACGACGGGTTCACGTACCGTGCCCGGCCTGCGACGGCGGCCTCACAGTCGCCGCCCCCGCCCCCGACGGCTCCCGCACCGGCTTCTGCGACGGCGCGGCGATGGCTTCTGGACCCGCGCTCGATCGTGGCCGCCGCAGCGATCGCGGTGGCCGCCTGGGCTCTGCTTCCCGCGGATCGACCGGGTCCCGTCACGAGAGTCTCGGTGGATTTCCCCGAGGATCAGAGGGTAGCGGGTGGAGGGTCGTTCGACATATCCCGGGACGGCTCCTTGATCGTGTATCAGGGACTCGGGCCGGATGGGCAGGGGAGCCAGCTTTGGGCGAGACATCGGGCGGCGCTGGAGGCGACGCCGATCCGGGACACGGAGGGCATGGGCTTCGACGTCTCGATTTCGCCGGATGGCCGTGAGGTCGCGTTCACCTCCCGTGCGCCCCGGGGCGGAAGTTCGATCCGGGTCGTGCCTCTGGGGGGCGGAATCGCGAGGACGGTCGCGCAGGGCTCGGTGCGGTGCTGCGTGCGCTGGAGTCCCGATGGCGCGTGGCTGTACTTCAACGCCCCGTCACTGGGGCTGAGCAGAGTGCCCGCTTCTGGCGGCCCGATCGAGGTGGTCACGCAGCTCGACACTGCGGCCGGAGACTATGCGCACATCTGGCTGGATGTGCTGCCCGGGGGCGAGGCCGCGGTCTACACCGTCTATGAGGGTTCCGGTGGGAATAATCCCCGCATCTTCGCGGTACGCGTCGAGTCCGGCGAGGTGAAGCAGCTCACGCCCGGATTATTCCCGCGCTACGCCGAAGGGTACCTGCTGTTCGCCGACCCCGACGGCACCACGCTGCTCGCTCAGCCGTTCGACCCCGAGGCCCTCGAGCTGAGCGGCACGGCCACACCCATTGCGGAGGGGCTGAGGAGCCCGAGGCGCGGCTGGAACTTCTATGCCGCGTCACAGACGGGCTCCCTGTTCTACTCGACGGGAGACGAGACGGACACCAACGGACTGCGGCTCGTCTTGGTGAGTCTCGAGCAGGGCGAGGACGACGTACTCCCTCTGCCTGCGCGAGATATCGACGCTGCGAAGTGGTCTCCGGATGGACGATCGGTCGTCTTTGCCGGCGACTCCGAGGGCGGTGGGGGGACCGAGATCTTCACGTACGACCTCGAGCTCGGGACCGAGCCGAGGCAGCTCACCTACGAGGGCAGCAACTTTTCTCCGGTCTTCTCGGCCGACACACGCCGGCGAGGTCTCTCATCACGCTTCACCTGAACGAGGGCCCCACGCAGTGGCCGTCGGACACGTTGATCTTGTTCCGCCGCCGCGATGCCACCGAGACCACGGACGACGATCTCTGGATCCTCGATCTGTCGGACCCGGAGAATCCGACGGCTACGGAATACCTGACCTCGGAGTACGATCTCAGGGATTTCGTGGTCTCGCCGGACGGGACGCTCGCGGCCTATACGTCCGACGAGACGGGCACGCCGGAGGTCTACATCCGCAGCTTCCCCGTCCCGGGCGAGCGGACGCGC
>JBDHDM010000557.1:0-2810 GCA_039591515.1 Gemmatimonadota bacterium | reverse complement strand
CTCGCAGAGAATCTCACCGTTCACGAGGTCCACCCGGACGTCGCCTTCCACGTCGAGGACTCGGACGCCGCCGTTCACGTTGTCGACGTCGACCGAGCCTCGGACCGCTCGCACCTCGATCGAGCCGTTGACGTTGGTCACGCGTGCCGCCAGGTGCTCCGGAATGGTCACGTGATAGTCCACGCTCACCTCCCGCCCGTCCGTGTTACTCGGCTGAACGGTTTCGACGAAGATCCTCCGGTCTCGCACCGAGATCTGCGCCCGCACCCGGGTCATGAACTGCTCCGCGTCCGCACGGGTGTCCGATCGAACCCGACGCTCGGCACGCACGCGAGCACTCGTCGCCGCTCGGTCGGCGACGACCGTCACGGACCCGTTGATCCCCTGTACCTGGACCTCGATCGCGTCCGGGGCGTCGACCTCGACCGACGATACCCGAGAGACCTCGGCGTCGAGGTCTCGACCCGCGGTGAGGACGTCGACGGAGCAGGCCGCGAGACCCGCCAACATCAACAGCCCGACCCAGTCGCCGAATCGACGCATCGTGCCCCTCCTGATTGCACGCGTCCGGATCTCATCAATGGAACGACGAGGGGCCGTCCTGTCTGTCGGGCTTTCCCCCCGACCCGAGGTCCGATCGGTCAAGGCGGCCGAAATCGAACAGGCCCAGATTCCCCCACAAAGGGGCGGGAGAAAGCCCCGACGCCGCCGCCCACCGCAGGTCCGTAGCTTTCGGCATCTGGGGGAACGGACGCTTCCGGCCTGCCCGCGTGTTTACCGGCTTCGGCCCGGGTCCGACGGGACGAAAGGGGGTATGGTCCAATGTTACGCTCCATCCTCGTTCCGCTCGACGGCTCGAGCTTCAGTGAGCGCACCCTGCCGCTCGCCAACCGGGTCGCGCGCGCCAGCGGAGCCGCGCTCCACCTGGCGCACGTTCACGTGCCGTACGAGCCCGAGCACCTGATCGGAAACACCTCGTTCCAATACGAGGGTGTCGACTTGTCCGAGTACGACCAGCGCCACCGCCTCGACGAGCACGAGTATCTCGAGGCGCTGGTGGAGCGCATCCGCGCCGAGGGTACCGACGTCGATTCCACCGTGCTGGAGGGTCAGCCGATCTCGGACCAGATCCTCGCCTACGCGGGCGAGGTCGATCCCGACATGATCTTCATGACCTCGCACGGATACTCCGGCGTGAAGCGCGTCCTGCGAGGCAGCATCGCGGACAAGCTGCTCCACAACACCTCCGTCCCGCTGCTGGTGATGCACCCCACGCCGGTGGAAGCAGACGAGTCACCCCGGTCCGGCTTCACACACGTACTCGTGCCACTCGACGGATCGGCCCTCGCGGAGCACATCCTCGGGCCCGTGCGAGACGTCGCGAAGGCGACCGGCGCTCGAATCTCGCTCGTGCGGGTGATGGTGACACCGACGGTGCTCGGTCCACGCATCATGCCCATGGATCCGAGTCAGCTGGAGCCGGACGTCAACGCAGTCCGCGCCTACCTCAGCGCGATCGCGGACGAGCTTCGACTCGACGGCCTGGACGTGTCCTTTCATGTGACCGAGGGCACCACCCCGGCCCCGGCGATCGCCGAGTTCGCGGAGCAGGTCGATGCCGACCTGATCGCGATGGCGACCCACGGCTTCGGCGGATTGAAGCGGACCCTCTTCGGAAGCACCGCCGATCGGCTGCTCCACCGAAGCAGACGACCGCTCTTGATGATGCGGCCACCCGTCGAGGCTTGAGCCCGGGAGGACGACGCACCCCCGGGTGCCCGAAGCCGAAGAAGGTGTGCGCCCGCCGGCGGGGCGGGCGCACGACCGGTCACGGTGCGTACGAAAGGCATGTGCGCGCCTCACCTGCGCAGAAGAATCGCGGGCGGCCCTCCGTACCTTTGTCAACGATGCAGGTAGAGGCACCCGGACGGCAGGGACCCGACGATGCAACTCAAACTCCACGAAGAGCTGCTCCTGCTGGCGTTCCACGACGAGAAGGGCACGAACGCGTTCGCCAAGATGCTCGAGCCGGGGCTCGCCGGCGCCCTGCTGGCCGAGCTGCTCTTGCTGGACCGTGCCGAGGTTCACGCCGAGGGCAAGCGGGGCCTGGTGACCGTGATCGACCGACGACGAACGGCTGACCAGCTCGTCGACGAAGCCCTCGGCCGGCTCGACCAGGCGAAGCGCCGCGCCGACCCCAGGGCGACGGTGATGCGGCTCCAGCGCATCCCCCAGCTGAGGCACAAGACCGCACGGGCGTTGTGCCGGCGGGGCGTGCTACGGGAGACCGAGGGCGAGGTGCTGCTCCTCTTCCGCCGTCGGATCTACCCGACGGTCGATCCGGGCCCCGAGCGCGCCCTCATCGAGCGAATCCGCGCGGCTCTGGAAAGCACGGAGGAGATCTCGCCGAGGACGGCCCTTCTGATCGGGATCGCAGACGTCACGGGGTGCCTCTCGGCGATCTACGATCGAGCGGTCCGGGCCACACGAGGCGCAATCGAGGCGATTCAGACGGCCATGATCGTGACGACCGTCATCACGTGAACAACCGTCGAGACGTGAGCGACCGCCGTCCCCTGGGCGTCAGTATCGCCAGCTCGTGAGATCCGCTCCAGGAGGGTGGCTCGCCATCATGCGCTCGACCATGCGAGGGGCGTACATCTGGACGTACCGGAGGCGGCTGATCGCGTTCGGCTGAGTCGGGTCGCCGTTCCAGCAATGCTCGTCCCGCCCCCCGTACGCCACCTCCCCGGCGTAATACGGATCCGTCGTGCTCGCAAGGAACTCCTCGGCGAGGTACACCGCGTTGT
>JBDHDM010000556.1:0-2887 GCA_039591515.1 Gemmatimonadota bacterium | reverse complement strand
AGTCGGCCGGGATGCCGTTGTCGCCCGGTGTGAGCAGCTCCCAGCTCTGTCCGTAGTCCTCCGTCTTATAGATGAACGGAGTGAGATCGCCGAGGAGCGTGCGGTAGTAGGCGAAGTACGCCTTCCCACCGGAGTGCGGAGAAGGATCGATCGTCTGAACACGGCCCTCCGGCGCCATGTCCGGCGGTGTAACGTCCGTCCACGTCTGGCCTCCGTCCCGGGTTACGTGGACGACCCCGTCGTTCGCGCCTGACCAGATCACGCCGCCTTCGACCGGTGACTCCTCGATCGCATAGAGCACCGAATAGTGCTCCTCACCCGTGATGTCACGCGTGATCGGACCACCCGACACCTGCTGCCGCTCTGGCCGAAACGCGGTGAGGTCGGGGCTGATCTGTTCCCACGTCACACCCTCGTCCGTGGTCTTGTGGACGAATTGTGAGCCGTGATACACGGTGCTCGCGTCGTGCGGCGACACCTCGATCGGAACGACGCGCTGGAATCGGTAATTCAGATCGGCCGGATTGGAGCCGTAGAGGTTCTGGAAGCCGACGTAGTACTGCTTCTCCTGCCCGGTGTCCTGGTTGTACCGACCGAAGCGTCCTTTGCAGTTCGAGTACACGATCGTCGGGTCACCGGGCTTCGGGACGGCGGGCCCGGTCTCGCAGCCGCCGACCGCCTCCCAGTTGCCCTGATGCCCGCCCTGCGATGGCGTGCCCGGCGGGTTGCTGGGCACGCGGATCGTGGTGTTGTCCTGCTGACCCGCATACAGCCAATAGGGGAACTGGTCGTCCACGTCGACCTGATAGAGCTCTGCCGTGGGCTGATTGAACTGTGTCGACCAGGTACGACCGCCATCGAGTGTGACGTTGGCCCCTCCGTCGTTCGATTGGATCTGAACAAGCGGATTGTCGGGGTTGATCCACGTGTCGTGGTTGTCACCGTGCGGCGTCGACCGGCGCTCGAAGGTCCGGCCGCCATCCGCGGACTCGTAGTAACCCTCGTTGTTGACGTAGACGTGATCTCCATCCGTCGGGTCCGCCGTCACGTTGGTGTAATAGAAGGGCCGGTTCATGATGCCCCTCTGGTCGCTCACCAGCTCCCACGTCTCGCCGAAATCGTCCGAACGGTAGAGACCTTCGTTCGGGTCGGTCGTCTCGACGAGGGCATACACGCGGTTCGGCATGTCTGCTGACACGGAAAGGTCGATCTTCCCAATGAGTCCGGCAGGCAGGCCCTGGCTCTTGTACTCCCACGTATCGCCGCCGTCCGTGGACTTCCAGATCCCGTCCTCCTGCGCCGACGCCTCCATGCCTGAGATGATCGTCCAGGGCTGGCGACGGCCCATCCACATCGCGGCGTAGAGCTCGCTCGGGTTCTGAGGATTGATCTCGAGGTCGACCGCGCCGACCGAGTCGGACGTGAACAAGATCTGATCCCACGTGCGGCCCGCGTCACGCGTGCGATAGACGCCGCGCTCCATGCTCTTCGCCCATGGGTTCCCGAGGGCGGCGACGTACGCGACGGCTGCATCCTCCGGGTGCACTTCCACGGCGGCCAGCTGGCCCATCTCGACGAGGCCTCGCCGCTCCCACGTCGCACCGGCGTCGTCCGAGTAATACAGCCCACGGCCCGTGATCACGTTCGAGCGGATTCCGTCCGAACCCGTCCCGACGTATACCACGTCCGAATCGGACGGAGCGACACGAATCGACCCGATCGACCCGGTCTCGAAGTACCCGTCCGAAATCGGGCGCCAGGTCGTCCCGTAGTCCTCCGTCTTCCACACGCCGCCACCGGTCGCGCCCATGTAGAAGGTGAACGGATGGGCTCGGTGCCCAGCCACCGCGGTCACGCGACCGCCCCGGGAGGGTCCGACGTTGCGGTACGACAGGTGCGAGAACGTCCTCTCCACGCTGGACATCTCTTCCTGCGCCTCGAGGTGGGACGGCGTAAGGGTCGGTCCGGCTGCCAGCGCGAGTGCGACGAGCCCCGCGACGGCGCCAACGGCCCGGGCCATTTCGGACGTAGAACGACTCATGATTGCCTGCTCTGTCACGGTTCAAGGAGGATCGGGACAATGTCCCCGGTAACACCTCCGGGTCAAATAGAAGGACACCCGTGCAAGGCCCCTCGCTGAGTCGCCGCCGCACCCCTGGGCGGGTCGAGCCCTTGCTGGCGGAAAGGCGGACATGTAGAGTGTTTCGTATCTATACGATTTCGTACACATGATCGAGCCGCCGCATGACCGGTCACACCAAGATCAAGCCGCACTGGTTCCACATCCTCTTGTCCCTCGCGGAGTCAGATCTCCACGGCACCGCCATCATGGAAGAGGTACTCCAGCGAACGGAGGGGCAGCTCCGGCTCTGGCCCGGCAAGCTGTACGGAGCTCTCAAGGGGGTGGCAAGCGACGCTTCTATTCGATCACGGGACGGGGCCGGCTCGTCCTCCGCGAAGAGGTGGAGCGACTCGCCGCCATCGTACGGCTCGCACGTGCCCGGGGGGCGGGCCCGGACCCGGCGTGAGAGAGCGGAGCTGGTATCGGCGGCTGTTACGCGCGTGGCCGAAAGAGCATCGAGAGCGGTACGGCCCCGAGATGGAGGAGGCCTTCCTGTGCCTCCTCCGGATGGATCGTGAGCGACACGGAGGCTGGGGCGAGCTTCGCTGCTGGGCGGGTGCGCTGCTCGACGCCGGGCGTGGGCTGGCCATGAGACTGGCCGTTCGGAACGGTCGTGACGCAGGACCGGGACATGGGATGACGAGAGGAAGGGGAGGAGAGCTCATGAGCACGATCATCGCGGACGTCCGCTACGCCGTCCGATCGCTTCGCCGCAGACCGGTCTTCGCGCTGACCGCGATCTTGACGATCGGGATCGGCATCGGG
>JBDHDM010000555.1:0-2573 GCA_039591515.1 Gemmatimonadota bacterium | reverse complement strand
TCTGCTCCGGTCATGTACACCTGCCCTGCCTGTCCTCATGCTCCTCGCCGGGGCCGCCACGACCTCGTGCGGCGCCCCAGCGCCCCCTCCCGGCCCCGTCGACGCCGGACCCCAAACCACGACCCCCATTGTCGAGAGGGGAGTCGGGGCCACCGACCGGCCTCGCCACCACACGCCGACGATTGCTCTGCCGGCGGCCGCCGCCGTCTCGACCTACGGCGACGATGGCGAGCGCATCGATCCGATCGCGAGCCTGCAGCGCCTGCTCGACGCGGGTGAGGTGACACTCACCCACGACCCCGTCACCGGCTGGCTCCCCTCCGTACTCGCCGCCTTGGACATTCCTGTCTCGTCCCAGGTGCTGATCTTCTCGCGGACGAGCCTGCAGACCGAGCGGATCGCCCCGTGGGCTCCCCGCGCGATCTACTTCAACGACGACGTCTACATCGGCTTCGTGGGAGACGACACCGACCCTATGGAGGCGAGAATCCTGGAGGTCGCGGGGATCCACCCCGAGGAGGGCGGCGCCTTCTACTTCATCTCGCTGAATCCGGATTCGGTCCCCACCTTCGTGCGGGACGACCCGACATGCCTCGGCTGCCACGAGTCGGGGGTTACGGAAGACGTCCCGGGCGTGATGGTGCGCTCGACCTTTACCGGGCGCATGGGGCGCGCTCTGATTACGCATGAGGGCGCGACGTCGGACCGG
Organism: Gemmatimonadota bacterium; assembly: GCA_039591515.1. Taxonomy (GTDB): domain Bacteria; phylum Gemmatimonadota; class Gemmatimonadetes; order Longimicrobiales; family Gaopeijiaceae; genus UBA2589. The sequence continues at coordinate 1,864 of JBDHDM010000555.1, read as the reverse complement.
ACGCCGATGGAGCAGCGCTTCTCCGGATGGTACGTGACGGGCACCGGTGGAGGCGTCCACGGGGGCAACGTCTGGGCGCCCGAGGAGTCCTTCGAGATCGACGCCGCACAGCGCGCGCGGTACGCCGACGCCTTCGACTTTTCGCCGGGCGCCGACGTCACCGACATCTCCGGCCGTTTCGACACGAGCGTTTACCTCTCTGAGCACTCCGACTTCGTGGCGCTTCTCGTGCTCGCCCACCAGACGCGTCTGCACAACCTCATCACCGTGACGCACGAGGGCACACGAGAGGCCCTCCGCCAGCAGGACGCCGCCCGCGTCACCCGAGGTCTGGAGATCGCCGAGGGAGAGCTCCTGCCCACGACCGACGTCGCGATCGACAACCTCGTCGACCGCCTCGTGCGGGGGATGCTGTTCTCCCACGCGGAGCCCCTGAAGGGCCCGATCAGCGGCACGTCCGCGTTCGCGGAGGAGTTCGCCGCCCGCGGACCCTTCGACGGACAGGGCCGCACGTTGCGGCAGTTCAACCTGCAGGATCGCCTCTTCGAGTACCCGCTGAGCTTCCTCGTCTACACGGACGCCTTCGACGCCCTGCCGGAGCTGACCAAGACCCGGGTGTACCGGCGGATCGACGCCGTGCTACGGGGCGAGGACGAGAGTGGAGATTTCGAACATCTCGACGCGGAGAGCCGCACCGCGATCCGGGAGATTCTCCTCGCGACCAAGCCGGACTTCGCGAACTCGCTGAGATAGACGGGGCTCCAGAGGCGCGTCGGCTGCCTCACCCCCCGCGCGGTCCGGTCGGGCCGCCCGCTGTCAGTCTTCGAGTGGCTGGACGTCGACGTGCGGCACGCCGTCCGGATCGATCGTGACACGCACGGCCCAGGGTCGGCAGCAGACCTCGCAATCCTCGACGTACTCCTGGACCTCGCCCCCCGAGGGGTCGAGCATCATCTCGATCCCCTCTCCGCAGTAGGGGCAGTACACGAGCGTCGCCTCCGCGAGCTCTACACCCAGGTCGTCGTCCTCGAGGGCATCATCGGACGCGTCGCCGAAGAGGTCGCTCATTCCGAGCCTCCCCCGTGGACCACGGTCCCCGCCGTTCCCGCCACGAGCTCGGCGAGCCGGGTCAGCGATCCGATCACCGCGGGCCGGCCGGTCGCCTCGGCGAACTCACACGCGGCGAGGACTTTCGAGCCCATGGAGCCGGCCGGTAGCTCGATCCCGCGCATGACCGCCGGGCTCGCTTGCTCGACCATGCGCTCGTCGTCCGTGCCCCAGTCGAGGAATACGCCCTCCACGTCCGTGGCGAGCACGAGACAATCGGCATCGAGCTCACGGGCCAGCAGGGAGCTGGCCAGGTCCTTGTCGACCACGACTTCAGCACCGATGAGCGAACCATCCGTCGTGTACATCGTCGGAATCCCGCCTCCCCCGGCGCATATGACGACCGTCCCCTCGTCGAGCAACCACTCGATGGGGCGGTGCTCGAAGATGCGTTTCGGGAGTGGAGAGGGCACGACTCTTCTCCAGTGGGGGCCGTCCGGGGCCACGGTCCACCCCTTCTCTGCCGCCAGTCGCCGAGCCTCGTTCTCCGAGTACACCGGTCCGATCGGCTTCGTGGGATGCGCAAACGCGGGATCCTCGGGGTCGACCTCGACCATGGTCAGGATCGTCGCGAGAGGCTTCTCGAACGGGAGCACGTTGCCCAGCTCCTGCTCGATCACGTATCCGATCCACCCGTCGGTCTGCGCGCCGAGCACGTCGAGCGGAGCAGGCTCCGAGTCTTCGAGGGCCGAGGCCTGGAGCGCGAGCAACCCGACCTGCGGTCCGTTCCCATGCGTGATGACCAGCTCGTGGTCCA
>JBDHDM010000554.1:0-2732 GCA_039591515.1 Gemmatimonadota bacterium | reverse complement strand
ACGGCCACCCCCAGGTCGGCCGCAGCCGCCAGCACGGCCTCCACATCCATCGCAAACGACTCGCGACGGTTGATGATCCTCCCCGTGGGGTGTGCGAGGATGTCCACGGTCGGATGCTGCATGGCCTTGATCACACGGTCCGTCATCGTCGTCCGGTTCGAGGACGTCGTCCGGCATGTCGAGCGAGCCGTCCTTCAGGATGTCGATCTCCGCGCTCCTGAGAATCTCGATCCCGTCGACCCGCCGGCGCACGTCGTCGAGCTCTTTCCACTGCGCCCTCGCCCGCTCAGGCGTGAGCCCCTGCACCATCGCCATCGCCTGGCTGTGGTCCGTGACGGCGATGTACTCGTAGCCGAGCTCCTTGCACGCCACGGCCATCTCTTCGATCGAGACCTGGCCGTCACTCCACGTGGAGTGCATCTGCAGGTCGCCCCTAATCTCCTCGAGCGTCACCAGCGTCGGGACCTCACCCGCGCGAGCCGCCTCCACCTCGCCCCTGTTTTCGCGCAGCACGGGCGGTACCCATGCCATGCCGAGCTCGGCGTACACCCCCTGCTCCGAGTCTCCGGCCAGCCGTTCACCGTCCTCCTTGCCCAACGTCGTCGGATCGACGTCGGGTGGTACACGAAACACGCCCCACTCGTTGACGCGGAGGCCCTCCCGCACCGCCCGCGTTCGCACGGCCACGTTGTGCTCCTTCGAGCCGGTGAAGTACTGCAACGCCGCGCCGAACGAACGGGTGGGAATCACGCGCAGGTCCACCTGGAGCCCGGAGTGAAGCACGATGCTGCCCTTCGTCGGCCCCGCCCCCTCGATGCGGGCAGCGCCGTCGAAAGCCACGAACCTGTCGACGACGGGAGTCCCGTCTCCTTCGTAGCGGGCGAGCAGGTCCACGTCGCCGATCGTCTCCTTTCGGCGGCGCAGGCTACCTGCCACCTGCACTTCTGCGACGCCCGGCGTCGCCTCGACGTATTCGATGAGACCCGCGATCAGCTGCTCCACCTCGTGGATCCGAAAACGACCGGTGTGCTTGCGGTAGTCTTCGATCGCATCGCGGATCTTGGCCACGCTCCTGGCGCCGAACCCTTCGAGCTCCTGCACGACGCCCCGCTCGATCTGCTCCTCGAGATCGTCCACCGTGCGCACGCCGAGGTCTTCGAAGAGCTTACGCGCCTTCTTCGGACCGACACCGTCGAGCCTCATGAGCTCCACGAGTGTCACCGGGTACTCCGCCGTGACCTCCTCCATGCGGCCGATCCGGCCCGTGTCGAGCAGCTCCACGACGTGGGCGGCCACGTTCTTTCCCACGTTGGGGAGCTCGGTGAGGTCTTCCCCGGCTTCGATCATGGCGGTCAGGGGCCGGCTCAGACTCGCGATCGTGTTCACAGCGTTCCGGTATGCACGGATCCGAAACGGGTTCGCACCCTGGATCTCGAGCAGATCCGCCATCGTCGTGAGCGTGCGGGCGATGTCGAGGTTCTCCATCAGCCGGCTCCTCCCGGGCCACCGTCTTCCGCTGGGGAGAGCATCCCCCCGTATTCCTCGAGGCGCGTGAGGAACGTGTCGAAGTCGAGCACCTCGACACCGAGCTTCACCGCCTTTTCGAGCTTCGAGCCTGCGTTCTCGCCGGCGACGACGAATGCGGTCTTCTTGGACACCGATCCGGATGTCTTACCGCCCACGGAGCGCCACGCGGTTTCGGCCACGACCCGGGGCACGGGGATGGCGCCGGTGAACACCGCCGTGCCCAGCTCGGGGAGATCCTTGGCGACGAGCTCGACCGTCCGAGGCGCCACACCGCGCTCGAGAATCCCGTCGACCGCCTCGGCATTCCGCTCGTCGGCGAAGAAGCTCGTAATCGCCTCACTCATGCGGGGTCCGATCCCATCGATCGCGACGAGATCCTCGGCGGTCGCCGCCCGGACCGCCTGGAAGGAACCGAAGGTCTCGGCGAGCGTGCGCGCCACGGTCACCCCCACCTCCGGGATGCCGAGCGCGATGAGGAACCGCCGCAGGTGGGGGCTGCGCTTGGCCTGGATCGCGTCCACCAAGGCGCTCGCAGATTTCTCGGCGAAGCCGTCGAGCTCCGTGAGCTGATCCGGACGGAGATCGAAGAGCTCCGCCAGGCGGTGCACGAGTCCCTTCTCGACCAGCAGGTTCGCGGTCTCCTCCCCGAGGCCCTCGATGTCGAGAGCCGAACGCGACCCGAAGTGGACGATCCGGCCTTTGAGTTGAGCCTCACATCCGAACCGGTTCGGGCAGACCGTGCGTGGCCCATCCTCGTAGACCTCGGAGTCGCACACCGGACAGGTGGCCGGCATCTCGAACGGCGGAGAACGATTCTCTCCCGGCTCCACGACCTCCACCACCTGTGGGATCACATCGCCGGCCCGCTGGATACGCACGGTGTCGTGCTCGCGAAGGTCCTTTCGCCGAAGCTCTTCACGGTTGTGGAGTGACGCGCGCGAGACCGTGACCCCGCCGACGACGACCGGCCGCAGCCAGGCCACCGGCGTAAGCACGCCCGTCCGTCCGACCTGGATGTCGATCTTCTCGATCACCGTGACCTCCTGCCTGGGCGGGAACTTGAACGCCAGAGCCCAGCGGGGGTGATGCGACGTAGCGCCCATCGCACGGCGCGCGCCGAGGTCGTCGAGCTTGATGACCACGCCGTCGATCTCGTAGTCGAGCTCGTCGCGCTCCGCTTCGTATCGTGCATGGTAGGCGAGGAT
>JBDHDM010000553.1:0-2579 GCA_039591515.1 Gemmatimonadota bacterium | reverse complement strand
TCACCGCGTCTGCACCAATCGCTTGTTAGAAAGCACCCTCACATAGCGATACTCGTCGGTCGGATCCCCTCGCCCAAGACGAACTGCGATCCAACGGCACCCACGACCGCGGTCCGCCGACTGAGGTTGAGGCCGGCCCGGAGACGGATGAGAGGCTCGATCCCAGTGCAGTGACCGGCCATGAGGTGCTCAACCCCGATCGAACGAAGGCGGTCGGCGGTCCACCCGAGCATCTCGTCCGTCGCGTTGAAGAGGTGAAGCCCACCCATCACCGCGTGGATGGGGGCGTCCAGAATTTCGGCCTGGATGTGCTCCAGTAGGTTGACGACACCTGAGTGCCCACACCCGAGCAGAACGATGTGCCCCTCATCGGTGACGACGCTGAGCCCCTGGCTCTCGGGTACGTAGTCCTGGACCCACTCGCCCTCAACGAGCATTCGCGCTCGTCCGTACTGCTGTTCGTCATGGACACGCGCTACAGGTCCCGTCACCCAAACCGAGGGGAGGATCTCCGCCGGACCGTTGTGCTCTATGATCTCGACACCCGCCTCCTCCAGGGTGTCCCGAACTGCGATCATCTGGTTCCAGTCGACATACTCGCCATCCTGAGGAAACTGGCGCCGAAGGAAGAAGCCTTCGGCCACATGCACCCGCCGCATGGAGTTGGGGTTCTTCTCCCGAAGATCCCGAAGCAGCGGGAGGAGCCCGGTGTTGTGATCGAAATGGAAGTGGCTCAGCACAACGTCCGTCACACACGACAGGTCGACACCCAAGACCTCGGCGTTTCGAAGGACCGTATCCGGATACCGGCCGGCATCGAACAGGACACACTCGCCATCCGTCTGAACGAAGGCCGACAGGCCCCACTCTCCGACCGTGGCGCCGTTCGCGAGGTTCGACGACAGGATGGTCACGATGACTTCATCCGCCCTCTGGATGACCGCGCGATTGGCCCCGGTCGATTCGTGCGTGGTGGTGCCTAGGAGCGCGAGGATTAGAGCTCCACCGATGAGAATCCGACGCATAGCCAACCGCCACGTTCAGGTGCTTTCTAACGACTTGCGATTCTGCTGCGAGACCTAGCTGCTGACCGCGCAGCGACGTGGACACGGTATGTGTGAACGGAGCAAGCGATCAAGACTCATCGCTCCGGAGCGTAGCGCAGGAGTCTCCTAAGCCGTTCCCGTCCACCGCGTCTGCAGCAATCGCTTGTTAGAGAGCCCTTGCCAAAACAGGTTACATGTAACCCATGTGTGGAGGCATCGATGGACGGGTCAGGGAAGAAGACGTCTCGAGACAAGGTCCGAAGACATCGAGAACGGCTGCGCCAGCAGGGTTTGAGGCCCATACAGATTTGGGTACCAGACGTTCGAGCCCCTGGATTTCGAGCGGAGGCTCACCGTCAATCTCTCGCCGTCGCGGAAAGTGCGTACGCCGTCGAAGACCAGGAGTTTGTCGAGGCGGTGTCGCAGTTGGATGATGCATGAAGCGAGGAGAGATCTGGACTCTCGCGGGAGGCGGCGACTACACGGACAAGCCCAGGCCCGCCGTGGTCATTCAGGATGACGCCTTCGACGCCACCTCCTCCGTGACCGTGTGTGCGTTCACTACCGATCCTACGGAGGCACCCCTCTTCAGGATTAGGATCGAGCCATCGGAGGAAACCGGCCTGCGAGCTGAAAGCAGTCTGATGGTCGATAAGATCACAACCGTGCGGCGGGATCGGTTGGGCTCGCAGATCGGACGCCTCGCACTCGAAGACACGGTCAGATTGAACCGGGCAGTCTTGGTGTTCCTCGGCTTAGCCACGTCAGCCAGGTCATGACTCAGCCCGGCCCTCCAGTGGGAACGGGGCTCTCTAACGATCTTGCGATTCTGCTACGAAGCCCAGACGGCATTACGTCCGGTTATCCAGCACGGGTCGCAACGTAATCCGGTGGTCGGGAGCGGGACAGGCAGGGCTCGCGCAGCCCAGCGTCAGGAGCAACTGCTTGTTGGACCGCACTCCCTCACGGCATGCCATCACCCCCCAGGCCTGCGGTTCGAGGCGTTGCCGACGAGCCTCCAGGTGCCGTCCACGTTCTCGTAGAGCTCAACCCAGGCCCAGATGTCATGGAAAGACTCGGATTCGCCGGGACCGGAAGAGAGGCTCCCTCGGACCTCCACCTCGGCAATCACCCATCCCAGCGAGGCATCTGCCGACACCCGAACCACCGGATCCCTGAGGTCGCGATACACGTCGAAGGTCGCCCGCTCGAGGTAGCCCGATCTCTGAGCTCTTCGATCGGAGAGTTCCGGAAATGTGATCCGCCCGCCGTTCGCTGACACGTACTCCGGCGCCTCGATAGACATCCACCGATTCACGTCGCCGGTCCGGTGCGCTTCCAAGACTTCGTTGTGGAGTCGCAACAACTCCCGGACATGGCTAGGTGAGTCCTGTGCGAGCAATGGCGCGCACCACAAGATCAAGGCAAGAGGCAGGAGGATTCTCATGGGCGTGCGGGTGTGCGGGGTGCTCTCTAACGACTTGCGATTCTGCTGCGCGAGCTAGTTGCTGACCGCGCAACGACGTGAACACC
>JBDHDM010000552.1:0-2591 GCA_039591515.1 Gemmatimonadota bacterium | reverse complement strand
GTGCTGGAAGGGCAACGCATCTACAACGTGCTCGCCTCTCTCCCCGTGCCGACGGTGGCTGCCATTCACGGCGTCTGTGTCGGCGGGGGGCTGGAGAGGTCACTCGCATGCGACCACCGCGTCGTCACGGACTCGGAGAAGACCAAGCTCTCCCTCCCGGAGGTGCAGCTCGGCATTCTCCCTGCCTGGGGCGGCACGACTCGCCTTCCGAGACTCGTCGGACTGCAAGCGGCTCTCGACCTCCTGCTCACCGGCCGACGGATCGATGCACGGAAGGCCGAGCGTATGGGGCTGGCCTCGGCGGTGGTCCCGAGTGCGGGGCTCGATGACGCCGTGCGCACGTTCATCCGGTCGCTGCAGAGCGGCTCGGACGTGCGCCCGAGGCGAGCGCGACGCAGGCTTCTGAGCCGCGTGCTGGACGACACGGCACCAGGGCGGTGGGTCGTCCTCCGCAGCGCCCGCCGCCGCGTCATGGCTACGACGGGGGGGCACTACCCGGCCCCGCTTCGTATCCTCGACATCCTCCGCGAACACGCTGGAGGCAGCGTCGCGGAGAGCCTCGCCGCAGAAGCGCGCGCCGCAGCCCAGCTGCTCGTTTCGCCGGTCTGCAAGAACCTCGTCCACGTGTTCCACCTGCGTGAGGATGCGCGGAAGGGAACCGGTCTCGAAGGCTCGGCCGCCGCCGCCGCCACACAGGCCCGGCCCGTGGAGGCGATCGGCGTGCTCGGGGCAGGTGTCATGGGAGGGGGCATCGGTCAACTCGCCGCAGCGCGGGGCATCCCGGTCTACTTGAAGGACATCCGTCACGAGGCGATCACCAGCGGCCTCCAACATGCCCGATCGCTCTTCGACAAGGCGGTGGAACGCAGGCGCATGACGCCGCTGGAGGCGCAGCAGGCGCAGGAGCGGATCTCCGGTGGCGTGGAGTACCACGGGCTGTCGCAAGCGGATCTCGTCGTCGAGGCGATCGTCGAGAACATGGAGGTCAAGAAGGCGGTGCTGGCGGAGACCGAGGCTTCCGTCACTTCCCACTGCGTCCTCGCCACCAACACCTCGTCGCTTTCGGTGAACGAGATGGCCGCAGCGCTCGAGCACCCGGAGCGCTTCTGCGGCATGCACTTCTTCAACCCGGTGCACCGGATGCCGCTCGTGGAGGTCGTCCGTGGGGACCGCACCTCCGACGAAACCGTGACGACGGTGTACCGCCTCGCCCTCGCGCTCGGGAAGATCCCCGTTGTCGTGGGTGACGGACCCGGATTCCTGGTCAACCGCATTCTGGGGCCGTACCTGAACGAGGCCGGCTTTCTGCTCGCCGAGTTCGCGTCCGTGGAGGAGATCGACCGGGTCGCGCGTGCGTTCGGCATGCCGATGGGACCGTTCCGGCTGATCGACGAAGTCGGCATCGACATCTCGAGGCACGCGGGCGCCGCGCTCCACGAGGGTCTCGGCGATCGACTTTCGCCCGCCCCCCTGCTGATCGACGTGGCACGCACGAAGCGACTGGGCAGGAAGGGCGGTCTCGGCTTCTACCGATACGAGCGAGGGAGAGCAAAGGGAGTCGACCCGGAGGTCTATCCCGAGCTGGCCCTCGTCAAGGACGCCCGTGCCAAGGGAGACGCCCGCATCGAGGAGCTGCGGACGTCGATCCGGAGACGACTGGTCCTCGCGATGGTCAACGAGGCAGCGCGAGCCCTGGAGGACGGTATCGTCGCCAGCGCGCCGGCCGTGGACCTGGCCATGATCATGGGCACGGGCTTCCCGCCCTTCCGAGGCGGCCTCCTGCGCTTCGCAGACACACTCCACCCTCGAGGGCTGCTCGATCGGCTCCATGCCCTGCACGAGGTGGTGGGCCGGCGCTTCGAACCCGCGCCGCTCCTGGTCCGGCTGGCACGGGAAGACCGGACGTTCTATCAGGCCTTCCCGGGAACCGTCGGTGCCTGACGACCTCCGCTTCGCTGGCGCCGTCCCGGCCTCCGGTGCCTCTCGACGCATGGGCCGCTCGAAGGCGACGCTGGAGCTCGGTGGCCAGACCTTCCTGGAACGCGTGGTCGGCGCGTTGGTGCTGGGTGGGTGCGATCCCGTGCTCGTATCGGTGGCGGAGTCGGAAGTCGAGGTCCGGACCGAAGCGGAGAAACTCCCCGTTCGGACGCTCGTCAATCCTGATCCGGGCGAAGGCCCCATCACGTCGTTGAGAATGGTCCTGGCCCGACTCGGCCCCGAGGTCGACGGGCTGGTGTGGCTTCCCCTCGATCACGCGCTCGTGACACCCGAGATCGTTCGTGACCTCATCGAGCACGCGACGACGTCCGGTGCCCTCCTCACGCTTCCGACCCACGGATCGAAGCGCGGACACCCGGCGTTGTTTCGACGTGAGCTCTTTGCGGAGCTCGGCGACCCCGAGCTGATCGGTGGCGCCCGCACCGTGGTCCACCGGCATCTGGAACGGGCGTGCCTGGTCGATTCTCCCGACCGAGCGGTGATCGAGGACATCGACACACCCGAGGTGTACGAGCGCGTTCGAAACATGATCGAGCAGAGGGCAGGCCAGGGGTGGGTGTGACCTCGGAAGATCCTCCGCTCGAGAAGAGGCC
>JBDHDM010000551.1:0-2591 GCA_039591515.1 Gemmatimonadota bacterium | reverse complement strand
GGCCCTCGTCGAGCACGCCCAGCAGGATGTCCATGACCTCCGGGTGCGCCTTCTCGATCTCGTCGAACAGGACGACCGAGTAGGGTGAGCGTCGCACCTGCTCGGTGAGGAACCCCCCCTCCTCCGATCCCACCAGCCCGGGGCGGGACCCGATGAGCCCCGAGACGGAGTGGGCTTCCTTGTACTCCGCCATGTCGATGCGGATCAGCGCAGCTTCGTCGTCGAACAGCGCCTCGGCCAGCGACTTGGCCAGCTCGGTCTTGCCCACGCCGGTCGGTCCGACGAACAGGAACGACGCCGGCTTCCGCTTCTTCCGCAGTCCGGCACGGAGCCGGCGCGCGGCATCGGACAGTTCCAGGATCGCCTCGTCCTGCCCCACCACCCGCTCCCCGAGCCGCTCCTCGAGCTTCATCAGCCGCTCTCGCTCGGACTCGAGCATCCTCGATACCGGCACACCGGCGCGGCGGCCGACGATCTCCGCGATGTCGTCGGTACCGACCTCCTCCGGAACCAGGGCCCCTGCGGCTTTCACCGCCTCGAGCTGACTGGTGAGATCCTCCTCCTGCTCTCCCAGAAACTTGAGCGCGCCGTACCTGATCTCCGCGGCGCGAGCGACGTCGCCTTCCGCCTCGGCTGCGGCGAGCGCCGCCTCCTGCTCCGCGATGGCGATCCGCGTGGAGTGCATCTGCTCGGCCACCGAACGCTCGTGCTCCCAGCGCGTCCGCACGTCAGCGATCGCGGCCTCCTTCTCCGCGATACGCCGCTCCAGCTCCGAGACGTCATGACCCTCGGCTTTCAGCGTCTCCAACTCGCCATGCAGCCGGACCAGCTCCCGCTCCACCTCGTCGAGCGCATTGGGCTTCGACTCGAGCTGCATGCGGATCCGTGCCGCCGCCTCATCGAGGACGTCGAACGCCTTGTCGGGGAAGTACCGGTCCCGGATGTGGCGACGAGACAGCTTCACGGTCGCATGCAGCGCGTCCTCGCTGATGCGGACGCCATGGTGCATCTCGAACCGCTTCTTCGCGCCGCGCAGCATCGCCAGCGTCATCTCGTCGTCGGGCTCGTCGACCACCACGCGCTCGAACCGGCGCGCGAGCGCGCCGTCGGTCTCGATCCGTTCCCGGTACTCGTCGTGCGTCGTCGCGCCGATACAGCGCAGCTCTCCCCGTGCGAGCGGCGGCTTGAGGATGTTGGCGGCATCCATGCCACCGGCACTGCCCCCGGCACCGACCAGCGTGTGCAACTCGTCGAGGAAGAGAATCACGTCGTCACGCTCGCGGACCTCGTCGACGACCGCCTTGATCCGCTCCTCGAACTCGCCCCGGTACTTGGCACCGGCAACGAGGCCGGTCAGGTCGAGGGCCATGAGACGGCAATCGCGCAGCGACTCCGGCACATCCTTCGCCGCGATCCGCTGCGCGAGCGCCTCGACGACCGCCGTCTTGCCCGTGCCGGGATCGCCAACCAGCACGGGGTTGTTCTTCGTCCGGCGCAGGAGCGTCTGAATGACGTGGCGTAACTCCGCATCCCGTCCGACGACCGGCATGAGCTTGCCTTCCCGCGCCGCCGAGGTCAGATCGCGGGAGAAGCGCTCGAGTTGACCCCCGGCGGGCGTGGGCTCCTCGGTCGGCTGCATGACGTCACTGGACTCCAGCGCCGCCTCCAGGGCCTCGCGCGTCCAGCCAGCATCCTCCAGCGCCGTCGCGAGCGCTCCACTGCGGGCGTCGAGTGCCGCCAGCGTCGTTTCCAGGATTCCGACCGTATGGGAGCCCCGCTTGTCGGTGATCGCGAAGGCTCGGTCGAACAGGTCACGAAGCGCGCGGCCGGCGATGGGCTGGCGCCCAGGATCGAGCCGGACCGGGTCCCCCTCCTCGGGCAGTGACCGGATCGCCTGCAGTGCCCGTTCGGCATCGAGGTGGGCACTCGGCGCAACCCGCCGCAGCGCCCCATCCTGGTCGAGCATGACCTCGAACAGGTGCCGCGGCTGAATGTAGGCGAGCCCTTTCCGCTGCGCGTGAGCCCGCGCCGCCTCGAGCGCACCGGTGAGATCCATCGCGAGCCTGCTGAGATCCATGACGCTCCTCCTTCCCCCTCCCGACGGTGACGGATCGAACGGCCGTCACTCCTTCGGCTTCTTGAGCTTGATCTTCGGTGCCTTCGGTGCCGCTGTCTCGCGCTGCGCCTCCGCAGCCTTCTCGGCCGGAGCCGAGGGGGGCTTGATCGTGATCTTCTTCGCAACGCCGGGCTCCGCGTCAGCATCGCCCCTCGGGGTCACGCGTGGCCGCGGCGGCTCGGGAGGCGGTGCCACCACTCCCTCGGCGAAGCCGAGCCGGCGCTGGTAGAGCACGGCCCCGCGCACACGGTGACCAGGCTGCACGGTCACGTTCAGGCCGGAAATGGTGGCGACATCGGATGGCGTCTCGAAGTTGGCTGCGAAGTTCCGCTGGCCCGGAATCTCGCACGGCACCTTGCGCGAGATCGGCTTTCCGGGCCCCGTCTCGCTGTTGACCCGCAGATCGACGCGCAGTTCCTCCCCCACGGTCCACGCGGGGATCTCCTTCGGGTCGCCCGTGAGGACCACCCGGTAC
>JBDHDM010000550.1:0-2606 GCA_039591515.1 Gemmatimonadota bacterium | reverse complement strand
CGGGCAGTGGCCAGCTCAGGTCGGCCGCCTGCGCCAGGCGTACGTACTTCGCGACCACGCCCTTGGACACCCCACAGGCGAGCTATGCTCGAAAGTGGTGTACGGGTGAGTTGAAAGAGAGCGGCGTATCTGGTTGAAATGGTTGTTACCACACATCCAAACCAACCAAGGTGATACGCCACTATGAACGAGGGTAACGTGATCGAGATGTCCGGTCGAGAGGCTGGACGTGATGAGCTGACTGAGTTGATCCGCACAGGCGCCAGGAAACTGATTGCGCAAGGGCTGGAGGTAGAGGTTTCGGAGCTATTGGCAAGGTTTTCGGGCGCGCAGGATGAGCAAGGTCGTGCGGCGGTGGTGCGCAACGGCTACCAGCCGGAGCGCGAGATTCAAACCGGGATTGGTCCGGTGACGGTGCAAGTACCGAAGGTACGTAGCCGCAGCGGTGAGCCAGTGGTATTCCGCTCGGCGCTGGTGCCACCGTATGTGCGTAAGAGCGCGAGTCTTGAAGCAGCCCTGCCATGGCTGTATCTGAAAGGGATCTCCACCGGTGAAATGCACGCGGCGCTGGAAGCGCTGGTTGGGCCGCAGGCAAAGGGATTGTCAGCGGCGACGGTATCGCGGTTGAAGCAACACTGGGGTGAGGAGTACGAGACGTGGCGTCAGTGTCGCTGGGACAAGGATCAGTGGGTGTATATCTGGGTGGACGGTATATACAGTGGTCTGCGAGCAGAACAGCAGCGGCTGTGTGCCCTGGTCGTCGTCGGTGTCAATGAACGCGGGGAGAAGCACTTCTTGGCGATTGAGGACGGCGTGCGGGAATCGACGCAGAGTTGGCGCGAAGTATTACTCGGCCTGAAGCACCGCGGGCTGCAGGCGCCGGAGCTGGCCGTGGGTGACGGCGCGCTGGGATTCTGGGCCGCGTTGGAAGAAATTTTCCCGCAGACCCGTCACCAGCGCTGTTGGATGCACAAAACCGGTAACGTGCTCAATGTATTGCCGAAAAGCGCGCAGCCGAAGGCCAAGCGCGCACTGCACGACATCTGGCAGGCCGCAACGCGCGAGGATGCAGAACAGGCGTTCGATCAGTTTATTGAAACCTACGAACCGAAGTATCCGAAAGCGACAGCCACGCTGGTCAAGGATCGTGATGCACTGATGACGTTTTACGATTTTCCGGCCGTGCACTGGCAGCACCTGCGAACGACGAACCCAATTGAATCGACGTTCGCGACGATTCGCCACCGTACCGCACGTACCAAGGGTTGTGTGACGCGCGACAGTTTGCTGCACATGATGTTCAAACTCGGTCAATGTGCCGAGAAGAACTGGAGGAAACTACGCGGCTTCGCCTACCTGGCGAAAGTCATTAAGGGAGTGAAGTTCGTTAACGGAGAGAGACTGTAAATTGAATTGTGTAACTGCTCATAGACTTCTACCCTTGGAAACAAAGGAAGGGGCAAATGAGCAAGCAAAACGAAGAAGACAAAGAACTCTCGGCGTTAGCTGAGCATTTCGCTAAGAATATAAAGACCGAGAAGGATCTCAGCGACTTCAGCCGGATGCTGAAGAAGATGACGGTTGAGGCGGCACTCGGTGCTGAGATCGAAGAGCACTTGGGATACGCGAAGCACGAGTCGCGCGGACGCAACTCCGGTAACAGTCGCAACGGCTACAGTAAGAAACGCCTGATCGGCGAGCACGGGGAAGTCGACATCGACGTGCCTCGGGATCGCAACGGTGCGTTCGAGCCGCAACTTATCCGCAAGGGCCAGACTCGGCTCACCGAGTTCGATGATCAGATCCTGGCGTTGTATGCCAAGGGGATGAGCACGCGCGACATCGTGGCGGCGTTCAAAGAGATGTACGGTGCGGAGGTCTCAGCAACACTGATCTCCAAGGTAACCGATGCGGTACTCGAGCGGGTATTAGACTGGCAGTCACGACCACTGGATGATCTGTATCCGATCGTTTATCTGGACGGCATCGTGGTCAAGGTGCGTCAGGACAAGCGGGTGATCAACAAGACGATCTATTTGGCGCTGGGGATCAACCTGGAGGGCCACAAGGAGCTTTTAGGCCTGTGGCTGGCCGAGAGCGAAGGCGCAAAGTTCTGGCTGTCTGTGCTCACTGAGCTGCACAACCGGGGCGTCAAGGACATCTTCATTGCCGCCGTGGACGGGCTGAGTGGCTTTCCCGAGGCGATCAACACCGTCTATCCGCAGACCCAGGTTCAGCTGTGCATCGTGCACATGGTGCGCAACTCGCTCAAGTTCGTCACCTGGACGGACCGCAAGGCCGTGGCCGCTGGTTTGAAGCGCATTTACCAATCGCCGAGCGTTGAGGAAGCCGAACGCGAGCTCGATGCCTTTGCCGATGCCTGGGATGAAAAATACCCCAGCATCGCTAAAGCCTGGCGCCGGCACTGGCCGAACCTCATCACCTTGTTTGACTACCCGAATGATATCCGTCGGGCAATTTACACGACCAACGCGATTGAGTCGCTCAACAGCGTGATTCGCAAGGCGATCAAGAACCGGAAAATCTTCCCCACCGATCAATCGGCAATGAAGGTAGTGTATCTGGCGATCGAGGCCGCCGCGAAA
>JBDHDM010000549.1:0-2619 GCA_039591515.1 Gemmatimonadota bacterium | reverse complement strand
GGCCCTCCCTCGGACGCGACGACCACGACCTCGGCATCGGGGGGCACGGCCCCCTGCCCCGGACCAGAGGAAGCCAGGGCGGAGCCGAGCGGCGCCCGGAGCGCGACGATCGAGTTCCCGTCCGGGGTCCACGCCGGGTCGGCCCAGAAGGCGGCGCCGTCGGAGACGCGGATGGGCTCCCCGGAACCGTCAGCCCGCGCTTTCCACAGGTGGCCGCCGGCTTCGTCCCACGTCACGAAGCTCAGCCACAGCCCGTCCCCAGACCACGCCGGCATGAACTCGCGAGGCCGGGGCGAAGTGGTCAGACGTCGCGGCGCGGCGCCGTCCGGCGCGGCGAGCCAGATTCGACCGAGTGCCGCGAACGCCGTGCGGCCATCGGTGGACACGGCCAGCTGCTGCACTCGGCGCGCCCGGACGGGCCCCTGCTCCACCCGGCGCGGGAAGTCGAGCCTCGGGGTCACGTCCAGTGACACCTCGGCCTCGAAGGGCACCACCCGATCGGTTCCGCTATCCAGATCGATCCGATGGATGCGGCCGTTCCAGGCGGCGAACAGCGCTCGACTGTCCGGCGTGATCCCGAAGTTCGGCAACACGTCGCGCGTTGCTCGGCTCTCCAGCTGATTCCGCTGGATGGGGTATGCGAGCCAGCGCTCTTCTCCGGTGTCGAGCTCCCTCACCTTCAGGCCCGTCCGGCCGTCTCTGACTGCGCCGTAGACCAGCCGTCGGCCGTCGGGGGTCACGGCCGGCTTCATCGCGATCGGACTCTCCAGGAGCACCGGCTCGGCCCGCCTGGACTCCTGCGACAACCTGACGACATGACTGGACGCCCCGTTCCTGCTCCCGTAGGGGCGCGGCGTGAGGGACGTGTAGTACAGGTCCGATCCGTTCGGGTGCGGAGCGGCACCGTAGGGGCCCGGTGCCGGGGCGGACACGAGCGGCTGAGACGGTCCGTTCTCGTTTTCGACCACCAACTCCCCGACCCCCGACTCGACGTCGAATCGCCAGATTTCGGCTGAGGAGCTGAAGCCCGCCGACGTGATGACGGTCACGTAGATCGCCGAGCCGTCGGCAGACCAGGCGGGCGAGAGCATCGTTGAGCCTGCCCTGTCGGTCACCTGACGGGGCATGGAACCGTCTGCCGCGGCGGTCCAGACGTTGTCGGAACCCGACTCGTCGCTCACGTACGCGAGGAGTCGTCCGTCCGGGGAAAAACGAGGCTGGGACTGAAACGCCCTTCCGGTCAGTACAGCACGCGCCGAACCGCCCTCCAGTGGCAGCGCATACACGTCTCCGAGCAGCTCGAACACCAGCGATCCCCCGTGTGGAGCTACGTCGAGCGAGACCCACGTGCCCTCCGTCGTCGTGAAGGAGATCTGGGTTTCCTGCGCGGCCAGCGGTGAGGCCGGAATCGCCAGCAGGGCGAATGCGACGGTGGCCGCGAGAGTCCTTCGGGGCATGGACGGATCTCGTCTAGATGAGGCGGGAGACGTCGTTGTCGATTTGGTGGGTCGACGGTGAACGCGCAACGGAGCGTCCGGGGGTGATCTACACCGTCCGGTCCGGCCGACGTCCGACAGGGCTCAATTCAAACTGTGCCAAAAACTGACTCAGCGCCCACGGACGCTCACCAGCGCAATCAGTGCTGAAATCGCCGATTCCCGGCGCCCACCGACGCCCACCAGCGCCAGAAATTGGCTCCCAAAGCAGGTGCGCTACCGGACTGCGCCACGCCCCGAACTACGGTGAGAAGCTAGTGACAATGCGGGGTGTGGGAATGGGGCTTGGCCGTGAGAGCGATGCACGCGGCACACAGTTCAGCGGAACTGCTGCCGCAAGCGCGCGATCTCCGGGGCGCCGCGGACGTTCGCCATCAGGGGCTCCGCCAGGAGGCCTTCAAGCATCCAACTACCGGGGCCGGAAAGGTATTCTTCGATGAGCACGATCGCTCCGTCCACGTCACCGGCGACCGCCGCGACGAGCGCCGCTGCCCGGACGTGATCGGGGCCCCGAAACCGGTCGACCGCGGTCGGCGCCACCTGGATGGCGCGCCGCGCGGTCGCCTGCGCCATCTCGGGCAGATCGAGCAGTGCGTACACGCGACCCAACGGCGAATAGATGCGCAGGGCGGCGTCATGGGGACGAGTCTCTCCCGGGGTCACTTCGTAACGGTCCCTCATCGCCTCGAGGCGGGCTCGCTCACGTCCGAGCGCGGCGTTCACGGAGTCCGAGACCTCGCCCATGAACCACGCTTTCGCCGCAGTCAGGTCGTCGGGCGCCACCGCCGCGGCGTCCCGGTAATCTCCTCGGTAATACGCCACCCGGAACGCGTCACGGTCTCGGGTTGTCGCGGGCGGAAATTGCTCCAGGAAGGCCGCGAGGGGCTCGATGTCCCCGGACTGAAAGAGATGCGTTTCCGCCGCCAAACCCCGGTATCTGCGTCCGCCCAGCCCCTGGGCTACCTCGGCGCCGGCCGTGAACGCCGCGCGCGCCCGTTCGTAATCGCGTCGCTCTCGATGGACACGACCGATCTCCCAGAGCGTGTTTGCGTTCTTCGGGTCCGCGGCCCGGCTGCGCTCGAGATACTCCAAGGCCTCCTCTTCTCGATGGGCGAAGTACGCC
>JBDHDM010000548.1:0-2625 GCA_039591515.1 Gemmatimonadota bacterium | reverse complement strand
GCCCGAAACCCACGCGTCCACGTGGTAGCGGTCGTCGAGGAAACGATGTTCGAACTGCATCGCTCCCGCGTAGGCGGAGCTACGCAGCCAGTCGAGGTTGCCGCTGTCGGGCAGAGATCGTCCCACAGCCGTGCCGAAGCCGCTCACCTGGGTGAGGCCGCCGCGGAAATCCTTGGCCACACTTCCCACCCAGTAGCTCGAACGCGGTTCGACGACGTCGCGGTGTGGATTCCCATCGCCGTCTACGACCCTCGCCTCCTCTTCGGCTGTGAGCGCACCAAGGAATCCCAGAGACCATCCGCTCGACGTCTTCCCCGAGAGCTTGCCCGCGCCCCAGATGGTCGTCTGCTCCACGGCTTCGGCGTGGCCACCCCGTGAGTCGGCCCAGCCCTGGGGGGAACGGCCGATGCGCCGGGTATAGAACAGCTGCTCGTTGGCGTTGTCCCCGTCTCCCAGCAGGATGGGAAAGCGGAAGACGTCCAATCCTTCCTGAAAGAACGGCCGCTTCTCCGGGTAGAACGTCTCGAAAGCCGAGAGGTTCACGACTGCCGGGTCAGCCTCGACCTGCCCGAAGTCGGGGTTGATCGTCGCGGAGAGCGTCAGGTTCGAGGTCACGCCAAGGTTCAGGTCGCCACCAACGCGCCCTGTGCGGTCCGACCCGGTAGCGAACGGATTTCCCTGCTCCGCCGGGTAGCGGTCGCCGCTTGCCGCGACGTAGGGAAGCAGCTCCAGTCTTCTCGGCGGGTCGATACCCTGGATGCCTTCCAAGTCCCCGAAACGAGACACCAGTCCCGCATCTCCTCTGGCCATGAGCCGCCAGTGCTGCTCTTCGTTGTTGCGGTTGATGACCCGCACGACTTGGAAGCCCCACGTCTGCCGCTCGGCAGCCGAGAACCGCAACTGGCTGAAGGGGATCTTGAACTCGGCGCCCCACCCCTCGTCGTCGACCGACGTGCCGACATCCCACACGGCGTTCCACGATTCGTCGCCGTCGCCGTCGTTGAACAGGTACTCGTCACGTTTGACGCCTGACGGGTTCACATAGAACACAAAACCCGTGCGACGGTCCTTATAGGAATCGATTCCCAGGACGATCCAGTCGGACGCGACATCTTCGTCGCGACGGGCGAGGCGCGAGACGATCTGATCGGCCTCCGTATCCCATGCTCGAACGCCGATGTACAGCGCGTCATCGGTGTAGGCTACCCGAAACTCGGTGCGCTGTGTTCCGGGCTCCCCCTCGTCGGGCTCCAGCTGCCAGAACCCGTCGAAGACCGGAGCGGCAAGCCAGACTTCCTCGTCCATCCGCCCGTCGAGACGAGGCGCCTCTTCGGCCCGAATGGCGACGGCAGACTTCATGGCCGTGGGGTCGACGATGTTTGGACTGGTCACGGATTCGAGAGCAGCCTGTTGGGCTCGGACGGTCGAGAACGGGATGACGAGTATGCCGAGGATGATTCCGGAAAGGAGGGCACGATGTAGCGGCAGACGACTGTGGTCGGACGTCGCCGTTGGCCTACCGCGGGTACATACCATCGTCGTGCCTCCAGCAATCGAGGGGTCAGTGGGCACTACGACTCGGTCGGGGACTGGGTTTCGTGTATTTAGATACGCGCGAGGGAGAAAGGGTTGCGAAGAGAGTGCAGAGTTCAGAGTGCAGCGTTGCTCCCTGGACTTGGCAACACGCTGCACACTGCACTTCGCACCCTCTGCCGTCTGCCCTCTGCCGTCTGCCCTCCCTCCGTTGACGCCTGCCCGTAAACTATGTTAATTCAACACCTTACGAGTCCTTCGGCATCAGGGAGTTACGTATGTACAAGCTCGTCCTCCTCCGCCACGGCGAGAGTGTCTGGAACAAGGAGAACCGGTTCACCGGGTGGACCGACGTGGGGCTGACCGAGAAGGGTACGGAGGAAGCGCTCACGTCCGGTCAGACACTCGAGGCGGAAGGCTACACGTTCGACATTGCGTACACCTCGGTGCTCAAGCGTGCGATCGAGACGCTGTGGATCGCGCTACGAGAGATGGATCTCATGTGGATCCCGGTGGTGCGCAGCTGGCGATTGAACGAGCGGCATTACGGGGCGCTCCAGGGTTTGAACAAGGCGGAGACCGCCGAGCAGCACGGAGAGGATCAGGTGAAGATCTGGCGGCGGAGCTACGACACGCGGCCGCCGGCGCTAACGCCCGATGATGAACGCTATCCGGGCAGTGATCCTCGCTACGCCGATCTCACCGAAGACGAGCTGCCGCTCACCGAATGCCTCAAGGACACGGTCGAGCGCATGCTGCCCTACTGGTTCGACGTCATCGCACCGGACGTGCAGGCAGGGAAGCGGGTGCTGATCGCTGCACACGGCAACTCACTGCGTGCCTTGGTCAAGCACCTGGACAAGGTCTCGGATGATGAGATCGTGGGGCTCAACATCCCTACGGGGATTCCACTCGTGTACGAGCTGGATGAGAACCTCGAGCCGATCAAGAGCTACTACTTGGCGGACGAGGAAGCGGTGAAGGCCGCGCAGCATGCGGTGGCGGCGCAAGGGAAGAAGAAGGGGTAGTGGAGGTGGTTGACCGCCATTTCAGCGGCAACTAGGTTGAACTCCCCGGAACTGCTAGGGTTCT
>JBDHDM010000547.1:0-2640 GCA_039591515.1 Gemmatimonadota bacterium | reverse complement strand
CTTCCCCGCGATCGTGCTCGGGATCTTCTCGAAGCGCACCACTCGCGAGGGGGCGATCCTGGGCATGATCATGGGGATCAGCTTCACGGCCGGCTACATCGTCTATTTCAAGTTCGTGCGCCCCGACCTCAACACGGCCGAGCACTGGTGGTGGGGGATCAGCCCCGAGGGGATCGGCACGCTCGGGATGATGCTGAACTTCGTGGTGACGGTCGTGGTGTCGCGCCTGACGCCGCCTCCGCCCCCTCAGGTCCAGGTGCTGGTCGACCTGATTCGTGTACCGCGCGGGGCGGGGGAGGCGCACGAGCTGAGCCTGTAGGGCGCGCGCAGACGCCCGTCTTGCGCCGCCGACGGGTCGCGCGCCCTTTGGGCGGGGACGTCCCTCGCGAAAGGAGTCGGCTCATGATCTCGCTCAGCTTCCGTGCGTCCATGATCGGGAGTGCGCTCCTGGGCACGGCGATCGTCGTTGCGACGGCGCAGCCGGTTTCGGCCCAGCTGCCTCGCGCCGAGCAGGTGAGCCCGGAGAACCTGGTGCTCTCGCACCGTCAGGAAGACCCCCTCATCCGCGAGCGCATCGTCGAGCGCTTCGAGACGCTCCTGCCGGAGCTGATGCGGCGCGAGGGCTTCGACATGTGGCTCGTGATCACGCGCGAGTACAACTCCGACCCCGTCTTCCGCTCGATGGCGCCGCTGACGACCTACTCGTCGCGGAGGCGGACGATCGTGATGTTCCACGACCTGGGTCAGGGGCAGGGGGTCGAGCGGATCAGCGTGGGGCGCTTCGACTACCAGGGGCTCTACGAGGTGCACCGAACGCACAACGACTCCCAGTACGTCAACTTGGCCCGGCTGGTGGAGGAGCGTGATCCGGACCGCATCGGTATCAACGTCTCGGATCGCTGGAACCACGCGGACGGCCTGACGCACAACGAATACACACGCCTCGTGGACGCGCTGAGCCCGAAGTACGTCGACCGGCTCGAATCCGCCGAGATGCTCGCCGTCGGATGGCTCGAATCGAAGCTCCCGCGCGAGACCGACCAGTACCGGAGCGTGATGCGCCTCGCGCATCAGGTGATCGCGGAGGCCTTCTCCAACGCGGTGATCGTGCCCGGCGTGACGACCGATCAGGATGTCGAATGGTGGATGCGGCAGCGGGTCGCCGGGCTCGGGCTCGGCGCCTGGTTCCACCCGTCGATCAACGTGCAGCGCAGGGGCGGGGTGCCGGAGGCCGGTCCCCACGGGACGGTGATCGAGCGAGGCGACATGCTCCACACCGACTTCGGGCTGATCGGGCTCGGCTTCTCCACCGACACGCAGCACAACGCGTACGTCCTGCTCCCGGGCGAGACGGACGCGCCCGAGGGGCTCAAGGAGGGGCTCCGTCAGGCGAACCGGCTCCAGGACCTCACCATGCAGCACGGACCCGCGGGCGCGACGGGCAACGAGGCGCTCGCGGGGGCCCTCGCCCAGGCCAGGGCCGAAGGCATCAACCCGACGATCTACTGCCACCCGATCGGCTATCACGGTCACGGAGCCGGCCCGCCGATCGGGATGACCGACTACCAGGACGGGGTCCCGGTGCGCGGGGACTACGTGCTCCGTACCGACACCTGGCACTCGATCGAGCTCAACG
The DNA here is from genome assembly GCA_039591515.1 of Gemmatimonadota bacterium. Classification (GTDB taxonomy): domain Bacteria; phylum Gemmatimonadota; class Gemmatimonadetes; order Longimicrobiales; family Gaopeijiaceae; genus UBA2589. The sequence goes on along the minus strand of JBDHDM010000547.1, from coordinate 1,004 downwards.
CGCGCTACGCGGTCCCCGAATGGGACGGGCAGGAGGTCCGCTTCGCCCTCGAGGAGGATGCGGCCCTCCTCGAGGGTGGCTGGGACTGGATCGACGGGCGGCAGACCTCCTTCTACCTGATCCGGTAGGCGCTACGAGATCAGCCTCCCGTCGCTCGACAGCACGATGGCCGGGAGCCCGAGCCTCTCCACCGCCTCGTTGAAGCGCTGGAGCTCGTTGTCGAGAATGGCCTGGTATCGCCCGCGTACGGCGCTCCAATCGGCGTTGAGGTCGTCGAACCTCCGGTACGCCGCCGAGGGCGGGCGGCCTTCCCGCCCTCCCGAGATGTAGCCGTCGACACCCGTCACGTAGTTGTAGAGCTCGACGAGCTGATTATCGAGCCTGGGCGGGAACCGGATCGGATCCTGCCCGGACTGGTTGTTGGTCTGCATCAGCTCTTCGTGCACCCCTCGAGCGTTCTCCGACAACGTGTCGGCGAGAGGCCTGAGCGGGGCGTCCTGATTCGCGATCGCCGCGCTCTCCAGCACGGACTCGACCTGCTCGCGTACGCTGATGAGTGTCTCGATGGCGTTCGTCACCTGGTCGATCGAGTCGCGGATCGCCAGCCCGACCCTGAGCTGCTCCGCGTAGTCGGCCTGCGTCACTTCGGGGACCCGTGGATCCGCGTGGAGGGTGAGCGTCGACTCGCCGACGACTTCACCGTCCACGGTGAGGCGGACGCCGTACGAGCCCGGCGGTGCCTTGATGCCACCGGTGTACCCCCAGATCACGGCGTCGTCCGGAACTCTCGGCCCGGGATAGAAGAGGTCCCAGGAGACTCGATTCAGCCCGGCGTCCGAGGGGATCCGAGCCGTCCGAAGATCGGCCGCTGCCGCCGAGTCGCTCGAGAAGCTTCGAACCGGGTCACCGCGAGCGTCGATCACCTCGACACTCACGTCGTCGACGTCCCCGGCGAGCCAATAATGGATGAGTGCGCCCTGGGGGACGGCCTCGGGCGAGAGCTC
>JBDHDM010000546.1:0-2642 GCA_039591515.1 Gemmatimonadota bacterium | reverse complement strand
CTCGATCCGGTCGCGGAGCGGAGGGAGTCGGATCTCCACCGTGTTGAGCCGATACAGCAGGTCCTCCCGGAAGTCCCCCTTCGAGACGGCCTCACCGAGGTTCGCGTTGGTGGCGGAGATCACACGCACATCGACGTGCCGCGTCTTCGAGGACCCCACGCGCTGGATCTCCCTCGTCTCCAGCACGCGAAGGAGCTTCGCCTGCTGCTGGAGGGGCACGTTCGCGATCTCGTCGAGGAAGAGCGTGCCTCCGTCGGCCAGCTCGAAGCACCCCACTCGGTCCGTCTTGGCGTCGGTGAAGGCACCCTTCACATGCCCGAAGAGCTCGCTTTCGAACACCCCCTCGCTGAAGCCGCCGGCGTTCACGGCCACGAGCGCGTTCTTGGCTCGGTCCGACACCGCGTGCAGCCAGCGGGCCACGACCTCCTTTCCCGTCCCGTGCTCGCCCACGATGAGCACGTTGGCGTCCGAAGGCCCGACCCGCTCGATGATCTCTAGCACGGGCGTCATCGCCTTCGACTGGGCGATCAGCTCGGGGGCGCCTTCTCCTTTCAGCCTTTGGTTCTCGCCTTCGAGGAGCTGGCTCCTGCGGAGGGCGCGTCCCAGCGCGACCTGGGTCTTGATCGTCGTGAGGAGTCTCTCGTTGTCCCAGGGCTTCTCGATGTAGTCGCGGGCTCCGCGCCGCATCGCCTCGACGGCCCCCTCGACGCTTCCCCACGCTGTCATGACGACCACCGGCAGCGTGCCGTCGAGCTCGCGAATCGACGTGAGCAGGTCCAAGCCCTCCCGCCCCGACGTCGTATCGCGCGTGTAGTTGAGATCGATGAGAGCGAGCTCGAGATCGGTCGATTCGACGGCCGACAGAACCTCCGAAGGGGAGCTGGCTGTGACCGCCTCGAAACCCTCGCCCTTCAGTAAGAGCCGAAGGGCCTCGAGAACATCGGGCTGGTCGTCGGCAATCAGGACGCGGGCCGTCATTCGTCGACGATCCACCCGTCCTTCAGCTGGATGATCCGATCGCCGTACGCGGCATACTCTTCATTGTGCGTGACCTGCACGATCGTGGTCCCTTCCCGGTTCAGCTGCTTGAGGAGGTCCATGATCATGCGGCCCTGGCTGGAGTGCAGACTGCCCGTCGGCTCGTCCGCCAGGATCATCGACGGCTCCGCGATGATCGCCCGCGCGACCGCCACGAGCTGCTGCTGACCGCCCGAAAGCTGGTTCGGATACAGGTCCTTCTTACCGACGATCTGGAAGCGGTCGAGCGCATCGGCCACGATGGCCTGCCGTTCCTTCCGCTTCACGTTCCGATACGAGAGCGGAATCTCCAGGTTCTCGTACACGTTGAGGTCGTCGAGCAGATGGTACTGCTGGAAGACGAAGCCGATGTAGCGCTTGTTGAGCTCGATCCGAGCCCTCGGCTTCATCGCGTGCACCGGCTCGCCCATGAGGTAGTACTCGCCACGCCAGTCACCGTCGAGCATCCCGAGGATGGAAAGCAGCGTCGACTTTCCGGCACCCGAGGGACCCATGATCGTGATGAACTCGCCCTTGGCGATCTCGGTGGAGATCCTGCGGAGCACGAAGGTCTCGCCGGCACCGGTTTTGTACGATTTCTCGATGTTGCGCAGCTTGATCATGTACTGATTCCGTTACGTGTGCGGATTCGAGAAGCTATCACGACGGACGCCGGACGGCTCCCCCGGGGAAGCACTCCGTACGCGGTGTCCCGCCAACCGGTTTCCGTCCTCCCGATGGGCGTCACTCGTCGCGGAGGGCCGAGGCCGGGTCCATTCGGGCCGTGCGGTGGGCCGGGAACCAGGCTGCGACTCCCCCGACCGCGAGGAGGGCGACGGCCGCCAGCCCGAGAGCTTCCGGGTCCACCGGCGCGGCGGTGGGTACGACCCCTTGAAGCAGGCCGGCAATCCAAGCCGCCACGACAGCTCCCCCGGCGACGCCCACCAGCGTGAGCCCGATGCCCGGTATGACGATCGATCGACGTAGATCCTCCGACTCGGCACCGAGGGCGAGGCGGATACCCGCCTCCGCACGACGGACGCGGGAGCGGAGCGCCAGAACGGAGAACAGCCCGAGGCCCGATAGGATGAGCGCCACGCCGGCAAACGCGCCCAGCAGCGCCGCGGCGAAGCGCTCCGGGGCCAGCTCGTCGGCGACGAGGTCCTCGAGTCGCACCGCCGGCGCGGTCGCGACTTCGGGCGCGATGGTCGCCAGCACCCCTCGAGCGCTCGCCCCGATCGCGTCCACGGCCCCGTCCGACGCGATCACGACGGAAAGATCTCGTGTTGGCCGGATCGTCACGGGGGCGTAGATCGCAGGGCGCTCCGGAAGCGCGTGGCTTCGCGTGTCAGCGACGATCCCGACCACCCTGCGCCATCCGAACCCGTCCAGCGTCAGCGCGACCTGGGCATCGCTCGTACCGCCTCTCCGATCCCCCAGATAGGCGCGCGCGAACGACTCGTTGACGACCACCGGCTGCGGGTTGGCGGTCTCGTCCCCTGTGCGCAGGTCCCGCCCCTTCACGATGCGTTGGCCGACCGTGTAGAAATACGCCCCACCCACCAGCCGCAGCTCTGCCCGACCGCGACCCGGACGCGTCCCACCCTCCTGTTGGACTCGGAAGG
>JBDHDM010000545.1:0-2646 GCA_039591515.1 Gemmatimonadota bacterium | reverse complement strand
GGTGCCTCGGTTCGCTGGGCGCTCGCGACGGGAGGCCCGAGGGGCTCCATCCCGGGGGTGGACGTGACAGCGCCGGCTTGCTGAGCCGACAGCTCGGCACCGGCCACGAGAACGAGAATGGAGCAGAGGCCCGGTACGGACGGCCTCCGGCATAGAGAGAAGTCGATCATGAGCATGGGGAAAACGGGTGAGACACACCCAGGACATCCGGGGGAAGCACTTCGTTGACCTCGCCCGGGCGGCCGGCAGCAGTGGTCACGTCGGTGAAGGCCGGCTATTGTGGCGGCCGCTCGGCCACGTTCTTCGCCCTGAACTGGAGAAGCGCTCGCACCTTGACCCCGACGCACCCCTCCCGGTTCCGACGTCGAGTGACCCGGTTGGGGGTCGCGCTCGTTGCATGGGGACTCCTCGCCGGGGGGGCCTCGATGGCTCTTCCGGACGTCCCGTTGACCCCGTCACGCGGCGGAGCTTCCGACGGCTACGCCGTAGGCGCCGTCCACATGCACACACGGCGCTCCGACGGAAGTGGGACCATCGATGATCTGGTGGAGGCGGCCGTGTCTCACGACCTCGACTTCATCGTGGTCTCCGACCACAACACGGAGGAACCGACCCGCTATGAGTACCGGCGGGGCGTCCTGGTCGTGCTCGGGGAGGAGCTGACGACGCTGCGCGGACACGTCATGATGCTCCAGGTCGATACCGTTCGCGTTTCGGAGCCCGACAGCACGGACCGGGCACACGGATTGCCGTTTCACCGGACGCTTGGCGACGCCGGGCTCACATTCGTCTCACACCCCAACGGGCGGCGGTACTGGCGGGACCGGACGATGCACGACGTCGACGGCATGGAGATCTGGAACGCCGACTCCGAGTGGCGGAACGACGGCGTGCGCGACTGGATCGAAGCGCTCACGCTCCTCCCGTTTCGTCCGGAGCTGGGCATGATGGCGCTGGTCGACCGCCCGGGCCACAACCTCGCCTTGCTCGACTCGGTCACATCCGTTCGCGACATCGCAACGACCTGTGCGGTCGACGCCCACGCACGGATCCCCATCACCGACGATCTGCTGATTCCCTTTCCGAGCTATCACATGACGCTCGGGCTCGTGCAGCACCATCTGCGGCTGGTGCAGCCCCTCACGGGGGACGCAGAACGCGACGGCGTCACCGTGACGGAGTCGCTCCGGCGAGGTGAAGGGTACTGCGCGATGGGGGGGCTCGCGGACGACAGGGACGTCCAGATCCGGGTCGACGACGGCGAGCTACGCGTCGAGATCCCTCGAGAGCTCGAGCGTGCCCGGATTCGCGTGTACCGTGACGGCTCCGTAGTCGACGAGCAGGAGGGGTGGGAAGCCCGCGTCCCGCTCTCAGAGCCGGGCGCCTACCGCGTCGAGGTCGACGTCCGGGCCCGCCTCCTCCGGACGCGATGGTTCCCGTGGATTCTGTCGACGCCCATCAGGGTCGGACCGAGCCCCGACGACCCGCCCCCCACCCTGCTCGGCGCGTTCGAGGACGACTACGGCAATCGGTACGAGATTTCCGAGGATCGCTGGCAGGAAGGCACGAGCGCACGCTACCGGGTGAAGGAGTGGCGCGGTTCTCAGCGGTACCTCGTCGCGCAGGCCGTGTCGGAGACCGGAGCCACCGACGGGGCCTGGACCCGGATCGACTGGCTACCGCTCGACGACGGCCAGCCATGGAGCTGGGGCTTCTGCACCTCGACGTGGGACGCAGCGACCTTTGCCGAAGCCCGCGCGTCCGACGTGGCGGATTCGACCAACCCACGCACGGGGTGTGGCGGCTTTCCCTTCTCTCGCATGAGGCGAATCCAATGACCGACGATACGATCTTCTCGAAGATCGTCCGGGGAGACATCCCGGCCGACATCGTCTACCAGGACGAGATGGTGACCGCGTTTCGCGACATTGCGGCACAGGCGCCGACCCACATTCTCGTGGTGCCCAACCGTGTGATCCCCACGGCGGCCGACCTCGGGGCCGAGGACGAGGCCGTGGTCGGGCGGATGGTCCGCGTGGCCGCCGACCTGGCGGCCGACGAGGGCATCGCGCAGGACGGCTACCGGCTCATGATCAATTGCCGGGACCACGGCGGACAGGAGGTGTATCACCTCCATCTGCACCTTCTCGGCGGGCGGCCGCTCGGACCCATGTTGTCGCCCTGACGCGGAGACCCTCCGCCACCTCGGACCCCTTTCCCTTCCTACCGACGTCGATGATGCGCTCTTCCCGACCCTTGGCCCGCTGCCCCGCCCTCGTCCCCATCGCGGCGACCCTGGTCGCGGCACCGCCGCTCGTTGCCCAGGACGCCGTCACGGCCTCGCCCGAGATCCAGCAGGACGTGCAATCGATTCTCGAGCACCCCCGGGTCCGGCAGGCCTTCCAGTATCTCGAAGAGAACGATCCTCAGACGATGGCGGACCTGAGGGAGCTCACGGAGATCCCGGCGCCTCCTTTCATGGAGGAGGCGCGCGGACGACGCTTCGCCGAGCGGCTCGTCGAGATCGGTGTGGACAGCGTCTGGACCGACGCCGAGGGTAATGTCATCGGGCTGCGGCGGGGCAGCGGCGAGGGGACGATCGTGATCTCGGGGCATCTCGACACGGTCTTCCCGGAAGGGACCGAC
>JBDHDM010000544.1:0-2649 GCA_039591515.1 Gemmatimonadota bacterium | reverse complement strand
CTAACGGCTCGGAATTCTGCTGCGCGGCCCGCCCCGACACCAGCGCAGCGTACCCACTTGTTCTTCCGTGGCAGCAGCAATTCGTTGTTAGAGCGTGCGCCCGAGCGACTACTGTAGCTCCTCGGCTAGTTCAGCAATCAAACCGTCCAGGCTTCGCTCCAACTGGGACAGGATCATGATGTAGACCTGACGCTGAAACTGCATAGCCCCCACAGGCCCCATGACATCCGGGTCCTCTCGTATGGAACGGAGGTTCGCTGGGAACCGCTCCACGCCGCGGTTCGGGTCCGTGACCTCTGCCTCGGCCGGCAACCCTCGAGTCGCCATCCACAGCTGCGGGCCCGCGTGACGACCGATCGCCACCATGATCTCTTGCTCGAGGCTGGCTAGTACCGCGTGGCGCTCGTCGAGATCGGAGGCCTCCCCCTGCCAGTCGACAAGACGCTGTCGCAACGCATCGCTCTGGATCAGTTCCAATCGTCCAGCCCGGACCAGACCTTCGAGTGCGCCGTCCTTCAATGAATAGGTATTGGGCCGCCACAGACTCTGGAGTACCTGGGAAGACGCGAACTCCTGCGGGAGCGCTTCGCGCTCGGCTAGAGGGCGGTCGTAGAACTCCTCCGAGCGAGCGGCGTCGGCTCGGACCCGTTCCACCACAGTCCTGAGTAGCTCTCGGTTGCCCACCGCTTCGGCGTGTAGAGCCTGGAGCGCGAGACGCTCGGACCGCCGCTCGCTACGCTCTTCCCACGCCGCATCAATACCGAACGCGAGGAGGATCGACACCACGATCACGACTCCCTCGATCAACAGCCGCGCCGATGGTTTACGTCCTGACACTCACCCTCCGATCTTGCACGCTCTAACTCTAATTCTGCTGCAACTTCTGCTGCCGATCCGGAGTTAGCCACCGTACCAGCCCAGATCTCTAGCTATCCCGCGCAAGGGCGACGCCGCATAACTCCGGGACAAAGCACCGCTCCTTTCTTCTGATACGCTCAAGGAAGGCAGACTCCTCCAAGAGGAGGCAACTCCTTAGGGGCGACGCGGGGGCGCGAGGAGGCTTCACCTGGGGCAGCCTGCGACACTACGACATGTGCGTCGGAGTGTCACCCAACTTCGGAGAACGACCGCACGCCAAGGCGGTCATCCGTTAGGCCCGGCCCAGGGGAGCCCGGAGGCGCGTCTCGGGTGGAACCACATTCCTCCATAGACATTAGATGCAGGGCCTGCCCCCCTCTCGCCCGGGGGGTGCCTATAGGCACCCCCAACCGGGGCGAGTAAAGGGGAAATTGGTCGCCCCGCCACTCGCCCCGACCCCGCCCACCCCTTGCCCTCCTAAGGATCGGCGGGGCGACTGGCTACTTTCACGGCTCGCCCCGGCACTCGCCCGCCATTCCAGAGGCCCACACGCTGGGACGCCGCGGTCGGGCGATCGGTGGGCGCAAACCCCCCGGTGCCCGCCGGCCCGGCATGAGGTTCCGGACTCCCTGCCCGACCCCGCAAAGACGCCGCCGCTGGCAGCGATCCGCCCTCACGCTGCAGGTTCACCTTTTTTGTATATGCTGCGTCACGAGCTTGGTCACCTCCCTCAGGGCCACTAGGTATGCCATTTGTTTGTCAATTGTCACGGCCGCAATGCGTTGTAGTGCAATCACTTACATTGCCACACTGTCATTGGCCACAAAGCACCTATTGTGTAGCGTGTACCCTGCACCATCTGCTCCACTGAGCGAGGTGGGATGCACATTCACATCTCAACCCACAAGGGTAAACACGATGCACCACCAGCAAACGATCGAAACGACAGCCTCACAGACCCCTGCAGGCGACGTGTCCGCGGACGACTGCCGAAGTCCGATGCACCTAGCAGCCTTGGCTTGTGCCGAGCAGGGCTACCGCGTGTTCCCGCTCTACGAGCCGGTCTCGCGGCTCTCGGACACCTGTACCTGCCGGCGTGGACGCCGCTGTGGGCGCGCAGGAAAGCATCCCCGGATCAGCGGCGGCCATAAGAACGCGAGTACTGATCCCGACCAGATCCACGAATGGTGGACCAAGTGGCCCAACGCCAACATCGGCATTGCCACCGGCGACGGGCTCGTCGCGCTCGACGTGGACCCCAGGAACGGTGGAGAGGAAGAACTCGCCAAGCTCGTCGCTGAGCACGGCCCACTCGGAGATACCTACACCGTTAGGACCGGGTCAGGCGGCGCCCACTACTACTTCCGGGTATCGGACGAGTACCGCAGCACCACCGGTCTCCGTCCCGGATTGGACATCAAGTGCGGGGGCGGCTATGTGGTCGCCCCTCCATCGAAGCACCCGGATGGTGAGTACACGGTGGAGGTCCCTGCCGATGTGGCACCGGCTCCCCCCTGGCTCCTCGAGATGATCGGGGAGCAGACGACAGGACGGCCCAGGGCAGAGGAGGTCGATGATGAAGCACTCCTCGCCCCCGGCCACACGCCAGAGGCGCGCGTGCGATGGACTCGGGAAGCCGTAAGGGCAATCCCGAACGACTCGGTCTACTTCAGTCGCGGGAAGTGGATCGGCATGGCCCACGCAATCCGGAACGCATGCGGAGTGGAAGCCGATGCCGAGGCTTTCGAGATCTTCGACGAGTTCTGCCAGAGGTGGGAGGACGGCTACTGC
>JBDHDM010000543.1:0-2664 GCA_039591515.1 Gemmatimonadota bacterium | reverse complement strand
AGCCGCGAACCGCACGTGCTCTGGGACGACGATGCGTGCCGGCCCGCATACGATTGGGAGAATCCCCACGTCACGCCCGACGGACGATTCCTGGGCTACGCTGCCTACGATTCCGAACTGAAGGCAAGCGACATCTGCGTGTTGGAGCTCGGCGTCGACGACGCGAAGCCCACGCTGTTTCTGAATGCACCCGCCGACGAGTTGGCGCCCCGGTTCCACCCGAGCGGTCGCTACATGGCCTACCAATCGACGGAGTCGGGAATCGAAGAGATCTACATCACCAGCTTTCCCGGAGCGAAGGGTAAGTGGCAGGTCTCGGTGGGAGGTGGCCTCTGGCCTCGCTTCAGCGCCGACGGAGGCCGGCTCTACTACCGGCAGCAAAACGACGTGATGGTCGTCGACATCGATACGGACCCCACCATCCGACTGGGAAGGCCGGCCAAGCTGTTCACGGCAGAGTCTTCGGGCCAAGACATAGGGCAGGGCCGGCCGGAAGGGTTGGCCGTCTCCGCCGACGATCGACTCCTGTTCGTTCGACGTGTGCAGAGGGATCGCGAGGCCCGCGCGGCTTCCGGGATCACGCTCGTGGAGAACTGGTTCGCCGAGTTCCGCGACTCTCGTTGACCCGCCGGCTGAGGCGGGGCTCTATGGGACCCGCGACGACTATCCGCCAGGAATCCATCGACGGGGTCGGTGAGATTCCGGCCGATCTGCATCATCCAGGCTTCGCCCGGACCTGGCGTGATCCCGGCGATCTCAACACCGCCGGATCGCGCCCTGCTACATCTGGCCCGGCATGTAGTTGTCGCCGTGGGAGGTGTTGTTGGCGCCCTCGTCGCAGAAGTCGGTCGTCGCGGATGGGTTGGAACAGTCCCCGGGCTCGCCGTTATTGCCCCGGGCGATGTTTCCGCGATAGACATTGTCGCTGCCAAACAGTGTCAATCCAAAGTAATATGGGTAACCGCTGAAGAGGTTATTCTCAATCACATTACGGTCACCGTAGATGATCACCGTGGTGCCTACAATCTGATTGCTGGCGAGGCTGTTGCCCGTGCCCTTTACTTCGACGTCGGATACCAACAAGTAGATCGGTTCCCGTTTCCGCACCGATTGGACGGCAAGTTCTGGTCGGTTTCCGGCCGATGGTTCACAATGGGTGGGGCCGATACGGGAGGTTGAACCCATGACCTTGCGCGCGAAGTTGATCCTGGCTTTTCTGTTCCTCGCCGCGATCCCGCTGATCGTGGTCACGGTCTACTCCTACGCCTCGTCCGTCGACGCCCTGCGCCGCACCGTGGAGCGCGAATCGGGCAACGTGGCGGAGCAGATGGGCGAGAGGATGGAGCTGGTCGCGGAGGATCTGGATCGACGGGTCGAACGGCTGGGCCGCTTGCCGTTCGGTTCGTTGACGGCCGGCGATGTGGATTCCGAGAGCTGCGCGGGCGACTTTGCCGCGGGGCTGGTAGAGGAGATGGGCGATTCGGCCGTGCTACTGGACTCGCTGGAGTTCGTGCCAGCGGCTCCCCAGGGCCGGGACGCCGGTGTTCCTCGCGCCCCGAAGGCGCCACGCGAACCCGTGATGTCCGTCTCCGCGGCGGCACCGGTCGTGATTCACCTCTCGAGAATGCTGTTCAACAGCGACACGGTGCGGGAGCTCGAGGACTTGCGTGACGGAACCAGCGTCGTGCGCGGCGAGGACGGCCTGATACTGCTTCCTCGCGGCGTCGTCGAGACCCGCGTCGAGATCGATTCGGAGGAGTTGATTCCCTCGGAGCTGTTCGACGCCCTGATCGAGATCGGTGAGCAGGCGCAGGCGGATGCGTTGGGCGGCGGGGACGCGGTTGACCGCTCGATGGAGGAGAAGGTACGGGTCTTCGCCGAGCGGATAAAGGCGAGTGTGGGCCACGTGGAGGAGCGTCGGCAGGAGATGGCACAGAGAGTCGCGGACCGGGAAGAGGCCCACTGGGAGTGGAAGCGTGAGTTGGACTTTCCGGTGCAGCGCGACGGCGAGTTGGTCGGCTCCGTCAAGGCCCGTGTCAACGCGCAGCAGGCCCTGCACTCGGTGCTCGGGCAGGTCGACTACGCCAGTGGGGAGATCCCCTTCGCCGTGGATGATCGGGGCAACGTCTTCACCTTGGACAAGGAGCACGAGGAAATCCTCGGCGATCTTCAACTGCTCGGCCTTGCTTCGGAAGGTGCTCCGACTTCGGAGCGGGTCGTCGGAGATTGGGTCACCGTGACCCGCGAAAAGCCGCAGCTGGGCCTGATCTTCGGGATCGCGCGGCCGATCGGGGAGTCGCTGGAGGAGATTCGCGGCGTCAATGCTCGTAATCTGGGTTACGGCCTGGCTGTTGTCGGTCTGGCCGTGTTCGGCATTTTTCCCCTCTCGAGCCGCATGACGCGCGACCTGACCGAGCTGAGCGCAGGCGCTGCGCGCCTGTCCAGCGGAGACCTGGAGACCGAGGTGCCCGTTCGCTCGCGCGACGAGATCGGTCAGCTGGCAGGCACCTTCAACCGCATGACCTCGGACCTGCGGCGCAACCAGCAGCGGCTGGTCGCACAGGAGCGGCTGGGCAAGGAGCTGGAAATGTCGCGGCAGATTCAGGACGAGCTGTTGCCCCACGTTGTGGGATCCTTCCCTTTTGCCGAGGTAAAAGGAGTCTC
>JBDHDM010000542.1:0-4122 GCA_039591515.1 Gemmatimonadota bacterium | reverse complement strand
TCGGCCACCGCCAAGCCGCCGTCGGTGAGTAGCCTGACGGCGGCGACGCGGGAAAAAACGTATGGCTCCTCCCCGTCGACTTGCCCGATCCGGAGTGCGGGGATGTCGTCCACGACCCAGGTGTCTCCTGCGGGCGCCGATGACCGGTCGGATTCGGACGTGCACGCACTGATGCCGACGAGGCATGAGAACAGGCACCAGGCGAGCAGCTGCGAGCACGAGCGATGGGTCTGCACGATGTTGGACTCCTCCGGTCGGGCAAGGGAGTTGGCCGGCGAGAGCTTTGGGACGGGACGCGAGTCGAGGACGCTCAACGTACTGGCGCGGCAACACGTTGTCCCGCAGCCTGCGTCTCACGTCCGGCCCCGCATGTCTCGCACCGCATGCCTAGCAATGGCACGAGGAAGTCGATGAGTCACTCCCGACGAACGCTCAGCCTGGCGACCGTCGTCGTCATCCTGCTTGCCGCCGCCGCTGGGGTCGGGTGGCGGCTCTTCGCGTCAGCCGAGCCCGCCGAGGAGGCAGCGAGCGCCGACGCGCCTTTGGTGTTGCCCGAGGGCGAAGCGCCCGCCCAGTTCTCGGTGAGTGTCGCCCAACCCGTCCGAGGCGTCGAGGTCGTACGCGACACCCTCTGGATACGCGTTCGGGCACCCGGGCAGGCCGAGGCGTGGCGGCGCTCGACGCTGGCGGCTCAGGTCGAGGGTGTGGTGCGCTCGGTCCTGGTGCAGGAGAACGACGGTGCGGGCCCCGGGTCGACGCTGGTGCAGCTCGACACGGTTCAGCCGGCGCTCGACGTGGCGCAGGCTCGCGCCGATTTGCGTGTGGCCGAGACGGAGTATCGCCAGCGCGTCCTCTTCGATGACGAGATCGAGGATCCGACGCTGCGAGCCGAGCGTGAGCAGATCGCGCGCGCGACGAGCGGGCTCGATCAGGCCGAGGTGGGGGTGCGGCGGGCCGAGCTCCAGCTTGAGCGGACGCGCGTCGCCGCACCGTACGGAGGGCGAGTCGCGGACATCCGGGTGGTCGAGGGCGAGCACGTGACCGCTGGAACCGAGCTGCTCACGCTCGTGGACTTGGACCCGATCAAGGTCGAGGTGCAGGTGCTGGAAGCCGCGCTCGGCTCGCTGGCCGAGGGACGGCAGGCCGAGGTGCGCTTCGCCGCCTTCCCGGGCGAGGTCTTCACCGGTCGCATCCGCACGATCAATCCGGTGGTCGATCCGGACAGCCGGACGAGCCGCGTGACCGTGGTGCTGCCGAACCCCGACGGACGGATCAAGCCGGGGATGTATGCCGAGGTCGCGCTCGACGCCGAGGCGCTGCCGGATCGGATCCTGGTACCGCGCTCGGCGGTGCTCGAACGAGGCGAAGGGAGGCGCCGAACGATGCTGTTCGTGTACGAAGAGGGGCCGCGCGGCGGACTGGCGAAGTGGCGTTACGTGAACCCGGGGCGCGAGAACGACACGCACGTGGAGATCCTGCTCGACGGGCCGGAGCAGGGCATGGTGAGTCCCGGCGAGGTCGTGCTCGTCGACGGGCACCATTACCTGGCCCACGACACGTCGATCCGGCTCGTCGAGGACGTGGCCGCGGAAGGCGGGAGGCCGGGCCGATGAGGGGCGCGATCGCGAGGGTGTGGAGCTCCCGCCTCTGGGCGGACGGAGCGACGGCGGGCCTCCTGCTCGTCGCGCTGACGTGCGCTACGCCCGCCGCCGCGGCGACGGCGCAGGACCCGGGTGCGCTGCAGGAGCCGGCTCCCCTTGTCTTGACGCTCGACCAGGCGCTGGCGCTGGCGGCGGGCGAGAATCCGACCGTGCGCCGCGCGGTGAACGAGGCGGGCCTCAACGGGGCGGAGATGCGATCCACCTGGATGGACGAGCTGCTCCCGCAAGCGAGCCTGACGCTTTTCACCACGGGCTTCACCGGGAATCTCCAGCGCCAGGCGTTCGACAACTTCGGTAACCCGATCGCCAACCCGCAGGCGGAGTGGAACTACTTCTCACGCACGCTGCACAACCTCAACCTGGCGTGGAGCTTCCAGGGGCCTTCGCTGTGGCACGCACACCGGCGCCAGTCCCTGGTCAACGACAACCGGGACGCGGCGGAGCGAGTCGCTCTCAACGACGTGCAGGTCGAGGTTCAGCGGCGCTACCTCGACGCACTGGAGCAGCAGGCGCTCATGACCGCCGAGGAGGAGCTGCTGGAGGCCCGCAGGATCGACCTCGACGTGGCGGAGCGCCTCTTCTCGCTCGCGCTCCGCACCCGCGTGGACGTGCTCAGTGCCGAGCTCGCGGTGGAGCAGCAGACGCTCGTGCTCCAGCAACAGCAGACCGAGTACACGCGGGCGCTGCTGGCGCTGCGCATGGCGATGGGCTCCAGCGACACCCGGCCGATCGAGGTCGTCGAAACGGAAGTTCCCATCTTCGATCCAGTGGGACTGGAGGCGGCGGACCTGCTGTCGAGAGCACTCGAGTCCAGTCCTACGGTGCTGCAATCCGAGTTGGCGGTCCGCACAGCCGAGGTCGGGCTCTCGGAGCGGAAGTCGCAATGGTGGCCCCGGATCACCGCCGGCGTGGACGTCTACAAGCAGTCGTTCCGGGAGCAAGGAGATGCCCTCTTCGACCCATCCGTAACCGAGCAGCAGCAGGCGTCGGTCGAAGTGGCCAACCGGCGAGAGGACGATCGCGAGGCGCGCATCGAGCTGGAGGCGACGATTCGCGGAGCGCTCCTCGACCTGGGGAACCAGTGGACGTCGTTCCGCCTCGCCGAGCGCTCGAGCGCGATCGCGGGGGAAGCGCTCCGGCTGGCGCGCGAGGAGTATCGGCTGGGCACGCGCTCGTTCGAAGAGCTCCGCTCCGCGGTGGAGCAGGAGGCCGACACGCGGCGGCAGCAGATCACGGCGCGCCACGGGTTCTTCGATACGCTCCTCGTGCTGGAGCAGGCAGTGGGCACACCGCTCCGCGATCGGGTACCGGGCGCGGGCGACGAGGTGCCGGTCGAGCCGGAGCGCTAGCGGATGTCGATTCCGGGGGCGTCGACGCGACGTCCGGTCGCGGTCTGGATGCTCTTTCTGGCGATCGTGCTGCTCGGCGGCATCTCGTACGCCCGGCTGCCGATCGACCTTCTTCCCGACGTCAGCTACCCGCGGCTCGTGGTCTACACCGTCTACGCGGAGGTGGCGCCGGCCGAGATCGAGCGCCGCATCACGGAGCCGATCGAGGGAGCGGTAGCCGCCGTGCCCGGCGTGGAGCGGGTCACCTCGACGTCGCGCTACGGTGTGAGCCTGGTCACGTTGCGCTTCGCGTGGGGCACGGACATGGACTTCGCCATGCTCAACGTGCGCGAGCGGCTGGACAACGCGCGCGACGCGCTGCCCGAGACCGTCGGCCGCCCCACGATCCTGCGGGTGGACCCGGAGTCCGCGCCGGTGATGACGCTCTCCGTGGCCGGAGGGGAGAACCTGTGGCGGACGAAGGAGCTGGCCGAGACGGTTTTCCGACGACGCCTCGAACAGCTCGACGGCGTGGCGCAGGCGGCGGTCGCGGGCGGACTCGACCGCGAGATCCGCGCGGAGGTCGAGCCGCGGCTGCTCGAGTCGTACGGCATCACGCTGGAAGAGATCTCGGCGGCGCTGGATCAGGCGAACGTGAGCGCACCCGGCGGCACGATCCTGCAGGGCCGCTACCGATACCCCCTACGGACGTTGGGCGAGTTTCAGACGGTGGAGGAGATCGGCGACGTGGTCGTCGCGAGGCAGACGCTCGAATCCGGCACGCGGGTGGTGCGCCTCGCGGACGTGGGGCGTGTGGTCGATGGCTTCGCCGAGCGCGAGGCGATCACGCGATACGCCGGGGAGGAGTCCGTCGGGCTGCTCGTGTTCAAGGAGGCCGGGGCGAACACGGTCGCGGTCGCCGAGGCGGTGCGCGGCGTCCTGGTTGAGCTGGAAGGCGAGTACCCGGGGGTGCGCGTGGACGTCGCCGACGACCAGGCGGGCTTCATCGCCGAGTCGATCTCGAACGTGGTGCAGGCTCTCGTTTTCGGAGGGCTGCTGGCCTTCCTCGTCCTCTTCCTCTTCCTGCGTGATACACGCTACCCGGTGGCGATCGCCGTCGCGATCCCGATCTC
>JBDHDM010000541.1:0-2685 GCA_039591515.1 Gemmatimonadota bacterium | reverse complement strand
ACCGCCATGTTCGCGGTCTCGGCGTCGCGGATCTCGCCCACCATGATGATGTCCGGGTCCTGGCGCAGGATCGTGCGCAGCGCGGTCGAGAACGTGACGTCGATGACCGGGTTGACCTGCACCTGGCAGAAGCGTGGATCCACCATCTCGATCGGGTCTTCGACGCTCGTGATGTTGATCTCGGGACCGCTGAGGTAGCGGAGCGTGGAGTAGAGCGTGGTCGTCTTGCCCGAGCCGGTGGGGCCGGTCACGAGGATCAGCCCGTTCGGGCAGGTGATCCACTTCTCGAAGCGCTCCCGCTCGGCCGCGGTGAAGCCCAGATCCTGGAGGTCCGTCATCAGGACGCTCGGATCGAAGACACGCACCACGATCTTCTCGCCGAAGGCGGTGGCCATCGAGGAGACGCGCAGCTCCACCTCGCCCTGGGCGCGCTGGGTCTTGATGCGGCCGTCCTGGGGGCGGCGGCGCTCCGCGATGTTCATGCCCGCCAGCACCTTGATGCGCGAGGTGATCGCGCCGTGAACGGTGTAGGGGAGGGTTTCGATGTCGTGCAGGATCCCGTCGATGCGGAACCGGATGACGGCGTCCTCGGTGCGGGGCTCGAGGTGGATGTCGGAGGCGCGCTGCTCGAAGGCGTAGTTCAGCAGGTAGTCGACCGCGGCAATGACGTGCTCGTCCTGCTGCTCCGCCAGCTCGTTGCTCGACTTGAGCTCGACCAGCTGCACCAGCGCACCACTTCGCTGGGTCGTGCCGAGACGTTCGTCCGCCTGGTTGACGCTGGAACGGAAACCGTAGACGCGGTCGATGATCGCGACGATGTCGCACTTCGCCGCGACCACCATCCGCAGCGGCTCCTGGATGGTGTTGACGAGGGACTCCCGCAGCGTGCTGTCGAAGGGATCCGCGACCGCGAGCACGAGCCCGTCGGCGTCCCGCTCGACCGGAATGACGACGTGTCGCCGCGCGAACGGGCGGGAGAGCGTCTTCGAGACGAGGTCGTTGTCGATGCGCAGCGGGTCGACCTTCAGGTACGGCGTGCCGGACACGCGGGACAGCGCCTGGGCGACGAAGTCCTCGTCGGTGCGTCCGCCGCCGCCGCCGGGTCGGGGGATGCGGGCGGCCGCGACCAGCTCGGCAGGCGTGACGTCGTAGCGGGCTGCGGCCTGGGAGCGCACCGATCCGACACGGTCCTTGAGCACGGCGCTCTTCAACGTGGTGGCGCGTGCCTCGACGTCCTGTGCCTGCTCCTCGGTGAGGACCTTGAGCGTGACGAGGTGCTCGAGCAGCTCCTCGAGCGAGAGGGCCGGACGCAAGCCGTCGCGCGCGACGGGTGCTTCGGGGTCGGGGGTCGGGGATGTGGAGGACACGAATGGGGGTATCGGCGGACGGGGAGAAATCTCCAGTGCCACCTCCCCGGGATTCAAGGCTTTCTCGGCGCTGAGCGCGGCGTTTCTGGCTTCCGATACCTTGCTGCACATGGCCGATGGGAACTTGCATCTCGATGAAGGGACACTCGCGCGTGCGCGTCGAACCTTGGCCCGGCGCGATCCGGTGCTCGGCTGCTTCATGCAACGCGTCGGGCGCTGCGGCATCGAGGTGCGTGGCGATCCGTACCGTCAGCTCGTGCGCTCGGTCATCTACCAGCAGCTCGCCGGGAGCGCGGCGCGCGCCATCGACGGACGCGTGCGGGGGCTGTTTCGCGGACGCTATCCGCGACCGGATCGATGGCGTGACACGACCGACGCCCAGCTGCGCGGCGCCGGCCTCTCGCGCCAGAAGATCGCCGCCGTACGCGCCGTGGCGGATGCGTTTGCGACGGGGAGACTCGACAACCGCCGGCTGCGTCGCATGGACGACGACGCCGTCATCGAGGCGGTGACCCGGGTGCGTGGGATCGGCACCTGGACCGCCCACATGCTGCTGATGTTCTCGCTGGGACGCGCGGACGTGCTGCCGGTCGGCGATTTCGGCGTGCGCAAGGGCGCGCGTGTGCTCTACGAGCTTGCTGAGATGCCCAAGCCCGCGGAGCTGGAGATGCTCGCCGCGCCCTGGCGGCCCTACCGGAGCGTGGCGTCCTGGTACCTGTGGCGGGCCGCGGACACGCTGACGCCGGGAGTCGGCTCCTGAGCAACGCGCCCGCTGGGCGGGGCGCCTCGAGCATGGAGCGCATCGAACCGGGCCTTCAAGCCCGGCGCCGGATCCGCCGACTAAGTGGTCATGTCGACTTCGCTCGCACGCAGCCGCTACGGCAGTGGCCTGCCGGTCCGGAGCCTCCGGACCGACGCCCGGGTGCTGTCCGCGCGGGACTTCGAGGACCGCCACGGCTCGGCGTTTCTGCTGCTCACGGCGGCGGATCTCGCGCGGCCGCAGGGCCCGGCGAGCACGGAGGTGCAGCTCATCGGGATCGACGACGACCCCGCCGTGGCGACCGCCAGTCTCGCCCTCGTCGCGTTCCCGGTGCAGCGCACCGGTCGCTCGGTGGGGCACCTGATCACGATCGGCCGGGCGACGAACAACGACGTCTCGATTCCCGATCTCAGCATCTCTCGTTTCCACGCGTTCCTGAAGGTTGGCGAGGACGGCTCCTGGCAGCTCCAGGACGCGGGCTCGACCAACAGCACGACGGTCAACGGCCTGTCGGTCCCCCAGCAGGGTCACGGCAGTGCGGTCTCGCTCAAATCCGGC
>JBDHDM010000540.1:0-2687 GCA_039591515.1 Gemmatimonadota bacterium | reverse complement strand
GGCTTGCTCGCGTTCGATCAGAACGGAAACGTGGAGCTGCTCAACCCGGCCGCCAAGACGCTGCTGGACGTGCCGGCGCTGCGCAACATCGACGATCTCGAGCCCGCAGCACCGGTGCTCCATCGCAAGCTGCGGGCCCTGAAGCCGGGAAGGCGGGATCTGGTCACCGTGCCGCTGGGAGGCCGGCTGCTACAGCTCTCGCTGCGCGCGACCGAGGTGAAGCGGCAGCGAGAGGTCCACACGATCGTCTCGATCCAGAACATCAGCCTGGAGCTGAACGAGAAGGAGATGGAGGCGTGGCGCAACCTGATCCGCGTGCTGACCCACGAGATCCGAAACTCGCTGACGCCCATCGCGTCGCTCGCGGCCAGCGTCGAGCAGATGGTCGTGCCGGGTGACCAGCAGGCGGTTGTAGGCGACTCCGGAACCACGCCGCAGATCCAGGAGGCATTGCAGACGATCCAGCGGCGAAGCGACGGGCTATTGCAGTTCGTCAACGCCTACCGGGATCTGACCCACATCCCGGAGCTCGTGCTCGAATCCCTGAAGGTCGGCGAGGTTCTCGAGCGGGTGCAGAGGGTGGTCACGCCACAGCCCGATGACCGGCAGGTTCGAATTCGCACGGTGATTCGGCCGGAGGAGATGAAGCTGACCGCCGATCCGCGGCTGGTCGAACAGGTCCTGATCAACCTCCTGCTGAATGCGCTGCAGGCCACGGAGGGGCATTCGGACGCGGAGATCGTCCTGGAAGCTGCCATCGACGCCGAGAATCGAACGGTGATCCGGGTCACGGACAACGGTCCGGGGATCGTCGGAGATTCCCTGGAGAAGATCTTCGTGCCGTTCTACAGCACGCGCAAGGGAGGCTCGGGCATCGGGTTGAGTCTTTCACGGCAGATCATGCGCTTGCACCGGGGTGACTTGACCGTGCGTTCGGAGCCCGGTGTGCGGACCACGTTTACCATGCAGTTCTGAGCTGGAATCCCTTTCGCCGATTCTCGCAGTTCGTCGGGCACGGACCACAGGAGAGAGAATTCAGCTGCGTGCCGGCGGGCAAGAAATAGCTCGAAACGAGGTGGACCATCTTGCCCTCGCCGCCGTGATTCTCTCTCAAGTCGATGATCACGGCACGATGACCGGCCAGGAGCTGCTCACTCGCACTCGGCAATCGCCTGCGTGAAGCAGCCCGCCGCCGCCGCCGGACGCTCGTCACCCTGGTGATTCGTTCCGTAGGAACCCTCCCAATTCGCGTTCCTGGGGACGACGAGGTAGTAGGCATCGTCCACGCGGGGCTCGAAAGTGTGGGTCGTCGCGCCCCCAGTCGAGCAGGTTACGGACTCGTGCGACGTGAAAACGGGGAACGATCCCTCGTAGACCGCGTAGTCGTCGTCACTCAAGACGCATGAGGGATGCCACGTCAACGTGACGTCGCCGTTGGCCTCGAGCGCCACCACCATCGGCTGCCCCTGATGGAGCAGCTGGCTCGGGACCCTTCCCGCGCCGGTGGCGCACTGCGGGTCTTCCATGTCGGTCAGATCGTTGCAGTTGTCGTCGATCTCGTTGTCGCAGTCCTCGACGATGCCGGGGTTGATGTTCGGGTCGCCAGGGGCGCAGTCGAGAGGCTCGCAGTAGAGGTCGCCGTCGCCGTCCGTACAGTCGGTGTAGCAAAAGGGATTCGAATCGTCGCAGTCGTTGCCGGGCACGAAGGGGCCCGTCAGCGACGGGTCGCCGTAGCCGTCGCCGTCCGCGTCCTTCATGCAATCGGTCGCGCTATCGTTTTCGGCCGCCCCGGGAAAGGTCGTATCCGAGGTGTCATCGCAATCGTCATCGTTGTCCGCGTAGCCCGGCGGGGGAGCCAGGTGCCAGCCTTCCGGCGGCCCCGCGCCGTAGCCATCGCCGTCCGTGTCGGGATACCAGCCCTGGCAAGCGAGCCGGAAGGGCGGGGTCACCGTGGCCATCCGCGCCCGCTGCAGCGGTTGGCCGATCAACTCCGGCGCCTGCCAGCGCACGCTGATCCGGAAGCGCACATTCTCGCCGCAGGCGTCGTCGGCCGCTGCGTCCCACATGAAGGTGTACGGCCGCTCCGGACAGGCCGGGGGAGGGCCGATGCAGTAGGTGGGGAGATCATGCGTTGCGCTACCCCCAGCTCCTTGGGTCGCCGGCAACCACTGACCGCCTCCGGTCGGCGAGTACTCCGGATCGATCTTGAAAACGATGTCGCGCTGATCGTCGAACAGGTCGTACTTGATCGCGATCGGCGATCCGAGCCGCTCCGCCGAGGAGTGGGCGGGACCGGCCGCCGTGGTGCCGGGTCGCTGGACGGGGAACGGATAGGACGGGGTCTCGGGCAGGCGGGCAGTTCGTCTCACGGTGCCGTTCTCGTAGACGCGGCTTGGAGTCGTCGGGGCCACGTAGCTGTTCCCCACGGCCAGGTCGAGATCGCCGTCCTGGTCCCAGTCGCCCCACGCGACGCTCTCAGCATCTTCGGGGGGACCGGTGATCGGCGATCGCCAACCGGTCTCCATGTCGCCGCCCTTGTTCACGTAAACGAGTACCCCGAAGTCATCCCCCGTGGCTAGGTCGAGATCTCCGTCGTTATCCCAGTCGCCCCACGCGACGTCGTACGTATCTTCCGTCTCCGACGATTCCCAGACGACGGACATGCTCCCGCCTGTCTTCTCGTAGAC
>JBDHDM010000539.1:0-2701 GCA_039591515.1 Gemmatimonadota bacterium | reverse complement strand
ACGATGCGCATGGCACTCCTAATGGGCGCGACGACGATCGTTTCGGGCATGCAGCCGGGCGTGGTTTCCGCGCTGATCGATCTGGATGCCGACACGGACGGGGTGCTGGCGACGGCGACGCTCGACGATGCGTTCGCTCTGATGCATGAGATTCAGTCCCCTGCGAGCGATGACGCGGTCGGCGAGCCCATGGACGCCGAGGGCTCGGAAGCCGTCTCCCATGACGAGCCCGAACCTCCTGAGCAGGTGAGCTCGTCGCTCGCGCCATGAGCCTTCGTTCGGTCAAGCGAATCCGGAGCGACCCGGACGTGAGTCATGCGGTGATCGCGGCGTCGGACTTCGCACGTCGACTCGACTTCAGTGAGCCGGAGAGTCGTACCATCGGCACCGTCGTGTCGGAGTTGGCCACAAATATCATCAAGTACGCGACGGACGGCCGAGTCGTCATCGAAGAGGTGGACTCGGGAGGCCGTCATGGGATTCAGGTCACCGTATCCGATCGGGGGCCGGGGATCGCGAACATTCGCGAGGCACTCCAGGATCACTTCAGCTCGAGCGGGACGCTCGGCCTCGGCTTGCCTGGAGTGAGGCGCATGGTGGACGATTTCGACATGCAGTCCGAAGTGGGTCGAGGCACGACGGTGGTCGTGCGGAAGTGGAAGGAAGGGCCCTCACCGAGTACTCGGCGGGCGGGACCCCTGCACGGTTCGTCGGCGAGCGCCGCATTTGCCGAGCGAGGCACCGATCGAGGAAAGGAAAGCTACGAGGCGCCGACCGAGCCAGGGAGGCGGTTACAAGTCGGGTATGTGAACCGCCCCTGCAGAGGTGAGCTGCTGAGCGGCGACGGTGTGCTCGTGACGGAGCTCGATGGTGCGGCGTTGATCGTGGTGGTCGATGGGTTGGGGCACGGTCGGGAGGCACACGAGGCAGCGAAGGCGGCCACGAGACTCGTGCGCAAGGAGCCGAGCCTCGACCTTTCCGACCTGATGAGGCGGTTGGACGCCCACTTGCAGGGGACCGTGGGTGCGGCTGTGTCGTTATGCACCATCGATCTCGATTCCGGTCTCGTCCGATATGTGGCGGTCGGCAACACCGTGTTGCGTATCGAGGGTGATCGATCGCAAAGAATCGGTGCCATGACCGGTACCGTCGGCAGTCGGCTCAAGGTGCCGAGGGTCGAGACGGCCAGTCTCTCGTCGGGGGATGTACTCCTGATTCATACGGATGGAATCTCGGAGCGCCTGACGCTGGAGGACTACCCGCAGATCCGTTATCAGAGCCCCGAGACCGTGGTCGAGAAGATCCTGTCCCGCTACGGAAAGAGACACGACGACGCGACGGTGCTCGCCGCCAGGTTCGAAGACACGTGATCGAGCTCGGCACGATCAACGGCGGAGCGGAGGGGGCCGTTCGGGACGCGCGCAGGAAAGTCCACGCGACACTCGAGCGCCTGACGGCCGATGACATGCTCGCCAGTCGCATCGCTTCGGTCACCTCCCAGCTCTTTCGAGTCGTCGAGCGCGGTGCGGATCCTGGCGGGATCGTCGTTCGATTCGACGACGCGGGAGGACAGCCCACGTTCGTCCTCGACCTGATCGGTGTCGGCGGTGAGGTCGACGAGGCGATGGCCGCATCGTTCTTCGATCAGATCGTGCGGCTTCGGATCGATGGTGTCCCGTGCCTGCGGCTCGGTCTCTACATCGACGTCGCCCCGGGGTCCGAGCTTACCGAGCGCCGCGTCGGGGAGCTACGCGCCGTGATCGAGCAGAAGGGGCGGGATGCGCTGATGCAGGAGCTCACCCTGAAGAACCGAGAGCTCCAGGAGTCGTTCGATAACCTCCGGCGGACCACCACGGCCAAGGAGCGGATGGAGAGCGAGCTCAACATTGGTCGAGACATCCAGATGAGCATGCTCCCGCTCGAATTCCCGGCGTTTCCCCACCGCACCGACTTCACCGTATTCGCTACCCTGGAGCCGGCGCGTGAGGTGGGAGGAGATTTCTACGACTTCTTCCTTCTGGACGAGGATCGCTTCTGCTTCTGCGTTGGAGACGTCTCGGGGAAAGGGGTGCCCGCGGCCCTCTTCATGGCCGTCACCAAGACGCTCATCAAGTCGCGCGCGACCAACGATTTCTCGCCGGCCAGCATCCTCACGCACGTCAACGACGAGATCTCGGCCAACAACGACTCGGCGATGTTCGTAACACTCTGGCTGGGCATCCTGGACGTGACGTCCGGAACGCTGGAGTACACGAACGCCGGACATAACCCACCCTACCTTCTGCGACACACGGGGGAGGTGGTACGGTTGGCCGAGCGGCACGGCCCCGTGATCGGTGCCGTGGACGGACTCGTCTACTCGGAGGGCTCCGGTCAACTGGAGCGCGGTGACGTCGTCTTCGTGTACACCGACGGTGTGACCGAGGCGATGGATCCTGACGGGCAGCTATACGAGGAGGATCGCCTCGTAGAGGTCCTTCAGTCGAGCGATATCGATTCGGTGGAGTCTCTGGTTCATGCGTCGACCGACGACGTGTGGCGTTTCCAGGCCGACGCGGAGCAAGCTGATGACGTCACCGTGCTCGCCGTCGAGTTCTCCGGCCGGGTCGGCGGCTCCGAAGATGTTCAGGTTCTCGAGCTCTCGGTTGCGAACCGACTCGAGGAGATCGACTCCGTCAACGAATCCTTCGAGGCCTTCGCC
>JBDHDM010000538.1:0-2704 GCA_039591515.1 Gemmatimonadota bacterium | reverse complement strand
CTCTCCCGTAAACGAAGCGGAGCTCGAGATCGCCACCCGGACCACCCTCCACCTTGCGCGTCACAATGAGTCGCGTCCTGCTCACGAGCTCGAACGAGTCGACGATCCTCCCCCTGTTTTCGAACTCGCGCTCGAGGCGGCGGCAGGTGTGTCGTGATTCATGGCAGTCGAAGAAGGCAGGTGAGGCGCGTCGTCGTGGCTGTGGAGTCGCGCGGGCTCCCGTTCGTTAGCTGCGGAGCACCCTACCGGACCGCCCGCCGAGTCCCTATTGTATCTCCCTTCCGCCGCCCCGGTCGGCTCCGGGGCGGCGGTCGTATTTACCAGACCGACGGCCCTCCTGGGCCCGGCGGCGCCCAAGACCGGTTCCGAGGTGCTTCCATGCTCGACGAAATCCGAGAGAAGATCGAAGCCGAGATCGTCAGCCTGGCGCAGGAGCTCAACGTCGACCTGCCGGCCAGGATCAAGACGGCGATGGAGCACGGCGATCTGCGTGAGAACGCGGAGTTCAAGGCCGCCAAGGAGAGGCAGGCCTTCGTCGAGGCGCGACTGAATCACCTCACGTCGCGCATGACGGAGCTGTCCAAGATCGACCCGAACGAAATGGCCTACGACCGGGTAGGCTTCGGCTCCAAGGTGAAGATCCACGACCTGGGCATGGACGAGGAGTTCACCTTCACGATCACGGCCGGCGACTTCATCGACCTCGATGCGGGGCAGGTGTCGCTTGCGTCGCCGATCGGGCAGGGCCTCCTCGGTGCGAAGGAAGGCGCGGAGGTGACGGTCCATCTGCCCATGGGTGACCGGCAGTACAAGGTCCTCGAGCTCACGACCCTCCCTCAGCAGATGGAGGAGGGCTCCGACAGCTGAGGACCGGGAGATGTCTCCCGGTGGACGACACGGGCCCGTCGATCGAGCTGATCGACGTCCACAAGAGCTATCGAGAAGGCGATCGCATCCACGAGGTGCTGGTGGGTACGTCGACCTCGATCGGGGCGGGCCAACGTGTGGCCATCCTCGGACCGTCGGGATCGGGCAAGTCGACGCTCCTGAACCTGATCAGCGGGATCGATCTGCCGGACTCGGGCTCCGTGCGCGTCGGCGGCACCGACGTCGGTGCCCTCTCCGAGCGTGACCGCACGCTCTTCCGCCGAGAACGCGTCGGCTTCGTCTTCCAGTTCTTCAACCTGATCCCGACGCTGACGGTGATCGAGAACCTGTTGCTGCCGCTGGAGCTGATTGGCGTCCCGGACGGTCGGGACCGGGCGACGGCCTTGCTCGAGGCCGTGGCTCTGGCGGACCGGGCGGAGACGTTCCCCGATCGTCTCTCGGGCGGAGAGCAGCAGCGTGTCGCGGTGGCGCGGGCGCTGATCCACCGGCCGGACCTGCTTCTGGCCGACGAGCCGACGGGCAACCTCGACGAGGACACCGGCGAGTCGGTGGTGCGGCTGCTCGATGAGCTGGTGCGCGCCTCTGGCACGACGCTCGTGGTGGTGACGCACTCACGCGAGCTCGCCGCCCGCATGGACCGTGTGCTGCGCGTGGATCATGGGGAGCTCGTGGAGGGCGTCTCGACCACCGTCGGCGGCGAGGCCACGACCGTCGAGGAAGCGACGAGGGGGTAGGCGTGCGCTTGTTATCCAAGGCGAGCCTGCGCTACCTGACGCAGCACCGACTCCAGCTCGTCCTCTCGGTGCTCGGCGTCGCGCTCGGCGTCGCGGTCGTGCTCTCGATCGACGTCGCGATTCAGAGCGCCCGGACGGGCTTCCGGATCTCGGCGGAGACGGTGTCGGGCCGGGCCACACACGCGGTCGTGAGCGATCTCGGACTGATCGACGAATCGCTCGTCGCGACGCTCCGAATCGAGCAGGACGTGGCGGCGGCCGCGCCCGTGGTCGAGGGGTACGGACGGTCCTCGCTCATCCCGGGCCGCGCGCTCCGGATTCTCGGCATCGACCCGTTCTCCGAAGGACCGTTCCGTCCGTATGTGGCGGGTGGGGAAACAGGGCTCGACGTGTCGGCGATCATCGCGTCCCGCGTGGGTGTCGTGCTCTCGACGACGCTGGCGCAGGGGGCGGCGCTCGCCGTGGGTGATTCGCTTCCGATGTTGATCGAGGGCGAGTCGTGGTCGCTGCCCGTCGTCGGGCTCGTCGAGCCCGCCGACGACCTGGCGCGCACGGGCCTCTCCGACGTCGTTCTCATGGACATCGCGGGCGCACAGGAGGTGCTGCGAATCCCGGGGCTCCTTTCACGGATCGAGCTCCTCGTGACCGAGGAGGAGGAGGCCGGCGGCCTGGTCGGGAGAATCCACACCACGCTCCCGCCCGGGACGACGGTCGAGGCCGTCGGCACGCGGTCCGAGTCGATGACCGGGATGATCGCGGCGTTCGACGTGAACCTGACCGCGCTCAGCTTGCTCGCGCTGATCTTCGGCATGTTCCTGATCTACAACTCGGTGACCTTCTCGGTCGTCCAGCGACGGGGGATCCTCGGCCGGCTTCGAGCTCTCGGCGTGACGCGGGACGAGGTCGTTCGGATGATCCTCACCGAGGCGGCGTGGATCGGTGCGGTAGGGGCCCTGTTCGGCGTAGCCGTGGGGCTCGTGCTCGCCCGTGGCCTGGTGAGGATGGTCGCTCGCACGATCAACGACCTCTACTTCGCTGTCTCGGTCCAGAGCGTGAGCGTCGAGCCCGTGCTGATCGTGAAG
>JBDHDM010000537.1:0-2714 GCA_039591515.1 Gemmatimonadota bacterium | reverse complement strand
CGTAGCGCCCATCGCACGGCGCGCGCCGAGGTCGTCGAGCTTGATGACCACGCCGTCGATCTCGTAGTCGAGCTCGTCGCGCTCCGCTTCGTATCGTGCATGGTAGGCGAGGATGTCCTCGGCGGTGGAGACGACCTCGATGTTCTCCGGTACTCGGAAGCCCCAGTCGCGAATCGCTTGAACGCCGGCGGTATCCGTCGAGAATGACACCCCCTCGGCGGCGAGGACGTCGTACACGAGCACGTCGAGCTTCCGCGAGGCCGTCACGCGTGAGTCGAGTTGCCGAATCGCCCCCGCGGCCGAGTTGCGGGGGGAGGCGTACGGCTCCTGTCCCGACTCGACCAGTCGTTGATTGAACTCCGCGAAGTCGGAGACGTACATCAACACTTCTCCGCGAAGAGCCAGCTTTCGGGGGGCCTCACGGATCTCCGTTCGCAGTCGCAGCGGCACGGTGCGGATCGTCCGGATGTTCTCGGTGACGCCTTCCCCCTGTTGCCCGTTGCCGCGTGTCACCGCGCGCACGAGCACACCGTCCTCGTACACGAGCTCGATGGAGGCCCCGTCCAGCTTCGGCTCGAGCAGGTAGACCGGGCTCACCCCGTCGCCGAGGGCCTTTCGAACACGCTCGTCGAAGCGGACGACGTCCTCGGACTTCTCCGACGAATCGAGCGAGAGCAGCGGAGCGACGTGCTCGACCGTCTCGAACCTGTCCTGGGGAGGCGCGCCGACGCGCTGCGTGGGAGAGTCCGGCGACTCGAGCTGTGGGTGCTCCGCCTCCAACCGCTGAAGCCGGCGGAACATCACGTCGTACGCGGCGTCGGTAATCTCCGGCCGCGCCTCGTGGTAGTAGAGGTAGTTGTGGCGCCGCAGCTCCGCGCGAAGCCTCTCGA
The DNA here is from genome assembly GCA_039591515.1 of Gemmatimonadota bacterium. Taxonomy (GTDB): domain Bacteria; phylum Gemmatimonadota; class Gemmatimonadetes; order Longimicrobiales; family Gaopeijiaceae; genus UBA2589. The sequence continues at coordinate 1,824 of JBDHDM010000537.1, read as the reverse complement.
CCTCCTGGACGATCACCTCAGGGACGGTGGACAGCGCGCGCTCCAGGGAGTTTCGGGGTGGTCGGGTCGGAGCGGACAAGTATACGGAATCCGTGCCGGCGCTCGAAGCGCGGTGGGACGCCCGCACGGCCTCCTCCGGCTGGCAGTCGCCCTGAAGCGACGTACATTTCGCGGTCTGCGCGGCGTCGAAGCCGTATGGTCCATTCCCGGAGGTCTCATGACGAACCACTCGTCTGCAATGAGTAAGGCTCTGTTGTTCTCGGTCGCGCTGGTGGCGGCCCCGTTGGCCACGGTGCCCGTCGTCGCCCAACAGGGCGGCATGGAGGAGACCAACCCACGCGGGGCGGACGAAGGGGACGGGCCGCACGAGCGCCTCATTCTCCGAGGCGGGACCTATATCGACGGGGCGGGCAGCCCGCCTCTCGGCCCGGTCGACATCGTCATCGAGAACGACCGGATCGTGGAGATCCAGTCGGTCGGCTTCCCGATGGCCCCGATCAACGAGGCCCGTCGCCCCGCAGGAGCGACGCGCGAGATCGACGTCTCCGGCATGTACATCATGCCTGGTCTGGTCGACATGCACGTGCACACGGGTGGAGCAGGCAAGGCACCGCAGGCCGAGTACACCCACAAGCTCTGGATGGGCAACGGAATCACTACGGCCCGTGGGGTGGGCTTCGGCCCAATGATGTGGTCGCTCGAGCAAAAGGCGCTCGCGGAGCGCAACGAGATCGTCGCGCCCCGCATGTTCGTGTACGCACGACCGGGCGAAGCGTGGGACCGCGGTCCGGTGACCTCCCCGGAGATGGCGCGCGAATGGGTACGCTGGGCCGCACAGGTCGATGTCGACGGCGCCAGGATCGACGGCCTCAAGCTGACCTCGTATCCGCCCGCGATCATGGAAGCGTTGATCGACGAGGCGCACCAGCATGGGCTCGGAACCGTGGCGCACCTCGCCCAGACCGGCGTGGCGCGGATGAACGCGCTCGATGCCGCCGAGCTCGGGCTCGACATGATGACCCACTACTACGGCCTCTTCGAGGCCCTGTTCGAGGGCCGCACGATCCAGGACTTCCCGGCCGACTACAACTACCAGAACGAGCAGCACCGCTTCGGTCAGGTCGGGCGCCTATGGGCGCAATCGGCCGAGCCCGGGTCGGAGGCCTGGAACGAGCTCATCGACCGATTCCTCGAGCTCGACTTCGGGATCGACCCGACCATGACGATCTACGAAGCGAGTCGGGACGTGATGCGTGCCCGCGAGGCGGAGTGGCACGAGGAGTACACGCTCCCGAGCCAGTGGGACTTCTATCAGCCGAGCCGCCAGGCCCACGGTTCGTATTGGTTCTACTGGACCACGGAGGACGAGTACCACTGGCAGCAGTTCTACAAGAAGTGGATGACCTTCCTCAACGACTACAAGAACGCCGGCGGTATCGTCACGACGGGCTCCGACTCGGGCTTCATCTACAAGCTCTACGGCTTCGACTACATCCGTGAGCTCGAGCTCCTACGCGAGGCGGGCTTCAACCCACTCGAAGTCATCCGAGCAGCGACCTACCACGGGGCCGTGCAGCTGCACAAGCCCAAGGGTACCGAGAACGACCTCGAATTCGGCGTCCTCGAGGTGGGCGCGAAGGCCGACATCCTGGTGGTCGAGGAAAACCCGCTCGAGAACCTCAAGGTGCTGTACGGCACGGGCACGCCCAAGCTGAACGACGAGACCGGTGAGGTGGAGCGCGTGGGCGGCATCAAGTACACGATCAAGGACGGCATCGTGTACGACGCGCGGCAACTCCTCGAAGACGTTCGCGAGATGGTGCG
>JBDHDM010000536.1:0-2715 GCA_039591515.1 Gemmatimonadota bacterium | reverse complement strand
AATCGTCTTGGGACCGGGGTCGGCGCTCTACGGTCCGGACACGGCCAACGGCGTGCTGCATCTCATCACTCGATCTCCCTTGGAGAGCCCGGGCAACACGGTCTCGCTGGCCGTCGGTGAGCGCTCTGCGTTCCAGGGTGCCTTCCGCTCCGCGTTTCTGGTGGACCGGAACTTCGGCGTGAAGATCTCCGGGCAGGTGTTCAGTGCGGAGGAATGGCCGCACGTCGATTCGACAGAGTGGAGGGCCCAGGAGCTTGCGGTCGCCGACCCCGAAGCCTGCATCTTGGACCGTGAGGCCCGTGGGCTGACCCGTGCCCAGGCGGAGCTCGCGTGCAGCCGGATCGGCAACCGCGACTACCGCATCCGCCGGTACGCCATGGAGGCCAGGGCCGACTGGCGGTATTCCGATCGGGGCACCCTCGTCGGTACGTTCGGCGCCACCGACATTAGCGGAATCGAGCTGACCGGCCTGAGCGCGGTCCAGATCAAGAATTGGCTCTACCAGTACGTCCAGGCCCGGCTCACCTACGACCGCTGGGCGGTACAGGCGTACTTCAACATCACGGGCTCCGGCGACGCGTTCTTTCTCCGCGACGGCGTTCCCCTGATCGATCGCTCGACGCTGAGCGTGGTGCAGGTCCAGAACGGATTCAGTCTGCTGGAGGGGCGCCAGGACTTCACGTACGGATGGGACTACTTCTCCACCCGGCCCGAGAGTCAGGGGACGATCTACGGTGACTTCGAGACCGACAACGACGTCACCGAATGGGGAGTCTATCTGCAATCCAAGACGGTCCTCTCGCCGCGTGTCGACCTGATCGCCGCCGGACGAATCGACGCTCATTCCATCCTGCCAGACTACGTGTTCTCTCCCCGCGTGGCGCTCGTCGTGAAGCCGGATGACCAGCACGCGCTTCGCTTCTCCTACAACCGGGCCTTCTCGACGCCCACGGCGCTCAACTACTTCCTGGATATCGGGGCTGGCTTCCCGGCGGGAGGTCTCGGGCGTCTCGGGTACTCGAGCCGCGCCTTCGGCTCGGGAAGAGCCGGCTTCGCGTGGCAGAACGCCGACGGAAGCCTGCGAGGCATGCGCTCGCCGTTCAACCCGGCGGGCGCTGGGGTGCTGCTTCCGGCCGACCAGCCCACGTTGTGGCAGCTCGGCCTCGGGGTGGCGAACCAGCAGTCACCCTTCCCCGCGGATGTGTTGGCGGTGCTGCAGGGTTTGACCCCGAGCGCGGCCGATGTCGACATGATGTATTTCGACACCAACGACGAGGCCCAGGGTCTCCGTCCGCTGTCCGCGTTGACACTCCCCGACGTGCCGGCCGTTCGGGAGACGAACACGGAGACGATCGAAGTCGGCTGGAGCGGAGTGTTCGAGAACGCCCTCCGCATTTCGCTGGACGTCTACTACAAGAAGCAGAACGACTTCGTCTCACCCCTCGTGGTGGAGACCCCGCTCCTCCATCTCGACCGGGGTGGGCTCGAGGCTTGGATCGGCTCGGCGTACGTCCCGGCCAGGGTCGAAGATCTGATCGCCCGTGGCCTCACCCTCGAGGAGGCCACGGCGCAGGCAACCGCCGAGGCCGCCGTCCTCGCTCCCGAGCTGGCCGAGGGGATTGGCCTGATACCCCTCGGTGTCGCGACGTCCGACGTGCCGCAGATGGCGAACGGCGGGGCTGACCTGATCGCGACGTACCGGAACCTGGGGGACCTCGACCTGTGGGGCGGGGACGTCGCCCTCCAGTGGCTCCTGAACCGGGAGTGGACGATGAGCGCGACCTATTCGCACGTGAGCGAGAACTGGTTCAGGATCGACGGAAGCACGACCCTCGCGCTCAATGCACCGGCCGACAAAGCGACCCTCGGCCTCGCGTACCGGAACGAGGCGCTGGGCGTGAGCGCCTCGGCGCGCGCCCGCTACACAGGCTCCTTCCCCTTCCAGTCCACTGATTTCGAGGGGACCAACTGTATCCCCGACGCGCCGTCGCCGGATGATTGCATCGACGCATACGCGCTGTTCGACATGACGCTGGGGTACAAGGTGCGCAACACCGCCGCGACCGTGGAGCTCGGGGTGAGCAACGTCGCGAACACGGCCTACCGCTCCTTCGTTGGCGTACCCGCTGTCGGGCGCCTCGCGATGTTGCGCGTCCGGTACGACTTCTGAGTGGGAGAGTCGAGATGAACTCCTCCCGAATTTTTGGACTCGTCGTCAGAATCGTCGCGCTCATCTTCGGCAGGGGCGTATCTACGCTCGGGATCGGGTTGGCCGTGCTCGCGGCGTCTGCCTGGTACGCCGGGACGGCTTCTGCCCAGGACGTGCTCCCGCCCAATCGGGGTGGTTTCACGGTATCCATGGGCTCGCCCTCCACCTGGCGGTGGGCCGCAGGATTCTCGGCCGGCGTCCACCGGGGGGACGACTCGAAGGTCACTGCCTACGGGAACCTCGGCGTGTACCGCGACATCCTCAACCCGATGACCGCCGCCCTGGGTGTGCTCGGCGAGACTTATGTCGGCACGCGGGGGGCGTTCACGGGGACCGGAGGTGGCGTGGACGGGGGTGCCAGGGTGGGGCTGTACTCTCCGGCGATGCGACTCGCGTTCGGGGGGGATTTCAACGCCCGCGATCGCGAGCTCGACTTCTTCATCTCGATGATCCACCCGTTCCAGCGCGGCGGCATCTTGGTGCCGGGCGGGGCACTTCGTATCGAC
>JBDHDM010000535.1:0-2728 GCA_039591515.1 Gemmatimonadota bacterium | reverse complement strand
GACCCGCCCAATGGGCTACGCCTCCGGCACGCCGTGCTCGCTGGCGAAGGCGCGGTAACGCTCGATCTCACGCGCACGGTCTCCGGGGGTCCAGCCCAGCAGATCGGACATGATCGCCGCGGCCTCGGCCGCACCGGCCCACCCATGGTCGTCTGTAAAGAGGAGGAGGGCGGCGCGCCGATCCATGAAGTCGACGAGCGTGAGCGCCATCTCCCGCTCGACCGCGAGTCGGACCTCTCCCCTCAGCGCGGGGACGCCCGGGCCCAACGGCGCGATCCAACGGGGGTCTTCGCGGGCGTACGCCAGGAGCTCATCCAGCTGCGTGCCGTACAGGAACCCGAGCCGGCCCAAGGTCTTCCCGTCGACACCCGCCCGCTCCAGTCTCTCCAGGCGCTCGGCGACGTAGGCGTGTGCGTCGCCGGTCGGGCTTCCCGGCAGGGGCACTTCCGTCGTCCGGTCCTCACCCGGAGGATTCCCGAGGTCACTCCGCAAGGCGTCGATCACGCGACCGCCCATGCGCCTGTACGTGGTCAGCTTGCCCCCGGCGATGGTCACGAGGCCGTCCGGTCCGTGCCACACCTCGTCCTCACGCGAGGTGTCCCGTGTCGACTTGCCCTCCTCGGCGATGAGCGGGCGGACCCCTGCCCAGGTGGCGATGACGTCGTCGGTCGTCAGGCCGGCGTCGGGGAAGCAGTCCTGGACCATGCCGAGCAGGTCCAGGACGTCGGTTCGGGTCGCCCTCGGCGTGTCCAGCGATTCGAAGTACTCGTCGTCGCTCGTCCCGACGTACACGAAGTTCAGCCGCCGCATCGCGAGCCCCCGTCGCCCCGTCGACGACTTGAGGAAGGTCGCACCCTCGATCGGTAGGCGGTCCGCCGAGAAGAGCAGATGGATGCCCTTGCTGGGGCGCAGCGCTTTCGGAACGGGCAGGCTCGATGCCTCGAGGATTTCCTGAGCCCAGGGCCCGCCCGCGTTCACGACCGCTCGGGCCTGGACCTCGTAGACGGTGTCGTCGAGCAAGTCTCGGATGCGGGCCCCCTCGATTCTCCCGGAACCGTCTCGGAAGAACGCCTCGGCTTTGGCATGGTTCGCGACCCGGGCTCCGTACGCGGCCGCCGACTGGACGTTCTCGAGCGTCAGGCGGGCGTCGTCGGTGATGTACTCCACGTACTGGACGGCGCCGCGCAGGGGGTCGCGCAAACCCGGGAGCCTCTCCCGGACCTCTTCCGGGGAGAGCACACGATGTCGATCGTCGGGATCGGAATCGGCCAGCCAGTCGAAGACCGAGAGACCGGCCCGGATCTTCATGAGCGAGTCCGGCGAGAAGACCGGGTAGAGGAAGTCGAGCCGGTGGACGAGGTGTGGCGCGATGTCGCGGAGCACTCGACGCTCCCTCGCGGATTCGCGAACGAGCAGGAACTGTCCGTACTCCAGATAGCGGACTCCGCCGTGCACGATCTTGGAGGATCGACTCGACGTGCCGAACCCGAAGTCCTCCTTCTCGACGAGCGCGGTCGACCAGCCACGCAGTGTGGCGTCCCGGGCGATACCAGCTCCCGTGATGCCTCCACCGATGACGAGGAGGTCGATCGGCTGTGTGGCCATGCCCTCCAGCGCGGCGCGTCGTCCGGCCGGCGAGAAGTCGAAGTCCGGCGGGTTGTTCACGGGTTGTCTCTCCAGTCGACCAAGATGGCCACCTCGTTCGTGGTGATGCGGGGAACGCCCATCTCGAGGAGGCGTTGGGCGTCGGCCACCGAGTTGACCGTCCAGGTTGCGAGGGGGACGTCGAGGGTGGCCGCTCGCGCGGCAATGGTCGGATCGGCCAGCAGGATTCGCGCGTCGAAGTCGACCAGGGCACGCGGATCCCCGCTCGCCCGGGCCAGGGCCTCGCTCGTGCGCGCGGGTCGCTCCGCGATGTAGCCGATCAGGGCTTCATCGTCGGCCGTGCGGATCAGGTCCAGGGCCTCCCAGTCCATGGAGATGTAGACTGTCCGGTCCCGGGCGCCGGCCGCCGCCACGAGGGAAGCCGTGCGGGTGAGACCTTGCGGGTGGGCGCTGCGCTTCACCTCCGCGTAGATCCGGACGTCCGTTGCCGAGAGACGGGTCAGGGCCTCCTCCAGGGACGGCAGGGGCTCCCCGCGGTAGCCCTCCGAGAACCATCGGCCGGCGTCCGCGCCCTCGAGCTCGGAGAGGGTGTAACGAGACACGGGGCCCGAGTGGTCGGTCGTGCGGTCCAGTGTGGAATCGTGCAGCAGGACCGGCACTCCGTCGCGGGTGGTGTGGAGGTCGAACTCGACGGCGTCGGCGCCGGCTTCGATGCCCATCGTCAGCGCGACGAGAGTGTTCTCCGGTGCCTGCGCGCTGAAGCCACGGTGCGCGATGACCTCGGCACGCCCTTCGAACGCGAAGGCGCCCGCGGTCATGGGGCTCGCACGGATGAGGCGCGTCGGAGACACCGCCCTGCCGGCCCGGGCCCCGTCGACGGGGCCCCCGCGGTCGGCGGCACCGCCGCCGGTCGCCCTCGTGCGTGCGGAGCCGTCAGGAGAGCCTCAGGCCGATCCGGGCCGCGGACGTTCGGACGCGGCGGACGACGGCGCAGCGAGCTTGCGCTCGAACTCCTGTGCGTCGGAGAGGCTTCGTATCGTCTGTGCCAGGAGTGCGATTTCCTGTTCTTGCAGCTCCATGCGACGTTCCAGAATCCGGAGCGTCTCGTCATTGCTCTTCGTCT
>JBDHDM010000534.1:0-2744 GCA_039591515.1 Gemmatimonadota bacterium | reverse complement strand
TCGGGAGATCTCCTCCACGATCGGAACTCCGTACACGTCACCGTCGAGGTGCAGGATCGCCAGGAGCACCATCTGCTCGAACTCGCCCAGCGTACGGTTGGACATCCGGCGCTCTCCTCGGCGGTGGCCCTATAAAGGTGACGTTGTCACCATTATTTCCGAAGGAAGCCGCACACGCAAGTCGGCGTGGGGAACGTTCCCGTCCACCGGGCCTACTCTCGGGGTATGATCGACCCCCTCCTCGAGCTCATGCGTGATCGCCGCACCGTCGTTCTCGCGGGCGCCGGGTGCAGCACCGAGTCCGGTATCCCCGATTACCGCGGCCCGGAAGGCCGGCTCAAGGCGCGACGCCCTGTCCAGTACGGCGAGTTCGTACGCTCGGAGACGAACCGGAGGCGCTATTGGGCCCGGAGCACCATCGGTTGGCGTCGCGTTCACGATGCGCGGCCGAACCCGGCCCACGGGGCCATCGCGGCCCTCGAGACTGCGGGTCTGGTCGGCGGGGTCATCACGCAGAACGTGGACGGACTGCATCACGCGGCGGGCAGTCGGAACGTGATCGAGTTGCACGGGTCACTCGCACACGTGGTGTGCCTCGCGTGCGGCGACCGCACGACCCGTTCGCACATGCAGGGGCGCCTGGAAGCCGAGAACCGCGGTTGGGTGGCCGGGGTCGACGTGCGACCCGAGTCGGCTCCGGACGGCGACGCCGAGCTCAAGCCCGACCTGTACGAGGGCTTCGTCGTGCCCCGGTGCGCCCGATGCGACGGCGTGCTCAAGCCCGACGTCGTGTTCTTCGGTGAGAACGTCCCCAAGAAACGGGTCGCGGATTGCTGGTCGCTGATCGAAGACGCCGAGGTGCTTCTGGTGGCAGGATCGTCGCTGACCGTCTATTCCGGGCGCCGTTTCGTCTACGGGGCGGCGGAGCGGTCGCTTCCGATCGGGGTCGTGAATCTCGGCCCCACCCGGGGCGACCAGTACGCGGCCGCAAAGGTCGAGGGCAAGCTCGGTGAGGTGCTGCCGAGGCTGGCGGAGGCGCTCGGCGCAGCCTGAGGCGCACCGGCCGGGAGAGGGGGTCAGGCGCCCGTGTGCACCACGCAGCGACGGGCCGAGCCTCGCCGTCGGTGCTCCCAGAGGTAGATGCCCTGCCACGGGCCCAGGCAGAGGGCGCCGTCCTCGAACGGGATGGAGAGCGTCGTGGCGGTCAGCGCGGCGCGGATGTGCGAGGGCATGTCGTCCGGCCCCTCGAGCGTGTGCGTGAAGTGAGGGTCGCCCTCGGGCACGTTGCGCTCGATCCAGTCTTCGAGATCACGTCGTGCGCTCGGGTCCGCGTTCTCCTGGATCGTCAGGCTCGCCGACGTGTGCTGGATCATCACCGTGCACAGCCCTTCCGAGAGGCCGCTCCCTCTCACGAGCTCCTGGACGCGGTCGGTGATCTCGTAGAGGCCTTTGCCTCTCGTGTCGACTCGAAGGTGGTGGATCATTGCGTGGCGAGTAGGAGTGTGCGCCGCGCCTCCTAAAGGAAGCGCACCCCGCCGGTGGCGACGTCGTACATGGCGCCGACGATCATGATCCGGCCCTTCGCCTCCATCTCGGCGAGCACCTCGCTCTTGTCGCGGATGGCCTCGATCGTGTGGACGACGTTCGCCTGCGCGACCGCATCGGCGAACGCCGGATCTTCGCGGTCCATGGCCGCTGCGACCTGGTCCACGACCGGCTCGATCTTGCTGACGAGCTTGGTGAGGTTCCCGAGGCGCGCCTTGTCGATCGCGCCCCTCACGGCTCCACACGACGTGTGACCGAGGACGACGATCGCCTTCGAGCCCACGAGCTTGCAGGCGAACTCCATGCTGCCGAGGAGGTCCTCGTTCACGATGTTGCCCGCGATCTGAGGCGTGAAGATGTCCCCGATGCCCTGGTCGAAGACGATTTCCACCGGGACGCGGGAGTCCATGCAGCCGAGCACGACCGCGAAGGGGTGTTGGCCTTCTGCCGTCGCCGCGACTTCCTCGTCGAATGCGTGGTCGAGCGGCGTGCGATCCGTGAAGCGGCGGTTCCCGTCCACGAGTAGCTGGATGGCTTCGGCAGGGGTGATCGCGGCCTGGGATTCTCGCGTCTGGGTCATCGGAAGGAGCGTGGTGAAGGGGGACCCCTGAAGATAGGATCGACGGGTGGCGCTTGCCGATGCCCCCGACGAAGCCGACCTCGCCCGACGGCGCCGGGCCCGGATGCCGAACCAGGCTCAGTATCGGTAGGTGACGCCTGTCCGGAGTCGAGCATCGAGGGCTGCCAGCCCGTCGGGCGGGTCCGAGTCGTAGCGGAGGTCGAAGCTCACGGTCAGCGCGAGCTCTTCGGTGATCGACGTGGCCAGCTGGGCGCTCTCCAATACCCGATAATCTCCAAAGTCCGAGAGGGCCGGCTGGATGTAGGTGGTCGACGTGATGACCGTCGTTTCGCTCGCGATCACGCGAAGGCTGACGAAGTTGCTCCAACGCACTTCCAGCGTGCGTCCCGGGTGCAGCGCCGTGTCGGGAAGGCTCAGCCATTCCTGCTCGAGCATGAGCGTGGTTCCACCTCCCACGTTCCCCCAATCGCCGCGGTGGAATGGGCCACGGATTCCCCCCCCGCCGACGAGCCGGAAGTCGAGTAGGAGCGGACGGTCGTAGTTCGCCTGTACCAGCCACTCGGGCGCGACGCTCCGATAGACCGGCGTGTACGTCGTACGCATGTGGATGAGCCCGGAC
>JBDHDM010000533.1:0-2756 GCA_039591515.1 Gemmatimonadota bacterium | reverse complement strand
GGTCATGCTCCGAGCGACGATCGATTCCCGCGCGTCGTCGAGTGCGTCGGGGCCGTGCGCCATGTCCAGGAGCGCGAGGTAGGCCGTCACGGCATCCTCTCCGCGCTCCGCCGCGATCTCCTCGAGCGTACGCCCTTCGTAGGCCGGCTCCGGGGAGAAGCGCCCGAAGATGATGCCATCGGGCTGCGCCACTTCCTGGAGAGCGAAGGCGACCTCGTCTCGCGTGAAGTTCCCATCCGGCACCAGCACCGTCATCGTCGACTGCCAGTACGTGTAGGGGTAGACGTCTGCGGTGATCTCGACGCCCGCCGCACGGGCTGCTTCCAGCCTCTCGAGAAGCTCGTTGGAGCGCCCCCACAGGCTGGTCATGGCGAGCTTCATGTGGCTTACCTGGACGGGGATCCCCGCCTCCGCACCGATGACGATGATCTCGTCGATCGCCTCCCAGAACGTCCGGTCCTCGCTCCGTATGTGGCTGATGTAGCGGCCTCCGTGCTCGGCCGCCACGCGTGCCAGAGCGATGACTTCTTCGGTGGTGCTGTTGAAGCCGGCCGTGTACTCGAGGCCCGTGCTGAGCCCCAACGAGCCCGCTCCCATGTCCGCCCGCAACAGCGCCGCCATCGAGTTCACCTCGCCTAGGGTCGCCTCCCGTAGGAGGTCGTCACCCATCGTCCTTCGGCGAAGCGTGCCGTGTCCGGTGTACGATGTCACGTTCACGGCGGGCGGTGTCTCCTCGGCCTGGGCGAAGAAGTCGGCCAGCGGATAGCGGGAGCCGCCGTCCTGACCCACGACGACGGTCGTGATGCCCTGGCTCACCGCGGCCCGCGCCGACCGCATCTCGTCGAGGAGGCCACCGTCGTGGTGGCTGTGCGTGTCGATGAACCCGGGCGAGAGAACGGCCCCACCACCCTCGACGACGGTATCGCCCGTACGCGGCGTGAGCTCCCCGACGTCGACGATGCGACCGTCGAGCACCCGGACCGATCCGGCGTAGGAGGCCGCGCCGGTCCCGTCGACGATCCGCACGTCCTGGAACAGGGTGCTGTCGGAGGGGGCTTCGCAGGCGGCCGCGAGCCCGATCGTGAGCAGCAGTACAGGGAGTCGCGGGGCGGTCATCCCTCGGCCCCGCCCAGCTTCATCCGGCCGACGAGCGCCCTGAAGCGGGGCTCCTCCCTCAGCGGCTCGAAGACCCTCATTCCATTGACGAACGGAATGAGGATGTTGTCGGCTTCATAGCCCCGCTCCAGCCATTCGAGCGCCGTGTCTTGGCGCCCGAGCAAGAGATACGCCCAGGCGATGTCGGGTGGCGCGAGTCGCCACGAGGCTCCGAGTGAATCGAGCTCGGCGGTCACCTCGGTCATCGCGGACTCCTGCCCCGAGGCAAGTGCCAGCGCTACCCGCTGCAACACTCGAGCGTGGTCATCACCGACAGCTATGGCGTAACGGCCGAACGCCGCGGCAGCCTCCGAGGGCCGACCGGCCGTCATGAGGCTGCGACCGAGGGTCTGGTAGGTGGCGCCGTACCCGGGGTCCATGTCCGCGGTCTTCTCGAGCTGTTCGATCCCCTCCTCCGTCCTTCCGCTCTCGTACAGGAGGTTGCCGTTCATGAAGTTGACCCGTACGGAGAGAGGGTCGAGACGGAGCGCCTCCCGGTTCGACGCAAGCGCCTCGCCCGCCCTTCGGCGTGCGAACTGCACCTCGGAGAGCCAGTCCCACGCCTGGGCAAACGACGGCTCGAGCTCCAGTGCACGCCGCAGGGACGACTCCGCGGCCACGCCGTCGTAGTCGCGGTGGAACACCATGTCGCCGATCGCGGCGTGGGCTTGCGCTGAAGACGGATCGAGCTCCAGCGCACGGTCGGCGGCGGCCAGGCCCGCCTCGTACGCAACCGCCACGGTCTCGTCGCTATAGAACGGCAGGACCGCGTAGACGAGGGCTTTGCCTGCGTAGGCCGCTGCGAACGCCCCGTCCAGGGCGATGGCCTCGTCGTAGAGCTCCAACGCATGCCGGAGCTCTGCCTCGCGCCGGGCCCTGAAGAGCTCGTTGGCGCGAAGATACAGCTCGTACGCCCGAGAATCGCTCGTCGGAAGCGCCGCGATTCTGGCTTCCTCGTCCGGTCGGATCGTAGCGCTCAGAGACTCCGCGATCCGAGCCGCGACCTGGGCCTGGAACGCAAGTAGGCCTTGCACCGTGAGGTCGCCGTCGTACGCCTCGGCCCACGCGTGATCATCGGTCGCGCTCTCGATGAGCTGGACGTTGATCCGAACGCTCTCACCCACGCGGGCCACGCTCCCCTCGACGACCCAGGTGGCGGAGAGCTCCTGTCCGATCTCGGGAATGGACGCCCTTTCAGCGCCGGGTGCGTATCGCATGACCGAGGACCGCGAGATCACCCTGAGGTCGGAGATCTTCCCGAGCTGAGTGAGGATCTCGTCCTGGATGCCGATCGTCAGGTATTCGTTCTCCTCGTCCGAGCTCAGGTTGTCGAACGGGATCACCGCGATGCTCCGCTCCTCGGCGCTCAGCGCGATCGGCGAGGGCGAGGTGACGGCACGGGCCATCCAGCCGGCTCCGACGCCGACCGCCAGCATGACCGCTACCAGGACGACCGTCCTGGCAGAGAGCCAGCTCCCCGATCCGGGGCGAGGGCCTTCCGCCGCCCTTTGGTCCGGCGTGAGCCCTTCCTCGGTGAGATCGAACGCCCAGGCCAGCCCGACCACGACCGGGAGCCCGATCACGGCCAGCCCCGCGATCAG
>JBDHDM010000532.1:0-2761 GCA_039591515.1 Gemmatimonadota bacterium | reverse complement strand
ACCCTGCGCCGCTCGAAGGGCTGATCCGCGTCGACGACCTCGGCCATCTTCGCCTCGAACGCCTCGAGATCCTCGGTCGTGAACGGTCGCTCGACGTCGAAGTCGTAGTAGAACCCGTCGTCGATCGCGGGACCGAAGCCGATGGCCGCTCCGGGCCGAAGTTCCCGGACCGCGGTCGCGAGAACGTGGGCCGCGGAGTGTCGGAGCACGGCAAGCGACTCCGGGTCCTTGGCCGTGAGGATGCGGATCTCAGCATCGTGCCCCAGTGGCTCCATGAGCCCGATCGTCTCGTCGCCAATGCGGGCGGCGACCGCGGCCTTCGCGAGGCCGGGCCCGATCGCTGCCGCCACGTCGCCCGCCGTGGAGCCCGTGGGAAGCTCCAGAACATCTCCGTTCGGGAGGGTGATCTTGATCAGTTCGCTGGACATGTGGTGTCTGGTTTGCGGGTCGTCGGTGTTTCCAGAGGCCGGGCGGACCGACCTCGATCACCCACGGACACAAAAAACGCGGCGCCCGTGGTTCGGGGGCCGCGTCGCGGTCGGGCGTGGTTGCCGCCTACCCGACGAGCGCAGCCCCCCGTCCGGTGGTCCGGACGGCGGTCGAGGTCGTGGTCGTCGTGCGGCGTGCGTTCACGGGTATCTCCTGTACGCGTGCTCGGAAACGATGGGGATACGCGTCGAACGGGTCAACCGGGGGCGCGCCGAGCGCGACCCCCGGAGCGGGTCCTCGCCGAGACGGAGCCGGAAGAACGGGCGGCGGTCGCCGGTCCGGGCTCAGCGCACCGCCACGGCGTCCAGTACCTCCCCGACGAGTCGATTCAGGTACGGATCGAAGCCCCCGGGACTCGGACCGAGGCGCACGATCACCATCTCCCTCGACGGAATGACGACCGTGTTCTGGCCCATGAAGCCCGCCGGCCAGAACGCGTCCGACGGCACGCGGTCCAGCCTGCCTCCTGCGTTGAGCCAGAACTGCCCGCCGTAGCCGTGATTCTCGCTCGCGGGAGCGGGGGTGGAGACGAAGTCGACCCAACCCTCCGGCAAGATGCGCTCGCCCTGCCACATCCCGTCCTGCAGGTGAAGGAGTCCGAAGCGGGCCCAGTCCCTGGCCGACATGTAGTCGAAGCCGGTCAGGATGAAGTTGCCCCAGGCGTCCGTCTCCAGGACCGCATTCTTGATGCCAATGCGGTCGAAAAGGGCCGTCCACGGAAAGTCGTGATAGGACTCGCCGCGCCGTTCCACCGTCTCGCGTACGATCCGACCGAGCGTGAGTGGGTCCGAGTTCAGGTACCGCCAACGCGTGTTCGGTGCCGTGGCCAACGGCTGACTGACTGCGTGCTCGAAGACGTTGATCCCGTCGAAATAGATCCGGAAGTGGTGATTCTCCGTCGAGAGTGAGTTTGCGTTGCCGAGACCGTAGTTGTTGAAGTCGAGGCCGCTGCTCATATGCATCAGGTCCGCGATCGTGATCTCCCTGCGCGGGTCGTCCGGCGCGCTCCACGCCTCGATGGGGGCCCGCTGTTCGAGCGTCAGCTCGCCCTGCTCGACCAGCACACCGATCAATGCGGCCGTAATGCTCTTGCCCTGCGACCAGGAGAGATGTGGCATGTCGCGCGGGACGCCGACCGCATAGCGCTCTCCGATGATCCGACCCCGATGGACCACCACCAGCGCCCGAGTGTTCTGCCCGTGCTCGTGGTTGGCGATACCCCAATCCAACGCCGCGTCGAGCCGCGCCCCGTCGACTTCCTGAGGAAGAGCCTCATCGGGTAGCCGCTCGCCCATCGGCCAGAGCTCCCAGGAGGCGTTCGGCCACGCCGCACCGACCTCGACCGGGGAGAAGTACACACCGTCCGCCCCGCGGGGCAGGATCGCGCACCCCTGATCACCGTTGTACTGCGCCACGCGATCCGGCACGCCCGGCGCGGACATGGTGACACGCTTGCGGTCCTCGTCGACCGCGTAGGAGAAGTCCTCGCCCCACCCGAAGTGGTCGAAGCGCTTCAGGTCGGCCGCAGCATGGAGCTCCGGATCCCTTCCCTGCACCCAAATCCCGGAGCAGAGGATCTTGGCGTTCAGAGCCAGGCTGAACTCGGTGGGCGTCGCGTCGTCGGAGGGCCACTGCCCCGACCCCTGCGCGGGCGCCGCCACGGCTGCCGCGAGCACGACGGAGACGATCTTCGCCGAGGGCATCATCGCTGATCCCATCCCCAGATTCCCATGGTCACTTCCTTGCCGGGCATGTGCCCGTGCTGCTCGAGCGTGAGGAGGATGCTGCCCCGGTGGTGCGCCTCGTGGGCAACGAAATACGCGAGTGTGGTGAAGATCCCGTGCGCCATGCCTCGAGGAGCTGGTCGGCCTCGGCCTCCAGCGAGATCAAGCGGACGACTCCGGCGCGAGAGCTCCGCGCTCGTCGAGCTCGGCGAGGTACCGATCCGCCGTTCGCTTGCGGAGCGAGAGTCCGATCGTGCCGAACACGGGGCCGACCAGACCCACGACGCCCGTCACGGCCAACACCGCATCGTGGGCGAGGTTGAGCCCGAGATGCAACATCCCGAGCCCGGGGAGTGACAAGGCCACCGCAAGCCCCCAGTCCAGCACGGTCGGTCGAAGCCCGTCCACCGCATCGTGGAGCCATAATGTCTCTTCGGTGGATCCGGCCTCGAGGCCCGGACGAACCGTCGCCCCGGGCACGAAGAGCGTGCCCCAGGCCGCCGCGACGCCACTTCCCACGAAGAGCGCCGCCGTGGCCGGAAAGACGA
>JBDHDM010000531.1:0-2762 GCA_039591515.1 Gemmatimonadota bacterium | reverse complement strand
TGTTGTGCGGGGTGCTGCCGGTCGTGCGGCTCTCGGACGTGGATCCGATGGCGTGGCTGAAGCAGCGCGCCTCGGGTGGGGCGCCGCGTCTGAAGCTGACTCGGGCGCTGCTGGTGCTTCAAATCGGTGTCTCGGTACCCCTTCTCGTGGGGGCGGCGCTCTTCCTGCGCACGATGGTCAATCTCGGATCGCTCGATCTCGGCTTCGACGCCAGGGGCGTCGTGACCTTCCAGCTCGACCCCGCCTACGCGCGCGTATCCGACGACGAGCACGACGCCCTCTACATGCGGGTGCTCGACGAGGTTCGGCGCATTCCGGGCGTCACTTCGGCGTCGCTGGTCGAGAACGAGCTGATGAGCGGGATCATCTCGAACTCACGCGTCGAGATCGATGGCGTGCAGCACAATCTCCACCTGAACGCGATCGGCCCGGACTACCTGCGCGCGGCCGGAATGCGGCTCCTCGAGGGTCGCATGCCGGGGATCCAGGACGTCCGGGGAGCCCCCGTCGTGGCCGTGGTCAACGAGCGGGTGGTGCGCGACGTGTTCGGCGGCCGCTCGCCCCTCGGCCAGACGATCTCGACGGGCCCGCGCGAGTTCGAGATCGTCGGCGTGGTGAACGACAGCCGTTACGCGCGGGCCAGGGACGAGGTTCCGGCCACCATCTTTCCTTCGGCCCTCCAACGGACCGGGTACGGTGGCAACCACGTCGTCGTCCGAAGCGATGTGCCCCCGGGCCAGCTAGAGGACGCGTTGCGCGAGGCCGTGGGTCGGGTCAGTCGGGACCTTCCCGTGCCCGAGGTGAGCTCGCAACTCGCCCGCATCGCCGAGAGCAGCGCTCGCGAGCGGCTGTTCGCTCAACTGCTCACGATCTTCGGTGTGTTCGCCCTCCTGCTCGCCAGCATCGGGCTCCACGGGGTCGTGTCGTACTCGGTGGCACGCCGGACCAACGAGATCGGCCTGCGCATGGCCATCGGGGCGCGCCCGGGGGCCGTGCAGTGGCTGATCCTGCGCCAGGTGCTCGGGTTGAGTCTTTTCGGGCTCCTCCTGGGCGTTCCGGCCGCATGGGTCGCCGGGCCGCTCGTCGGGAGCCTCCTCTACGGCGTCGCGCCGGGCGACGTGCTCACGATCGGCTTGGCGTCTGTCCTGCTCGTCCTCGTATCACTGGGCGCCGGCTACTGGCCCGCTCGCCGAGCCAGCCAGGTCGACCCCCTCGTCGCCCTGAGGACGGAGTAGAGGCTCACGGTCCTGTCGTGGGCATCGGGCCCTCGGGGTCGGGTCCTGCGCCGCGTCGGGTGCGACCTCATTCCGAACGGAGCGCCTCCATGGGGTCGACCATCGTCGCCCGGCGCGCCGGCACGTACGCCGCCACCAGAGCGACCAGGCACAGGATGCCACCGACTCCGGCGTACGTCAGCGGGTCGGTCGCTTCCACCTCGTAAAGCAGCCCGACGATGAAGCGCGAGAGGACGAGCGCGACCACACCTCCGACCATCAACGCCCCCACGGCCAACACGGCTCCCTCCCGCAACACCATGGAGAGGACCTGGCCTTGCTGCGCGCCGAGCGCCATGCGCACGCCGAACTCCTGTGTGCGCTGACTCACCGTGAACGCGAGGACACCCAGGACTCCGACCGCCGCGATGAGCAGGGCGAGCAGGGCGAACGAGGTGAAGAGCGTCGCGTTAAGGCGCTCGGGCGCAATGTTGTCGTCCCTGAGCGACGCCAGCGTCGAGACCCGGTCCAACGGCCGATCCGCGTCCAGACGCTGAACCGCGTCACGTACCCGGGCCGACAGGGCGCCCGGATCGCCCGTGGTCTTCACGAGGATACTGGGGCCCGCGAAGAACTGAGCTGCGGGCCGGTAGATCGTATGCGCGTTCGCCAGCGACACACCGTACTCACGCGTATCGGCGGCGACACCGACCACGCGCAGCCACGGCCCCCACGAGCCATTGAAGTTCTGCTGGGAGATCCTCCGGTTGATCGGGTCGACGCCCGGACCGAAGAGGTCGCGCGCCAGGCTCTCGTTGACGATCGTCACGGTGTCGCCACTCAGGTCGTCGGTCGGCATGAAGGCACGGCCCTGCACGATCGAGATGCCGGCCGTGGAGAAATACAGGGGCGAGACGGAGTTCTGCTGCGCCATGGGGCTCGTCAGACCGTCTTCCTCACCGCCCTCCGAGCGGAAGGTCAGGTTGAGAAGGTTGGTGTTGGGGTCCCATGGCGAGCGTGACGCGTGCGCCACCGTCATCACACCCTCGGCCTCCCGCAGCTCGTCGAGGACCTGATCGAGGAGCTGGAGATTCTCCTGCGCCGAGAGGCCGGTCGTGTTGGGCGCCTCCATCACGATGACGTTCTCGTACTCGATTCCGGTATCCACGCGCGAGAGGTTCAGGAGGCTCCGGACCATGAGCCCAGCCCCGATGAGCAGCGTGAACGAGAGCGCGAGCTGACTCACGACGAGGCCCCGCTGAAGGTGCTTCTTGGAGAATCCCACGACGCCTCGTGCCGAGCTCGCCGCCGCTGCCGCATTCCCGAGACCGCCGGCCCCGGGGAGAGACGGCGCCCACGCGAGCAGGAGGGCCACACCCACCGCCATCCCGATCGTGAAGACGAGGACCGGGACGTCGATCCCGATCTCTCCGGTCCTCACCGTGAAGCGGTTGGCGTATTGGACCAGCAGATCCAGACCGAAGACCGCGATGATCAGCCCCAGGACGGCACCTGCGAGGGAGAGCACCAGGTTCTCGGTCAGGAGCT
>JBDHDM010000530.1:0-2770 GCA_039591515.1 Gemmatimonadota bacterium | reverse complement strand
GGGCAGAGGCGCAAAGCTACCAGCCGCCCGACGCCGTGCACACCGTCACGACCGCTCGATCGCCTGGAAGATGTCGGCGACGATGTCCGAGAGATCCTCCAGGCCGACCGAGACTCGAATCAAGCCGGGGTCGATTCCCACCGCGCGACGCTCGTCCTCCGTCAGCTTCGCGTGCGTCGTGGAGGCGGGGTGCGTCACGATCGTGCGCGTATCACCGAGGTTCGCCGTCAGTGAGCACAGTTCGAGCGAGTCGAGGAATCGGCGACCCCGCTCGATTCCACCGCGAAGGTGAAAGGTCAACAGGCCTCCTCCCGCGGACATCTGCGACCGCGCCACTTCGTGTTGCGGGTGGGACGGGAGGAACGGATATCGTAGACGTTCGACCTTACCCGAAGCCTCGAGCTTCTCCGACAAACTCTCCGCGCTCGCGGAGTGCCTCTCCATCCGGAGATGAAGCGTTTCGAGGCTCTTCGACAGGACCCACGCGTTGAACGGAGACAGCGCGGGGCCGCTCGCCCTGCATAACGCGAAGATCTTGTCCACGAGGTTCGCCCGGCCCACGACCACACCGCCGAGTACCCTACCCTGCCCGTCGATGAACTTGGTGGCCGAGTGGGCCACGAGGTCCGCCCCGAACGTGATCGGCCGCTGCAGCACCGGCGTCGCAAACGAGTTGTCCACGACAAGGGGAATCCCGGTCTGGCGTGCAAACCGGCCGAGGCCGGCGAGGTCGACGATGTCGAGTCCCGGGTTCGACGGCGTCTCGACGAAGAGGAGTCGCGTATCGGCTCTCACTGCCCCCGCCCATCCCCCCGGGTCGTGTGTATCCACGTACGTGCAATCGATTCCGAGCCGCGGAAGAACGTCGGTCAGGAGGCGGTGCGTAGACCCGAAGACGGAGCGGCAGGCGACGACGTGGTCGCCAGTCGACAGAATGGCGACGAAGGTCGCGAAGATCGCGGCCATTCCCGACGCGACCGCGAAGCCCGCCTCTGCGCCCTCGAGCAGCCGCACCTTCTCTGCAAGCTCGTCGACGTTGGGGTTGGTGAAGCGCCCGTAGATGCAGCGGTCCGTCTCCCCGGCGAACGCCGCCCGCATCTCTTCCGCGTTCTGGAATGTGAAGCTCGACGTGAGAAAGAGGGGCGCGCTGTGCTCGGCGTAGGTCGATGCATGTACCTGGGTCCGGATCACCTGCGTGGGGGGCTTCATCCCGCCTCCAGTGGCGGATGGAGCTCTGCCGGACAAGGCCTGGCCCGAGCCTCCAATCGATCCTCGGAGTCGCGCCGAATAGAGCCCCCGCCCGGGTCGCCGATACCCGGGGGCCGACACCCGTCTCGCAGGCTTGATTCGAGGAACGCCGAGACAGCCGTGGTCTCCTTGAGGAACGCGTCGTGCCCGAAGGGTGATTCGATCTTGACGTGCGCCCGCAACCGTCGGACCGAGGCGGCGAGTTCGTCGGCCAGGAACTCCGGCACGACCGAGTCGGTGTCGACGGACAGCAGGTACATCGAGCACTCGATGGTCTCCGGATCGACTTCGTGGAGGTCGATCGAGGTCGAGAGCCTCACGAAGCTCTCCGTGTCGAAGCGCTCAGCGAAGGCGGCCCCGCGGGCCATCAGATACTCCTCAACCGGAAAAACCGGCACGCCGGACGACCAATCCGGGGACACGCCGAACCGAGACTCGAACTCGACGGTGCTGCGATAGGTCGTCATAGACAACGCGCGGGCCAGAACGAGAGACTCGTCAGACGGTCGTCCGCGCTTCACGACGATGGCGCGCTGGATCGCGCGCACGGCCGTCGCCATGGGATGCTGTCGATGCGCCGCGCACGCGACTACGAGACGAGAAACCCTCTCGGGCCAGCCCGCGGCGGTTGCGAGGGCGACCATACCGCCGTACGAGGCCCCCACGATCGTGGTACGCTCGATACCGAGTCGATCAAGGATCGCGATGACCAGCCGCGCCTGATCCGTCGTGGAACTCGGACCCGCGGGGGCCGTCGTGCCGGGGGCACCGATGAAGTCCGTCCCGATCACGCGGTACCTCGACGTGTCCAGGGCGAGACCCGCACCGACCATCCCCGGCCACCAGCCACTCCGCGGGTCGGACGACGTGGGGTGGAGGTGTCGATCGGCCGAGATGCCGCCGAGAACGACGACGGCCGGGGCACTTCTGGGCCCGTGGACCTCCACCCCCACCTCCACGGATCTCGGGCCCTGGCGGTCGAAGCGAATGGTCTCGCGGAGTCGAAATTCGCGAGGCGAGTCGTCGCACGCGGCGTTCCAGCGCAGCGGAGCTGGGGCGCGCGTCATGACGCTCCCCCCGCCAGGGGGGCCGTGGAGCGGTGAATCGCCCGTCCGCTCGATGCCACCCACCCACGCGCGACACAGAGCTCCGCGTTGGCCAGGCAAGCCCCCGCGGCACCTCGGATCGCATTGTGGACGACTAGTGTCATGGCGAGGTCGTAGGGCGGAGCCGTACGCACCCTCCCGACCGTGACGGCCATACCCGAGGACCGCCGAGCATCGAGACGAGGCTGCGGTCGGTCGGGGCGTTCGAGTACAGTCACCGGGAAGTCCAGCGACGAGGGGAGCGCAGAGATTCCTTCGGGAGGGGAGAACGACCGGAGTACGTCACGCACCTCGCCGACTCGAGCCGGCCTCTCGAGGCGGAGAAAGACGTGGGCGGTGTGGCCGTCCACCACGGGGACGCGATTGACCGCCACGGCCACCGCCACCTCCGACCCGAGCACTTTGCGCAGCTCCGG
>JBDHDM010000529.1:0-2773 GCA_039591515.1 Gemmatimonadota bacterium | reverse complement strand
TGCCGGGCCGGCCCGATGGCCGCCAGAAGTCCGACGATAACCATGACCAGCGCCACGAAGGCGACCGGTCCGGCAGAGGCGTCGATGATGATTCCGTCGGCATTGATCTCGGGAATGACCCAGACGATCACCAATCCGGCGAAGACCCCGAGCGCCACTTGCTTCAGTGAGCGCCCGAGAACGCGGCGGAGCACCTGACCCGGCATGGCCCCGAGCGCCGAGCGAACACCGATCTCCCGACGTCGCTGCGTGACGCTGAAGGACATCATGGAGAAGACGCCGGCTGCACACAGCAGCAAGCCGCTCGCCAGCACAATCCCGAACGCCAGCGCACCCGCGGCGATCATCGAGTTCAGCACGCCACCGAGGTCTCCAAGCTGCGTGACCAGGCCGAGCACGAGCGTGGGGTCCACACCGGTGACGATCTTGCGGAGCTCGGGCACGAACGACTGGGCGTTTCCGGGGGTGCGAACGACCAGAAACGCCCCGTGGCCGATTGCTTCCAGGTCGAGCGGGGTGTACATCCGCGACTCGACTCGTTCGGGATGCGTCGGGTTCAGGACGAGATTGTCGACCACGCCTACGATCTCCTGCCACGGAGCGGGGTCGCCGTCTCCTTCCCGATACCGGCGAATGCTCCGGCCCAGTGGGTTCGCGCCCCCGAGGATCTGATCCACGAACGCCTGATTCACGATGATCGGAGGGGCTTCAGCCTCGGAGTCGACGGCGTCGAAGTCCCGACCGGATGTGGGCGAGACCCCGATCACGGTAAAGAAGTCGGGGGCCACAGCCATCTGGCCGGCCACGCGGTGCGCGGGCCGTTCGTCCGGAGGGGTGATTCCCTGCACCTCGTACAGCGCCGACCCGCCGAAGAGCGTGCCGGGAAGCTGACTCGAGTGCGTCACGGCGGCGACGCGCCCGTCCGCGTCGAGCTGGCGCACGACCTCTTCCACCGCGAGCCGGGTGCGCAACCGTGCGGCCGCTCGCTCCTCGGGATCGCCAAAGGCGTCGAGCTCGGCGGCGATCGAAACGGCTGTCGCCGGGTTGCCGAGGTGTCCGGCGATGAGCGACTCGGCCTCGAAGGTGGGACGTGTCATGCCGAGACCGATCAGCTGCCAGCCCATCGAAGCGGCGAAGGGCAGGATGCCCACCGTGGTCGCGACCTGCAGCACCACCAGCGCGGTCCAAGCACCTCCCAGCCGCATGCCGGTGCCACTGGCCGCCATACCGAGTCGGCCCTGCACGCCTCCGCCCGTCGCCTTGAGCCCCGGAATCACACCGGCCACCAACGCCGCGAGCAGGGTAAGCGAAACCACGTAGGCGGCGGCCCACGGGTCACGCCCTCGACTCGTCCAGAACGGCATCCCGCCTCCGTCGCCGACCCCCGCCAGCAGCGAGTCGATGTACTCGAACCCGTAGATCACCAAGGCCACCCCAGCCACGGATGAAACGGACGCGAGCACGAGCGCCTCGATGAAGAGCTGAGCCACGATGCGACCTCGCCCGGCGCCGAGGGCGTTACGGATGCTCAGCTCTCCGACGCGGGTGGCGGTACGGGCGTAGATGAGGATCGCGACGTTCACGAACGGCACCAGGACCAGTAGCGTGAGCACCGCCATCGTAATCCGCACGATGAAGAGGCCGCCTGCGTTGTCCATGCCGGTGTGCGCGTCCGTATACGACATCACCCGGGCCCGGATGTGCTCGTGTGTGTCGGGCGATTCGGCGGCCCGACGCGCGTTGATCGTGGTGAGCTCGGCTTGCGCCGACTCCATCGACACGCCCTCGGCGAGCCGACCGAACGCGTAGTACCGGTACGGCGTCTCCATGACCGCGAAGTCCTGCGGGTCGTCTTCGAACGGGAGCCAGCGAAGAGCGGCCACGGGGAACCCGTAGCCCTCCGGCATCACCCCCACGATCGTGTGCGCCTCTCCACCGATCTGTATGGTCTGCCCAACGACGTCGGGATCTGCCCGAAAGCGGTCCGTCCAGTCGCGGTATCCGATGACCACGACGGGCGCGGCGCCCGGACGTTCGTCGGCCTCCAGGAGTGGGCGCCCGAGCAGGGGAGGGACACGCGCGACCTCGAAGCCGGCGGCGCTCATCATGGCAAAGGACTCCATCCGCCCGGCGCCGTCCGGGCCGATCACGTTCGCGTAGTGTGAACGCCAGATCGATAGTTCCTCGACCGACTCGAACTCGCGCTCCCAGACTTCGAAGTCGTGCAGGAGCTGTCTGTACGTGAGCTGTCGCTCGCCGCGGAGCATGCCCAGAGAAACGATCCGGTCGCCCTCCTCCAGCGGCACGACAGGGCGGAGCAGGAAGTCCTGGAACATGGTGAACACGCCAATCGCGATCGCGATCGTCACCGCCATCGCGAAACCGCTGACCAACGTGAGCCCCGGGTATTTCACGAGCATGCGAAGTCCGAGCTTCACGTCGATCCAAGAAACCGCGGGGAGGTGCCTCCGCCTGCCCGCCTTGCCGGAAGCCCGGGTCACACCGCCCCACGCGTTTAGCGCCGCGCGACCCTCGGAGCCTCGAAGCGCGCGCGCCAGACGCCACGTGGCAGGCAGTAGGAGGTGGCCCGTGTACCATGCCGTCGCCACGAACCGCCCGTGGCGCTCCGCGACGCGCCCGTGCTCCGCATCCAGGTCGGCGAGTGCCTCGTCACCGAGCGGCCCCCGCAGCAGCCGGCGAAGAATGGCCGTGACGAGTCGGGGAGGCCGAACGAGAGGCTGCTCGCTCATGAACGCGCGACCCCTTCCCACAT
>JBDHDM010000528.1:0-2788 GCA_039591515.1 Gemmatimonadota bacterium | reverse complement strand
TCGGCCGGGTGGCCGCTCGCGGGTCGGATCGGAATCGGAGGGCCCGTCGCCTACCAGCTTCGTGGCTGGGGGACGGGCCACGGGAAAGCTGAAAGATAAGGGCCCTGGACGAATCTGTCGTCCAGGGCCCGGGATGAGAGGAGCTCGACGCGTCCGTTGCCGGCGCGCCTCGCCGACCCTCAGTCCGCCGCCGCGCCTTCGTCCTCGGTCGAGGACGCCGCAGGTGCCACGGGGGACTCCCCCTCCCCCATGGGGGGTAGGCCCAGCTCCTCGCGCAGGCGGGTATCGATCTCGAGCGCGATGTCGGGGTTGTCGGCGAGGAAGGTCTTGGAGTTCTCTTTTCCCTGCCCGAGCCTGAGGTCCCCGTAGGAGAACCAGGATCCCGACTTGTCGACGATGTTGTGCTCGACACCGAGATCGACGAGCAGCCCGAGGTGACTCACGCCCTCGTTGTACTGGATATCGAACTCGGCTTGGCGGAACGGCGGAGCACACTTGTTCTTCACGACCTTGACCCGCGTCCGGTTTCCCACCACATCCTGGCCTTCCTTGATCGCGCCGATCCGGCGGATGTCCAGACGCACGGATGCATAGAACTTGAGCGCTCGGCCGCCCGACGTGGTCTCGGGACTGCCGAACATGACACCCACCTTTTCTCGGATCTGGTTCGTGAAGACGACGGCCGTGTTCGATCGGCTCACCGCGCCCGTCAGCTTTCGCAGGGCCTGGCTCATGAGCCGTGCCTGCAGTCCGACGTGCGTATCACCCATCTCACCTTCGATCTCCGCCCTGGGAACCAAGGCAGCCACGGAGTCGATCACGACCACGTCGATCGCGTTGCTCCGGATCAGGACCTCGGCGATCTCGAGCGCCTGTTCACCCGTGTCGGGCTGTGAGACGAGGAGGTTGTCGACATCCACACCGAGTTTCCGGGCATAGCCGACGTCGAGGGCGTGCTCAGCATCGATGAAGGCCGCGATCCCGCCCCTTCTCTGGGCGTTCGCGATCACCTGCAGGCAGATCGTGGTCTTTCCCGAGGATTCGGGCCCATAAATCTCACTGATCCGGCCGCGCGGAATCCCGCCGATTCCGATAGCCGAATCGAGGTTGATCGCGCCTGTCGGGATAGCTTCGATGGCCGCGGGGCCACCGTCCTGCCCCATCCGCATGATGGCGCCCTTTCCGTACGACCGCTCGATCTGAGTAAGCGCCGTGTCGAGTGCCTTCTCCTTCTGTATCGCCGCTTTTTCGTCGGTCATCTGCGCCGTCGCCATCTCGCCTCCCTAGAACAGAACGCCCCGGCCGGGGCACGTGGCTGGTCAAAGTACAAAACCCGAAGAGAAAACGAAAGTGGGCTCCCCTTCCTCGAGCAGGCATGCCATTCTACCTCCGCCCGTGGCACGACGGAATGCCCGCGCGGGAACCACGCAAGGCGCCTCGGTGCGAGCGGCCCGATGACACGGAACCACCCCGCCCGGCGACGCGTTGGCTACGGCGAGCGACATGGGCGGACGTCGCCAGTGGAAGGTGCACACGTGCGAGAGCGGCAGACGACCCATACATGACGAGAAACGAAGAGTACGACGTCCTGTCGGTTGGCGGCGGAACCGCCGGACTGGTGTCCGCGGCGGGTGGCGCGTACCTCGGCGTGCGCTCCGCGATCGTCGAGCGGTCGGCTCTCGGCGGTGACTGTCTCTGGACCGGATGCGTGCCGTCGAAAGCACTGATCGCCTCGGGTCGACTTGCCCACGCAATGCGGCACGCCGATCGCCTCGGGCTCAAGCCGAGCGCAGCCGAGCATGCGTTCGGAGAGGTCATGGCGCGCATGCGGCAGGCGCGGGACGTGGTCGGGCATCACGACGACCCCGAGCGCTTCCGCGCGATGGGAGTCGACGTGCACTTCGGCTCGGCCCGGTTCGTCTCGCCTCGGGAAGTCGAAGTGGAGGGGGTCGGTCGCATCCGCTCGCGACGCTTCGTGATCGCAACGGGGGCAGTGCCGGTCGCTCCGCCCATCCCCGGGCTGAGCAAAGCCGGCTACCTCGACCACCACACCTTGTGGGACATCGACGCGCTGCCGAGCCGCGTGGCCGTCGTGGGCGCGGGCCCCATCGGGTTGGAGATGGCCCAGGCCTTGGCGCGGCTCGGCGCGACCGTGACGGTCGTCGAGATGGAGCCCCGCATCCTCCAGAGAGAAGACGAGGACGTCGCCGAAGCCTTGCACGGGATGCTCCGAGCGGAAGGGGTTCAGACGAGGCTGGGCACGAAGGTGGTCGGTGTCGAGCACGAGGGTGACGCCAAGGTCGTGCGGACCGACACGGGGGACCGGCTGCTCGTCGACGAGATCCTCGTCGCCGCCGGACGCCGACCGGCGATCGACGGCCTCGACTTGGCGAAGGCCGGTGTCGAGGTGCACGGGGGCGCGGTGGCGGTGGGCCCGACGCTACGCACGAGCAACGCGCGCATTTGGGCAGCTGGCGACGTGACGGGTGGGCTCCAGTTCACCCACGTCGCCGACTACATGGCGAAGACCGTCCTGCGGAATGCACTGGTGCCCGGCTCGGCACGGGTGGATTACGGAGACGTTCCGCGGGTCACGTATACGGATCCCGAGTTGGCACACGTCGGGCTCTCCGAGCGTGAAGCCGCGCAACGCGGAGGCACGACCTTCACGTACGGGCTCGACGATCTGGACCGCGCCATCGTGGACGCCGAGGCCCGAGGGATGGTGAAGATCTCAGCCGATAAGAAGGGGCGCATTCTCGGCGCCACCACCCTGGGTACCCACGCC
>JBDHDM010000527.1:0-4149 GCA_039591515.1 Gemmatimonadota bacterium | reverse complement strand
CCTTCCGAGTCACGATCCCCGCGGCGGAGATCGATGAGATCGATCAGGTGGCGCGCGCGCACCAGGAGATTCTCCGCCGAGTGGAGGCCGTGCCGGGCGTGGCGGCCGCCGCGTTCTCGTCCTCCGTGACCATGGACGGCTGGGATTCGAACGACGCTGTGAACGTCGAGGACTTCCCGGTCGAAGGCGACCAGCTTCCGCCCATCCGGAGGTTCAAGTACGTCGGTGCCGGCTACCACGAAACGATGGGAAACCAGCTTCTCGCGGGGCGCGCCATCACGTGGGCCGACATCGAAGACCGCGCCATTGTCGCGATGGTGACCGAGGACTTCGTGACGGACTACTGGTCCACCCCAACGGAAGCCGTGGGGAAGAGGATCTCGGTGTACGGCGGCACTCTGGGCGAGGGCAATTGGATGGAGATCGTCGGGGTGGTGCAACGTGTGCACGACGACGGCGTGAGTCAGGAGTCCGTGCCCACCATCTTCTGGCCCCAGGTGGTCGACGAGTGGTGGGACGAAGACACGTTCACCCCGCGTTCGATGGCGTACGTCGTCCGGGTGGAGGCGGGGGATCCGACCGCCGTCCTGCCCGAGATCCGGTCCGCGGTCTGGGCGGTGAATCCGAACCTGCCCCTGGCCCGGGTCTCGACCGTGCGAGAGTTCATGGACGAGTCGATGGCGAGGACATCCTTCACGCTCATCATGCTGGGCATCGCGGCCGGGGTGGCGCTCTTCCTGGGAGCGGTCGGCATCTACGGAGTCATCTCCTACGTGGTCGCCCAACGAACGAGGGAGATCGGCGTGCGCATGGCGCTGGGAGCCGAGCAGGCGACGGTACGCCGGATGGTGCTCAAGCAGGGGGCCGCCCTGGCGGCGGCGGGGGTGGGGGTGGGCCTGGTCGCTGCGGCCGGGGTGACCCGGCTCATGGCCTCACTCCTGTTCGGCGTCCAGCCGATCGATCCGCCGACGTTCGGCGCGGTCGCCGTGGGCCTGAGCCTGATCGCGCTGCTCGCCACCTGGCTCCCGGCCCGGCGGGCCTCGTCGGTCGATCCGGTCGTGGCGCTCCGGTTCGAATGACGCGCAACCTTTTTCACGCGAGTCTCGTCTGAAGAAGAAACGGGGCGGAGATTCCACCGAGGGGGAGGACGATGCATCAGTTCCGGACCGACGCGCTTTCGATCGCGATGATCGTGGGTGGAGCGACACTGGCGGCGGGCGCGACCCTGCTCCTGGCCAGCGCCGGGGAGGAAGCGGAGACCGCGACTCGATGCTCACACGAGGCGACGGCGCAGAAGGTCTTCGAAGAGCAGCAGCGGGTCGTCGTCGCGCTGAACGGGGGCGAGAGGTCGGTTGTGGTGGGGTTCGCGTGGCCGACGTGGACGTCAGGGTCCAGAAGCTCGGGGGGATTGAGCTCGAACGGGCACAGCTCGAGCGCGCGCTCGAGCGGGCCGAGCGAGCGCGGGTCCGAGAGGCCGAGCGGCGGGTCCGCGACGCCGAGCACCGAATCCGAGCGCAGGAGCGCGAGGTCCGCACCGAGGAGCTCGAGCTACGGGCTCAGGAGCGAGCCGTCCGCGCCAAAGAGAGGCAGGAGCGCGCCGAGGAACGGGCGGTCCGAGCTCGTGAGCGTGCGCTCCGCCACCTGGAGCGGAGAGGGGGCGGTGAGCAGGTCGTGATGTGGGACGGAGACGAGGACTTCGATTTCGACTTCGACTTCGATTTCGACTTCGATTTCGACTTCGACGAGATGGGGTTTGCCTTCGAGGTCGACGGTGAGACGATCGTCATCGATCTGGACGGCCTCCAGGATCTCACCCTCGCGCTCGAGGGTCTCGAAGGAGAGATCGATTGGAGCGACTTCGAGGAACTGTCCGTCGAACTGGAAAGCCTCGACTCCGAGGTGGGGACGGAAATCGAGGCGAGGATCGAAGAGGCGATGCGCGAGCTCGAAGAGCGACTCTCGGAGATGAACCGGCGGCCCGGAGGCGGCTTCTAGCGAGGCCCGGCTCCGCGTCGGCAAGGGGGCCCGGACCGATCGGTCCGGGCCCTTTCGCGTATGCGCGCCTCCCGCGGCGAGCGGGGAGGCTTCGATCCTCGCCGTCTTGCGGGCCCTGCCGGACCGACGCCAATTGCGGGCACGCCTCCCGCCTCGATCCCAGCAGCGTGTCTCCCATCCGGCAGGAGCCTTCCATGATCGGGTCTCCCCAGCGCCACGTCCCCCTGTGGGGCACGGCGTGCCTCGCCCTCCTCGCGCTCACGTCTTTCACCGAGACGTCTGCCGCGCAGGTCCCGGCCGAGCACCTCTCGTCACTCACCTATCGCCACATCGGGGTGGTCGGCAACCGCGTCGCCTCCGTCTCCGGCGTCGTGGGTGACCCACTCACGTACTATGCGGGCGCGGCCTCCGGCGGACTGTGGAAGACCGAAGACGGCGGCATCACGTGGCGTCCCCTCTTCGACGGCGAGGACGTTCACTCGGTCGGCGCGCTGGCCGTTTCCACGTCGGATCCGCAGATCGTCTGGGCCGGCACGGGAGAGCCTCACATTCGCTCCAACGTCACGATCGGCGATGGCGTCTACCGTTCGACCGACGGGGGAGAGAGCTGGGAGCACATGGGTCTCGACGCGATCGGACGCGTCTCGCGGATCGTGATCCACCCGTCAAACCCGGACATCGTGTACGTCGGGGCCCTGGGTCACGCGCACGGGCCACAGCCCGAGCGTGGCGTGTTTCGCACCATGGACGGCGGCGAGACGTGGGAGCACGTGCTCTTCGTGGACCAGAACACGGGTGCGTCGAGCGTGATCATGGACCCGAACAACCCGCGTATTCTCTTCGCGGGCTTGTGGACCGTCGTGTTCAACACGTGGGGTCGTGAGAGCGGCGGGCCGGGGTCGGGCATCTACGTGTCTCGCGACGCCGGCAACAGCTGGACCAAGCTCGAGGGCCGAGGACTCCCGACGCTGCCCGTCGGCAAGGTCGACGTCTGCATGTCGAAGGCGAACTCCCGCCGAGTCTACGCCCTCATCGAGACAGGCGACGGGGTCCCGTGGCACGGCCAGGAAACCGAGTCGGGCGAGTTTTGGCGGTCCGATAACGGAGGCATGGATTGGGAGCTCATCAACCACAGTCGCGACCTGGGCGGGCGGACGGGCTACTACAACAACTGCCGCGTCCTGCCCGACGACGAGAACGAGATCTTCTTCCTCACCGCCGCGCTCTCCCGGTCGTGGGACGGTGGCCTGACCTACGTAAATCACCAGGGCCCCCAACGTCCCGGGGGGGATTACCACGACCTCTGGATCGACCCCCACAACGGGGACCGTCTCGTGATCGGGAACGATCAGGGAGTGCACATCTCCAACAACCGCGGCCAGACGTACCACCGTGTCGAGCTTCCGATCTCGCAGATGTACCACGTGACCGTCGACAACGCGATTCCCTACAACGTGCTCGGGAATCGGCAGGACGGGCCTTCGTACCGCGGTCCGAGCAACTCTCTGTACGGAGGCTTCGGCGGAAGCTCCATCCCGCGCGGCGACTGGCACCAGGTCGGAGGGGGAGAGAGCGGGTTCGCCACGCCCGACCCGACCGATCCGGACATCGTCTGGTCGAGCGCTTCCGGGTCCGGAGCCCGAGGCGGGATCGTGGTGCGGCACGACGAGCGGACACGCCAGTTCCGCAACGTGGAGGTCTGGCCCGAGAGCACCGGCGGCTGGCCCGCCGAGGACCTGCGCTATCGGTTCCAGTGGACGTTCCCGCTACTCGTCTCACCCCACGACAACAACACGATCTACGTCACGAGCCAGCACGTGCACCGCACACGCAACGGTGGGCAGAGCTGGGACGTGATCAGCCCCGACCTGACGACCAACGACAAGAGTCGCCAGGGAATCAGTGGCGGCCTGACCCCGGACAACATCGGGGTGGAGTACTGCTGCGTGATCTACTCCTTCGACGAGTCGCCCGCTCAGCAGGGCGTGTTCTACGCCGGGTCGAATGACGGCAAGATGCACGTGAGCCGGGACGATGGCAGCACGTGGCAGGACGTCACGGGTAACCTGCCCGACTGGCCGGTGGACGGCGTGGTGCGCGGCATCGACGCCTCCAGGTGGGACCCCGGGAAGGCCTACATCGCAGTCGAGGCGC
>JBDHDM010000526.1:0-2790 GCA_039591515.1 Gemmatimonadota bacterium | reverse complement strand
GGGCATCGAGACCGCCATGTCCGCGCGAAGGAAGGCGGATCCCAGCTCCAGCGTCCACGTCCTGGTGAGCTCGAGCCGGTTGCCCTCGTACATCCCGGCTCCCGTCCACTCGCCCAGGAGGTGAGAGGCGAACGGATCCCCCCCGAGGCTCGACTCTTGGCCTTGAAGTGGGGCACTCGCGACGAGCGCCAAGACGAGTGCGACCTGGCGACTCTGGGCCGCGACCTGTCTCGCTTGAGCGGTCGAGCTCCGAACCTGGCTCGCAAGGCAGACCAGAGAGGCGATCATCCCGGCGGCTCCCATCAGTTCGGCGACCGCCGCCAGTGCATCCGGGTCCATGATGGCTCCAGTTTCAAGCCGGGAGGATCGGCATGGGCTCGAGGGTGATGTCGTCACGGATCGTTGGAGGCGACACGCGGTCTGACTCGTCCCACCAGGACCGCCGGGAACTCATGGAATGGGCCCCCCCATGAGTCGGGCCGTGGTCCTTGTGGATGATGCGCGGGAAAGGCCGCTTCCTCCAGTGCGTCCAGTACCAGGCCAGACTCGAACGCCGGCCGAAGCAGGTCGGCGAGCGAACGGTGGAAGAACAACGTCTCGGCGGGCTGACCCCGAATTGCGGCCCCCCGCGCCTCGCTCGGCGTCTGGTACGCCTCGACGCGAATCGATCCCGCCGCATCGGCTTCGCGCTCGAGTGTCGCATGCGGGGAATTGAAGCTCGGATGAGCCGTCGCGAATACGAACGAGCCCCCCGGCTTCAGCACGCGCGGTAGCACGCGGAAGAGCGGTCCGATATCCGACATGTCCATCAGCGCCATGGTCGACAAGACCGCCTCGAACTCACCGGTCGGCAGTGCTTCGAGGCTCTGCGAGTCCGCAGCGTCCATGACCCCGTAGTCGATCTCTCCGGCGTCCGTAGCCTCGCGCGCGTGGTCCAACATTCGCTCCGAATAATCGACGGCGAGCACACTCGCACCGGCAGCGGCCAGCTTGCGTGCGTAGAGACCGTTGCCGCAGCCCACGTCGAGAACGCGTGCACCGGAGAGTGCGGGAAGAAGCCTCCTCACGGTTGGCCAAACGAGCACATCTACGAAGTCGTTTCCCTCACCCATGCGCTCATGCCAAAACGTGGCGACCGCCTCCCATGCGGCGTGGTCCTCACTTGGAGGCGGTGTCCTCGTTGACCTGGAGCGCATGGCGTACTTGAACCTCTTTCGGCGTGAGCGGCGGATCGGCTCCAACAGGCCGAATCTCTTGAAAGCGAGGAGAGCGCGGTACGTGATCCATGGGCTCGGCTTCCCCTTTCGGTCCAGATCCGCGTGCATCTTGCCGTTGAGCCCGCCGACCATCTTCCACGTTCCGTCCCGTCCACGCTTCGAGAGGACGACCTCGAGCCCGGCGTCGACAACCTCGTCGCGGTAGGGCGCCACCTCCCCCACCAGTAGTAGCACTTCGAGCAGGTCCGAGTTGTAGCTGTGCGGAAAGCTGAAGCGTAGCCAGCCATCCTTGGACTGACGGGGCTCGACTCGTCCGGACGCGATCCACTGGGGCTTCGCCACCCTACGCTCCGAGGCGGTGGCGTGGTGAGCCCACTCCCTCCATTCCTTCGCCTCCCGTGGAACATATCGGTAGAGGCCGAACCCCTTCAGCAGCTGTACCATCTGCTCGATCAGGGACTCGTCCTCTGTCGTCCGGAGGTCGGCCGGGATCGCGAGGAAGGCCTTCAGGACCTTCGGGACGGTCATGACGCATGCGGGGAGCAGCGAGTCGTCTACCACGAAGCAACCGAAGCCCCGGCCGGCCTCGAAGCGGTGCGCACAGCTTCTCAGGGCAGCTCGCGTGACGGCGTGATCCACCAAGCCGGCGCGGAGCAACACGAGAGCCATATGCGCAGTCAGGCAGGCGATCGGGTACTTCCAGTACATGCCACCCGGGAGATCATGGAACGGGAGGCCCCGTGCTCCGCGGATCGCATCAACGGGCGCCGCTGTGTCGAGAAGGTGCTCGATGCCAGAAGCTACCTGTGGCAGGTCCATCGGCACGCCGACTTCGCTCAGGTGAAGCAGGACCCAGCTCGTGCCGTCGTACTTGTGGTAGAAGCCACGTCCCCACGTCCCGTCGCCGTTGTGGGCATCGAGCGTAGCCTTCACCCAGGGTTGGCCGGCGACGCGTCGGCGCGTCGCGGCCACCTCCGGATCGTCCACGGGGTAGTCCAGGAGATCCGTGAGCACCTTCACCTTGAGCGCGGGGTCCTCGGGGCTCAGCAGGCGCTGAACCACTGCATGCTCCACGGTGACCGAGACCATCTAGTGCCCTCCGATCCGATCGAGGGTGCCGACTCCACGACCGGAGCGTGCGGCGGTCGTGGTCTACGGTCTCGCGATTCTGCGGCGTTGCGGTGCCGCAGACAACGGGTCGACCTCCGCCTGACTCAGGCGGCGAGCCATGATCAGGACGGCCAGGCCGTAGGTCAGGGAGAAAGGGAATGCCGATCCGAGCCCGAGCGGCGCGATCGCCAACAGGAACACGATTGCGCTCCAAGCCCCCAGCCAGCGACTCCACCTGGAGTTCGCGAGCTCCAGCACCGCGATACCGAGTTGTCCGGCGGCGATCGGAAGGAGCAGCCACGCGGTGTGAAACCGGAACCACCCGTAGATGAAGCGCCGATAGGGCTCGAGGACCGCCAACTCACCGAAGCCCTGATATTCGAGCGGGTTGGTCAGGGCGAGCCTGGCGTTCGTCCACGCCGCCCAGGTGAAGATGACGATCGTGGCCCACCGAACCCAAGCC